>JALZJP010000045.1 GCA_030859715.1 Chloroflexota bacterium
CGTCTTCACTGATGCCTCCGGCCCGCTTTCCGCGATCGTTCGCCTGAGTCAACGTCTTGCGAATCCAGGATTGGCCATCTCGCCCCGTCGCTAGCCCGCGGCCAGCTGGAAGCGAAGCCACCGCGGCAGGCGGTCCCGAGCATAGACACCGGGGTGCGTGACCCTCGGCCGACATTTGTGGTAGATATGACGACCTTGTGCCTGCACGGGGTCGTTCTGCTGTGACAACGGCGTGAAGGAACGGGCATGCAACGTCTCAACGAGCTGACGCGGCGCTTCGTCCCCGAATCCGAGGGGGAGGCGGGTGTGGCGGCCGCGCCGTTGAACTCGTTGCGCGACACGGTCCGGCGGTTCTGGCCGGATGCCCGGCCGTACCGGCGTTTGATCGCGCTCTCCCTGGTCCTCATTTCGGTCGGCCCGCTGCTGGAAACCGCGACCATCGCTCTCTACGGCCGCCTGATCGACGATGTGCTCGTCCCCGGTGATATCGGCCTGCTGCTCCCCATCGCCCTCACCTACCTCGGCCTCACCGTTGGTGGCGGCATCCTCTCCTTCGCTCGTGACTACCTCTCGGCCTGGGTCGGCGAGCGCTTTCTGCTCGATATGCGCAACCGCGTCTTCCGCCACGTCCAATCGCTGCCCCTCGAATTCTTCGAGCGCCAGCGCCTGGGTGACATTCTGACCCGGCTCACCGATGACGTGGACGAGATTGGCCAGCTCCTGGTCAGTGATGCCACCTCCGCCATCACCTACCTGCTGAAGATCGTCTTCTTCAGCGCGGCGCTGTTCATCATCGACTGGCGGCTGGCGCTTATCTCGTTCATCGTCGCCCCGCCATTTTGGATTGCCGCCCGGCGCTTTTCGCGCCGGATCAAGCAGATTTCCCGCGAGCAACGCCAGTGGGACGGCGCCATCACGGCGGTGGCCGAGGAAAGCCTCGCCAATGCCGCCTTGGTCCAAGCCTACAACCGGCAGGACCAGGATTTTGCCCGCTTCAATCGCGAAGCGCGGGGCGATTTCGCCGCCCAGCTCTCGCTCGAGCGGCTTCGCGCCATTTTCAGCCCGATCGTCGGCATTCTGGAGCTGGGCGGCGTACTCGTGGTGGTCGCCGCCGGCACCTGGGAGCTATCGCAAGGGCGGTTGACCCTCGGCGGGCTGCTCGCCTTCCTCGCCTTCCTCAGCCAGCTCTATAGTCCCATCCGCGGCTTGACCAGCCTCGTCAACGAGGTCTTCGCCGCCACCGCCGGCGCCGACCGCATCATCGAGCTGCTGGACCAGCAACCGGCGGTCTCGGTCGCCCCGGACGCCCGCCGGCTGGAGTCGGCCCGCGGCCAGGTCACGGTCGAGGGCGTCGGCTATCGCTACACCGAAGCGCGCACCAACGCCCTCACCGATGTCTCCTTCACCGTTGAACCAGGAGAGACGCTGGCGATCGTCGGCCAGAGCGGCGCCGGCAAATCAACCCTGCTGAAGCTGTTACTCCGGTTCGCCGACCCCAGCGCCGGCCGCATCCTGCTCGATGGCCACGACCTGCGCTCACTCGACCTGGAGAGCATGCGCGATCAGATGGCGGTGGTGCTGCAGGAGACGCTGATTCTCGACGACACGATCTGGAACAACATCGCCTTCGGCCGGCGCGATGCCACCGATGCCGAGGTGATCGCCGCCGCCAAAGCGGCCGACGCTCACGACTTCATTCTGACCCTGCCGGAACGGTATCAGACCCGCGCCGGGCAGCGCGGCCGGGCGCTCTCGGGCGGTCAGCGGCAACGGGTCGCCATTGCCCGGGCGATGATCCGCGACGCGCCGATTCTGATTCTCGACGAGCCGACGACAGGGCTGGACGCCGAATCGAGCGAGCGGATCCTGGCTCCGATCCGCCGCCTGATCAGCGGCCGCACCACCATCATCGTCTCCCACAATCTGCTCACGGTGCGCGAGGCGACCCGGATCGTGGTCCTCGATCTCGGCCGAGTGGTGGAATCGGGCACCCACGTCGATCTGCTGGCGCGCGACGGCACCTATGCCGCCCTCTACCGCCTGCACCAATTGACCCCGCCGCCGGCCGAGCTGACCGCACGGCTGGCCGCCACCGAGGTGGTCCCGGCATGACCGATCGCACCCCGTATAGCGACGACAATGCGGGCAAGGACGACGGTCCGCCACCCTTCGGCGCCGGCCATCAGCTCACCGGCGATTACCGGATCATCGCTCATATCCGACGCGGCAACGACCTCGACGTCTACGATGCTTGGAGCGACGCGCGGTCGGCCCGCTGCGTCGTCAAAACGATCCGCCCGGACAAGCTCGAGAAGGCGTCGGCCCGCCGGCGGCTGCTCCGCGAGGGCAAGCTGCTCCAACGCCTTACCCACCCCCACATTGTCCGCGCCTACGAAACGATGACCTCGCCGCAACCGATCGTCATCCTAGAAACGCTGGGCGGGGAAACCCTCTCCCATCTCATCGAGCGGCGCGACAAGCGGCTGCGGGCGGTCGAGGTCGCCTATCTGGGGCTGCATCTCTGCTCCGCCATCCACTACCTGCACCAGCAGCGGATGATTCACCTCGACGTCAAACCATCGAACATCATCGCCAGCGCTGGCATCGCCAAACTCCTCGACCTCAGCATTGCCCGGCCCCCGGGCAACTGCCGGGGCGGGGTCGGCTCCTACGGCTACATGTCGCCGGAGCAAAACCACGGCGGGATCATCGGGCCAAAATCCGACGTCTGGGGCATTGGCGCCGTGCTGTTCGCGGCGGCCACCGCCGAAACGCCGTTCGACGACGACGCCACGGCGACCGATGCCCCCCAACCCGATGTCCCGTTCGCCCCCTTACTCACGCTCCGCCGCCTGCCGCGGCCGTTCGCCTCGGTCATCGATGCCTGCCTGGAAATTGACCCCGACCGCCGGCCAACCATCCCCGAGCTCTCGGCCCTGCTGACGGCGGTTGCCACACCCGACCCTTTGGTCTGATTACGGCCGGCGGGCTATGATCGGCGGCAACGAACCGGTTGCCTATCGAGAGGAGCCCGCATGGCGAGTCAGCCCTGGACGTATCTCCCCGCCGAGCCGACGACGCTCACGGTCGATCACGATTTTTACGACCGATTAGCGGCGACCGAGCGGCGAACCCTGGTCGATGAGTTCACGATCCCGATCCGAACCGGCCGGGCCTGGCCGGTCAGGGCCGGCCAACTGTGCCGCATCGTCGCCGTGGCGGGACCGCAAGTCGGCGACTTCAACGTCTGGAACCTGAACAATCCGCGCGAGCGGTTTTGGGCGGCGCGCACCCGGCAGCTCGAAAGCACGCACCTGACCACGCATCACCGGCTCTGGTCAATCCTCCCCTACCTGCGGCCGATGCTGACCATCACCAACGAGACGATCAAGTACGGGGTCGATCCGGACGGCGGCCGCTGCCACGACCTGCTCGGCGCCCGCTGCGATCCGTATGTCAACAAGATCTTGACCGGGGAAGAGTTCGACTTCCATTGTCACTCGAACCTGACCCGGGCCATCCTGCCGTACCACCTGACCGAATTTGACGTCCATGACGTGCTCAATGTCTTCCAGGTCACCGGCCTCAACGCGGACGGAAAGTACTTCATGAAGGCCAGCCCGGCGCGGCAAGGTGATTTCTTCGAGTTCTTCGCCGAGATCGACCTCCTCTGTGCCCTCTCAACCTGTCCCGGCGGCGACCTCTCGGTTCCGCTGTGGGGACCAGACGCGGGCGATCCTCTCCCCACCTGCCGCCCGCTCGGGGTCGCGGTCTACCAACTCGCGCCCGAGCTGCTGCGGGGATGGTCCTCGCCGCCGCCGGCAACCTACGGCGGCAACCATGGGCTCACGGTTCCGGTTTGGGCGGAGTCGTGAGACGTAATATGGAATCCGGGTATGGACCGTGCGGAGAAGAATGCGCGCGGCTCTGGCCGTGGCGCCACCGCCACGGCTGAGCTGTTGGTGACGACCCCTTGCTGAGCCCCGCGTCGGAACGTTACAGATCGCCGGTCACGGTCACGGTCACGGTCACAGAGAGTCTGACCGACATGCAACGAGCCAGGATGACATCAACGGTCATCCTGGCTCGTTCGACCGAGACCGGCTGGTCTGCTCGTTGCTGACGAACTCGCGGTCGCGGGAATGAGCTACGGCACCGGTGTGGCCTCGCCCATCATGCCCTCGGCTGGCGCGATCAGAAAGGCGAGCCCCGTGGCCCGCTCTTGACCATCATTGCGGATCTCCCAGGCAACGCTGCCCGGAATGTACGCGGCATCACCCGCTTCCAACGTCACGGCATCGCCATCAGCCACGAGCTCCAGAACGGCGCTGAGATCGCCGGTCGCTTCGACGGTAGCCATCGCCTCGTCCAAGCCAGCGCCGCGAGTGACCGTGATCGGACCCCCAACCCGGACGATGAACGTCCCGGACTGCACCAGGAAGAATCCGATCGACGGATCACTTTCATCGACTCGAATCTCGGACCCCGATTCGAGCCCGATACGAACCACCAACAGGTCGGCAGGGCTCATCAGATCGATGCCCGTGGCGAACGTCACCCGCTCGAAGGTGGCCGTTTCGGGCAGGTGCCCGTCGGCCGCGGGTGTGGCCTCCTGGGCACTGGCGGCAGAAGGCGGACCAAGCGCAACGATGCCGACCAGGATCACGGCAACCACTGGGACGAGCCAGGCGAACCGACGCATAACGATCCTCCCCGAGACTCTTCTAGCTACCAGCGTAGCGGCCGAGACGGCGGTGGCGGTGCATCATCGCACAGGGGAGCATTGGAGCGAGAGTCCACTTCCACACGGGGCAGTTCGATGTCTGAACACGACCGCGACAGCGCTCCCACCTGGTCGCCGTCCGGCGCCTCGTCCCTCGGGAGACGCTTCCCGTAGGCCGGGGCGCGGCCCGTTCCACCTCGCGGGCGACTCGGTCGCGGCAACGTTCGAACTCGCGCCACGGACCACTGAGCATCGAACCGGCGATCGCCGTCCGAGCCTCGCCGTGACGACTTAGCGGCAGTCGCAGAGCCGCTTCGGTCCACGGTCGCGGCGGCGATTAAGTCGACAGTGACAATCGCCGGACCGGCAAGCACGGGGCTCACGTCGTTTGCATCGCTCTCCGGGTTGAAGACGGCCGTTCCGGCAGCGGCCGTTGCGACACTCCTGGCCGTCGAAGCAGCGTCGCCTGCAGAACGTGGTCTGGGCCGAAGCGGGGCCGTGGTCGAACAGCGCCAGAGGCGCGGCCAGCGCGGCTCCGGCCAGCGCCCGCAGCGTGTGGCGGCGGGATCCGCTCGTCCCCAGCTCTCGCGCCAATTGCTCGAAATTTCGGTCGTCCATAAGCGTCTCCTTCAGCGACGGCGAGCCAGTCCTCTGATGCGCTGAACCAGCCCGACTGCCAACAGCTTTGGTGATCCACCCGGCCCGCGGGCCGCCGGCGCCACCTGTCCGCGCTAGTCACTTGATGCCGGGCACCGGCGAGGCATGGCGCACCTCGAAGTGTTCCTCCACATTAATGGCTGCCAATGAGCCACCGGTGAGAACAGTATGAGAAAACTCTCATCTTCCGGCGGCCGCGGCATCAGTCGCTTACGGGAACCAGCTTCCGCGCCGGTGATCCGGCTGGCCCGGTCGGGCCCCCGGCGCGGCCTTGCCGATTGGGCAGCCGTGGTTTTCCGCTTTCCGGGTTCTTCTCACCACCCTGCCGCGACTCCATTGATTAGCTTGGCCAGTTCCCCCTGGCCACGTTAAACGCCTGCTGGGTGACGTAGTCGGATTCGGCGGAGGCGAGGAAGATCGCCACGCCGGCAATGTCCTCCGGTTGTTGGATCCGGCCCAGCGGGATCGTGGCGACCGCGCGGCGCTTGGGCTCACCCACCGGTAGCTCCAGCAACTCCGCGAACCGGCGATCGACCTGTTCCCAAGCCGGAGTGTCCACAACCCCGGGCGCGAACGCGTTGGCGTTGATCTTGTGCTCGGCGAGCGCCAGCGCCATCGACCGCGTCACGCTGTTAACAGCTGCCTTGCTGGCACAACAGCTCAGGACCACCGCCTCGCCCCGCCGTCCGGCCTGGGCCGCCAAGTTGATGATCTTGCCATCCCGGCCACCTCTCGGTGGGGTCGGTCGCCGTCCTGGTTGGGGCGGCGGCCGGCGCCTTTATCGGCGGCGTCATCGCCCGCTTCGAGATTCAGCCGTTTATCGTCACCCTGGCCACGCTGCTGGCCGGGCGCGGGCTGGCGCTCTGGCTGGCCGATAACTCGGTGGCGCGGCTCGCCCTCGAGGCATTCACGAACGGCTTCATCGAGCTCAACTATCTGCGCCTGGTGGAGTGGAGCGTCGAGCGCGGCGACCAATCATACGGCTTGGTGGTGACACTGCCGGTCGCGGTCGTGGTCGTGGCCTACGTCATCTCGGGCGCCCTGGCCGGGCTGGCCGGGCTGGCCGGCGCGATCCTGGCGGCCCAGGCCTTCAGCGGCAATCCGAACGAGGCGATTGGCTGGGAGCTGAGCGCGATCGCGGCCGTCGTCGTCGGCGGTACGCTGCTGACTGGCGGCCTAGGATCGGTGGGCACTACCCTCGTCGGAGTGCTGCTGCTCGGCGTCATCATCAACCTGCTCGAACTGGCGAACCTCAACCCCTACTGGCAGCAGGCCATTCGCGGGCTCTTCCTCCTTGTGGTAGTCGTCCTCGAGAGCCGACTCGTCGGCTTCGGCCGCCGGCGCTCACCCGCGCCTTGATCGGTCCGCGCTTCCCGCTTTGGCTCAACCTCCGTTATCAATCGGGGAGCCATGCCGGCGCCAGGATTCCAGACCATTCCGCAACAGCTCGACGCCGGAGCCAACCGCGACGTCGCCCCCATCACCATCGGACCAGACCGAGACGATGGCAAAGGTCACCACCTTGCCGGTGGCCATCACCGTCTCGATCGCGCTCACGACTTGCTCCATCGTGGGTCCGTTCGGCTCCTTCGTCCGGTGGTTTGGCACATAGCGCTCATCGAGGATGTCGGAGTCGATGTGCAGGTACAGGAAGTCACACCGGGCAGCCAGATCGGCTACCGATTGCTCCAGGTCCGCACCGGGAAACCCCGGCCCCGGTGACGCGATCACGACATCGGTGGCGCGAATGAGCTGCTCCTCCGGCTCGTCGAGATTGCGAACATCGACCATCAAGATACGGTCGGTCGGCAGCGGCGCCGGCTGCCGCGACAGCTCTCGCCAATGCGGAAAGGCCAGCCCGGCGGCGACCGCGACCGGCATCCCGCCCAACATCCCGGTCAGCGTGGTTCGTGGCGTGTTGAAATCACCATGGGCGTCGAACCAGACCAAGCCAATGCGGGCGGCGGCGCCATGAGCCTGTTGCAAGCCGCCGATGACGCCGGGCACCGAGGCGCAGTTGCCCCCGACCACCAGCACCGGCTTTCCCGCCCGCCGGCCCACGGCCACCGCATCCGCGATCTCGCCCCCGAGCAGGCCGAGGTTGAAGGTCGGCTCATCAGCCCGCCGATCCTCCGGGAACACTGGCTCCGAGATGGTCGTCTCGCCGAGCAGGTCGTAGGCGCCGGACGCGGCGTAGGCATCAACCGGATCCCCGTCGGAAGCCGCCGGCTGGTGACCGTTGTACCGGATTGGGACGACGTGCAGACCAGGTAGCGTCGCGGTCTCCATGGTGCGATTCCTTCCGTGTCCCAAAATTGTTTGTAGCCAAGACTCTTGGATGTTCGGCCGGACCGGCCACCGGGTCGTGGCTACCAGTTAGTGAAGCTGCCGTCGGCGCGACGGAGTTGCGGTAAATCGGTCATCTGAAACGGATGGGCTTTGGCCGCTGCCCGGTCGAGCTCGACCCCGAGACCGGGGCGCACCGACGGCCAGAGATACCCGTCCCGCCATTCGGGCTGCACCGGCACCACATCGGTCAAGACGGTGCCGGTTGCCCGCGGCTGCTCCTGGACCGCGAAGTTCGGCGTCGCCAGGTTGAGCTGCAAGCAGGCGGCCGCCGAGATCGGACCCAACGGATTGTGCAACGCCAGCGAAATGTAGTGCGTCTCGCACCAGCCGGCAATTTTTCGCGCCTCGGTGAAGCCGCCGGCGATACAGAGATCGATCCGGGCGTAGTCGATCCACTCCTCTTCGATCAGTTGCCGGAACTCCCATTTGGAGCTGAAGTGCTCGCCCGCCGCCAGCGGCACCGCGGTCCGGGACCGCAACGTCTTGAACGAGTCCGGGTTCTCGGAGCGTAGCGGATCCTCGATGAAAAACGGCCGGAACGGCTCGACCGCCCGACAGAGCCGAAGCGCGTCGGGCAGATCGAGCCGGGTGTGGATATCAAAGCAGATCTCGATCTCATCGCCGAGCGCTTCCCGGACCGCCGCGAACTGAGCAATCGCGGCGTCAACCGCCGGCCGCGGCTCCAGGATGGGTCCGTCGGACGGTAGACCCCAGCGAACGAACTTCCAACCCGCTTCCTTGGTCTCCAAACAAGACTCGACCAGCGGCGCAATCTCCATCTCGTGCCCGACGTTGTGGGGATAGCAGACCACCTTGTCACGCACCCGCCCCCCGAACAGCTCATACAGCGGGACGTTGAGCGCCTTCCCTTTGATATCCCAGAGCGCGATGTCGATCGCGGCGATGGCGCTGGCAATGATGCGTTGGGCGGGAAAGAAGCCGCCCCGAAACAGCCATTGCCAGATATGCTCGGTCCGCATCGGGTCCTGGCCGATCAGCAACGGCCGGAAGTGCTCGATCACCCCGGCGACCGCCAGCTCGCGGCCGGTAATGCCGGCCTCGCCCACCCCGGAGATGCCCTCGTCGGTATCGACCACGACGAAGAGAAAGTTTCGGGCCCCTCCCCAGACCGGGATCGCCTCGACATTGGTGATCTTCATCCATTCCTCCGTCGTCGTCGGCCTCGCGCCAATCAAGCAACGATCACCACGTCCAGTTTTGCCTTCTTGACTTGCGCCACGAACGGTGGCAAATCGTCCTTGACGAGCGCGTCGAACCGGTCGATTTCGGCGTCGATCCGCTCCGTTAGGTCGGCGAAGACGGCCTCGGCGGCGGCGGTCGGCCGGTAGTCGCCGAGCGCGACCAGCGGCGTCAAGCCGGCCAGCTTGGCCAGGAGCTTGACCCCTTCGTTGAGCGCATCGGCCCACCCCGGCCGCAGATCGGGCACGAGCAGCGTCTTTTCGATCTCGAGCACCTTGTCCCGCAGCGCCTCGGCCGCCTCGGCGATGCTCTCGGTTCCTTCCCGGCTCTTGGTCCGCTTCGCCCAACCGTCAAGCTGCTCGCGTACATCCCGCATCCGGTTGATCGCGATCACGGTCCGGTCGACCTGCCGATGAACCCGCAGCAGCAGATCTTCCTGCGCCTCCAGGTCCGCCTGGCTGGCGGGCCGGTTCGCCGGCTTCACCACCGAGAACGTCCGCGTCCGCTCCTCGTCGCCAACCTTGAGTGTGACCTCGTATTCTCCCGGCGCCACGATTGGGCCGGCGATCGTCTCTTCCGTTGGCGGGTCTTTGCCCTCGATCTTGGTCGCCGGGGCGTACCGCAAGTCCCAAACGAACCGGTTCCAACCGGCCTTCGCCGGCACCCGCCGCTCCTTGGCGACGGCTTCGTCGTCCTCGGTCCGGCTGGTGAACGAGCGGACCTCCTCGCCCGACGCCTTCTTGAAGGTCAACGCGATTGGCCGCTCGGGGTCGGCATCTTCCGGCAAGAGGTACGTCACGATGGCGCCGCGGGGAGCGTTCTCCCCGGCATCGAGAAAGGTGGTGACAAGCTCGCCGTCGGCCGTGGTCTCGACCTCGTAGCCGCCGCCGCGCGATCCCAAGTAGTTGGTCGTGGCCTTGACCGCGCCGCTCCAGTCGATTCCCGGCAACCAGCGCTCGGTCGAGCGCGGCGCGAAGAGATACGGCTCGCCGGCAGGAACGCCGGCCGCCGCCGCGTGCAGCGGCGTCAGGTCGTCCAGGATCCAGATCGAGCGGCCATGCGTGCCGGCCACCAGGTCGGTTCCCTTGACGAGGAGATCGTAAATCGGCGCCACCGGCAGGTTGAGTTGAAACCGCCGCCAATGCGCCCCATCATCGAAGGAGACGTAGACGCCGGTCTCGGTCCCGGCATAGAGGAGCCCGGCTTTCGTCGGATCGCACCGGATGACGCGGGTGAAATCGTCGGCCGGGATACCGGCGTCGATTCGTGACCAGTGCTCGCCATGGTCCCGCGTCACGTAGAGGTAGGGCCGGTAGTCGTCGAGCTTGTACCGGGTGCCGGCGACATAGACCGTCCCCTGATCGAACGGCGAAGGCTCGATCCCGGATATCATGGTCCACTCGGGGAGGTCGGGCGGGGTCACGTCCTGCCAGCTCTTGCCGCCGTCGCGGCTGACGTGGATCAGCCCGTCGTCGGAGCCGGACCAGAAGACGCCGGCCTCATGCGGCGACTCGATGAAGGAGTAGACGGTGGCGTAGGTTTCCGCCCCGATCGCATCCTTGTTGACGGGGCCGCCGGTCGCTTGCAGCGTTTCCGGGTCGGCCCGCGTCAGGTCCGGGCTGATCGGCTCCCAACTATGACCGTCATCGGTCGTGCGCAGCACACGATCGCCGCCGATGTAGACGGTGTTGGGATCGTGCGGGGAAAAGACGATCGGATAGGTCCAGTTGAACCGCTGCTTCAGCTCGCTGGCGCCGGTGCCGCCCATGCTCTCCGGCCAGGAGGTGATGAGCCGGATCTGGTCGGTCCGCCGGTCGTAGCGTTGGAGCGCGTTGCCACCGCCAGGTGAGGAGCCAATGGCGCCGACGTAGATCACATCGGGATCGTCCGGCTTCGGCACGATGTAGCCGCTCTCGCCGGTGCCGGCCAGGAAGGAATCTTGCCAGGTGACGGCGGCGTGGTTGACCCGGCTGGGAACGCCGATGCTGGAGTTGTCCTGCTGGGTGCCATACACGGTGTATGGCTCCTTGGTGTCGATCCCGAGGTGGTAGAACTGCGCGGTCGGCTGGTTGTAGATCGTCGAAAATGTGTGGCCGCCGTCATACGAGATACAAGCGCCGCCATCGTTGCCCTGGATCATCCGCTGGTTGTTGCGCGGGTCGATCCAGAGGTCATGGTTGTCGCCGTGGGGCGTGGCGTACTCCTCAAACGTCTTGCCGCCGTCCGAGCTCTTCCAGAATTCGAGGTTGTTGACCCAGACGGTGTCGGCGTCCTCCGGGTCGGCCGTCAGGTGAATGTAATACCAGGCTCGAGAAACGAGATTCTGGTTGTCGCTGACCTTCTCCCAGTGATCGCCGTAGTCGTCCGAGCGGTAGAGGCCGCCCTCTTTGGCATGCTCGATCAGGGTCCAGACGCGACCCGGCTTTGCCGGCGAGGCGGCAACGCCGAGCTTCCCCAGGGTGCCCACCGGCAGCCCCGGGTGTCGCGAAATGTCCTCCCACGTGTCGCCACCATCGACGGAACGCCACAGCCCGCTCTCGGGGCCGCCCGAAGAGATCATCCACGGCGACCGGAACGCTTCCCAGATCGTGGCGTACAGGATGCGCGGATTGGTCTCATCGACGCTCAGATCGACCGCCCCCGCCTGCTCCGAAACGAATAGGACCTGCTTCCAGGTCGAGCCGCCATCCTCGCTCTTGAAGACGCCGCGCTCCCGGTTCGGGCCAAAGGCGTGGCCGAGCGCCGCCACCCAGACCACCTCCGGGTTGTGCGGATGGACCCGGATCTTGCCGATATGGCGGGTATCGCGGAGCCCGACGTTGGTCCAAGTCCTCCCCGCGTCCGTGCTCTTGTAGACGCCGTCGCCATGCGAGACATCGATCCGGATCGTCGTTTCGCCGGTGCCGGCATAGATCACGTTCGAGTCCGACGGCGCGACGGCCAGGGCCCCGACCGAGGCGGTGGTCAGAAATCCGTCGGTGACCGGCCGCCAGTAGACGCCGCCATTGGTCGTTTTCCAGACGCCGCCGGCGACCGCTCCAAAGTAAAACGTACCGGGATCGGCATAGCTGCCGCTCACCGCGACCACCCGGCCGCCGCGGACCGGGCCGATGCAGCGCCAGCGGAGCAGCCCATCGAAATTCCGCTCGTCTGAGACCGATTCGGACACGATAGCCCCTTTCCTCACATAGCGAACGCTCAAACCGGCGACCGCGGTCGCTCCGGTTCACGCTGGCGCCCAAGATACCGCGATCGCGATGCCTCCGCGCCGGCTACTCGACCCGATGTTGTTCCCCCAATCGACTAGGCCGGTAGAGAAACGAGGCGTGGGACGTGTTGCTGCACGGCGACTGGATCACTGCCAGCGTCGCCTCCAGCTGAGCCACGCCTCATTGTCTACGATGTGTAGAGCGGGGCCGCGATGCCGGTTGTCTTCATCGCTGCCCGGCTGATCTCGCCGATGACCTGTTCGCCAGCATGCTGATCCGGCAAGTTCTCGCAGAAGACGCTGACGATCAACCTCCCCTTGCCGGAGATAACAAATCCGACATCGTTGGTGACACCGAGCACGCTTCCGGTCTTCGTCCCCCATCGGATCCCTTCCGCCTCCGGCAGGTAGCGAGCGATCCGGCGCTTATTCTGTTGCTTTTCAAGCATATCCACCATGCGCGCGCACGATTCGGCGGTGGCGGCCGCGCCGTCGAGAATCGCTCCCACGACCGTTGCATAGTCGTTCGGCGTTGCCCAGTTCTCCTCTTCGTCCGCCTCCGCCGGGCGGCCCTTCATCTTTCGGCCGAGTGTCGAGTCAACCATTCCCAGCGACCGCATCGTGGCGTTCACCCGCTCCATCCCGGCCAAATCGATGAGCACGTTCGTCGCCGTGTTGTCACTAATGCTGATCATCAAATAGACGAGGTCACCAAGCGTCAGCTCGATGCCCTCATGCAAATGGAGAAGCACGCCGCTGCCGGCCGCCAGATCGTCATGGCGGAGACGGTATTGGTCGTCAAGCGCACGCTCACCGCGATCGAGCTGGCGATACAGCTCGACCATCAGCGGAATCTTGACCGTACTGGCGGCGCCGTACCGACGGTCGCCGTTGCGGGCCAAGGTCTCGCCATCCGGTGCCACGATCGCGAATCCGACCGAACCGCCCGAGGCTTCCGCCGCTCGGGCAGTGGATTCAAGTTCCGTCCAGTCTGTCACAGAAACCATCGCTGACCTACTCCTCGTCGAGTCGCCGGTCGCTCCCCGCGCATGGCACCAGCTCATCCGATCGTCGTCCGCGGCACAGTATCTCGCGGAAGCTAGCCGACCGCTTCGATCCACGGCCCATGCTACGATTCTTGTTGGTCGAGGCGAAGGTGGTTCCGAGCCGTTGGTGGCGCTCCTAGGAGAATCGGATGCTCGCTCGAGATCCATATCACCGTCGGTTGATGGACAAGTACCTCAATGTGGACGGAGGCTCCTACAGATGTACGGGATGATCGCTCGAGCCACGGTGAAGCCGGGCCAAGCGGCGGCGCTGCAGGCATTGCTAGCGGATTGGCGCGCGACCGTGCGGCCCACGGTGCCAGGATCGTTCCTAGAGCTGGTCGGCAACATTGCCGGCCACACCGATCAAGTGGTGTTCGTCGCCCTGGCGCAAGATCAGGCCGCTTGGGATCAACTCGCCGCCTCGCCCGAGCAACTGGCGTTCTACCAGAAATTCAACGCGGTCTTCACCGCCGAGCCCACCTGGGAGACCGTCTCGATGGAGATCACCATCCAGGACGAGCGCTAGCGATCTTGGCGACGAATGCGGAGAATGCGGATGGCGGGCGTCAAGCTCTGCGCTTCGGCCGCGGACGCCTGAATTCGCCGCACGATCTCCATGCCGCTCTCGACCCGACCGAAGGCGGCAAAGCCCTGCCCGTCCGGATTGCGTTTGCCGCCAAAATCAAGCTCCGGCTGGTCGTTGATGCAGATAAAGAAATCCGACTCGGCGGAATCCGGGGCAAAGCGCGCCATCGAAATAGCGCCGTCGACATGGGAAAGCCCGGTCTCCGTCGTCCGCTCCAGCGCGATCGGCTCCCGCGGCAAGCTTGCCCGTTCCGGGTTGACGCCGCCCTGGATCACCTCAATCCGGACTTGGTCATCTGGCTGGTTCCGCTGGTGAACCGTGCGGTGAAACCGGCCCCCGTCATACCAACCGCCATCGACATACTCAAGGAAATTTTCGACCGTCACCGGCGCCTGCCGGGACCGCAGCTCGACCTCGATCGAGCCAAGCTCCGTCTCGATCAGGACGCCAATTGCCTCAGGCTCACCCGGCCCCGCGCCCGTCCGGTCGTTCTCGTCATTATCATGTTGCATGGTATCTCCCTCTGGCCCTGATCACGCCTTCGCTTGCTCCACCAGTGGCGAGCACGTATGACGATACGCCGCCAGGCGTCCATCGTCCATCGTCCATCGTCCATCGTCCATCGTCCATCGTCCATGGGCAGTCTGGCTCAACCGGCGGCGCGGGCGAGGGAAAGACGCAAGAGAGCCGGATTCGGTCCGCGCTGAGGGCCGACCGAATCCGGGCCGCGACTGCTAACGGGGGAGCTCAGCCGCGGTTGCCCGATCGCCGCGAGACGCTACTCGCGATGAATCGCGGCATACTGGAACCACGCCACCACCGCAACCGCGGCCGCCTGAGCGAGGACGACCGCGACCCCGAGCGCCGTCGGGGACACCCGCCCGAACAGCAGCAAACCTATGCTGGCAACGACCCAGACGACGTTGAACGCGACGATAACGCCGATGAGCGGACGCGACGTGGCGCCCGCTAGGACCGCCACGAGAAGCACGACGACAAACGGAATCAGAATGACCGCCGCTCCACGAAGGAGTGATGTGGACAGGCCAAGATGCGGGCTGAGCCAGCCGGTGGCCGTCAACAAGAATACGGCGCCGCCGCCGCTTCCAATCGCGTCGAGCAGCAGCACCGGTTGGAGGCTGGTCCGATTCGTTTCGCTAGGATTCGCGGTTGAGGGGACTCCCCGCGGATGGACGTCCTGCATGCGTGGCTCCTTCTGATTCCTTGACCGGCCCACCAAGCGGACCGTTGCCGCCTCTGTCGTCCATGCGCAATCGGATCACGTCGATTACCTCGCGGGTAATTGTTCGAGCGCAATAGTTGCCGTATCCTCAGACCATGATGATCGAAGTTGCCACGGCCAACAGTCCAGTCGGAGATCTGCTCCGCGGTTGGCGCCAGCGACGGCGCCTCAGCCAGTTGGAGCTGGCAGTCGAGGCCGAGGTCTCCTCCCGACATCTGAGCTTTCTCGAAACGGGACGGGCCCGGCCGAGTCGGGAGATGCTGCTGCGGTTGGCCGACCGGCTCGCCGTCCCGCTCCGCGAGCAGAACGCGCTGCTCGTCGCCGCCGGCTTCGCCCCGGTTTACGCCGAGCGTCCGCTTGACGATGCGGCGATGCTCGAGGCGCGGCGGGCGGTCGATCTCGTGCTCAGAGGACACGAGCCGTACCCGGCCCTCGCGATCGACCGCTACTGGTCGTTGGTCGCGGCGAACCAATCGGCGGCGGCGTTGCTCGTCGGGGTCGCGCCAGTGCTGACCAGGCCGCCACTCAACGTGCTTCGCGTGAGCTTGCATCCAGACGGCCTGGCGCCGCGAATCTTGAACTACGCTCAATGGCGGGCGCACTTGCTGCACCGCCTCCGGGCCCAGGTCGAGCTATCTCACGACGCAAGGCTGTCCGCTCTCCTCGACGAGCTGAGCGCCCTGCCCTTGCCGCCGGGATCGACGATGTCGCCCGCGGCCCGGCCGCCTGAGCACGCCGTCGTGATTCCACTGCGAATGCGGAGCGATGCCGGCGTGCTTTCGTTCTTCAGCACAACGACCGTCTTCGGCACGCCAGTGGACATCACCCTGTCCGAGCTGGCGATTGAATCGTTCTTCCCAGCGAACCAAGCGACGGCGGACACCCTGCGTGAGATGGCCGGCGGCAGGGGCACGAGTCCTGCGGCCACGCCTGGAGGATCATCATGAGCACGCTGGCGAGTTTCGCGTCGTTTGTGCATCCCACCATGCCGCTCGTCGTGATCGCCTTTGGCATCGTCCACTTGTGGCGCGGCCTGCGCGGCCAGCCAAGTGGCGAGGGCGGCCTCGCCCGCCGTCACACCAGTCTGCTTGGCCGGCTGGAAGGGTTTCGCCTGGTCCTCTTGGCGCTGACCCTGATTGGTCTCGGCGTCGGCTGGTTAGTGGAGAGCCGGCTGCTCATCTTCCTCGCGCTCGGGTTTGGCATCGTCGAGCTGCGGGAGTCGAGCACAATCATCAATGCGTTCCGCTTCAGTCCTCGCCCCAAGACGAGTGCGCGACGGCAAGCGAGCTCGGTCGTGGTCACCCGTTAGACAAAGCTCACCTCCACCAGCGGGCTGCCTTCGACCCACTCGTTGAGATTGTCCGACTCGCCAATCGTGGCCATGATGCGGGCCAGGATTGCTCGCTTCGCCGCCGCGTCGGTAATCGGCGTCGCTCGCGCTGGAAGGTCGGCGATGGTCGTTACTTTGAGATGGAAGGTGAAGTCCGGGTTGCCAACCAGGTTCGCGTACCAATCGCGGCGTCCCGGCGATCCGGTCATGTAGAATCGGTCATCCAGCCGATGAAACCAGGTCTCGATCCGGCGCGGTTTGCCACTGGTCCGCCCCATGGTGGTGATATCGATTGTGCGATCCTGAGCCAGCGCCCGCTTCACGACTTCGTTCATCGTTGCTCCATTCATTTGAGTCGGCTCCACACCCGGCGCCAGTTCCCTCGGCATCCACGAACGCATGGCGTATTCCCCTACCACGGTGATCCCCGGCGTCCGCCGGCACGATCGTCGCATGGCGGCTGTCTCGGATGTCATACTCTCGCTACACGAGAGCAACGCTTGGCGACAGTCGTCGCCGGCGTTCGAGACAACGGTAGACCGCGATCATCGTGACCGCCGGGAGAGCCGTGCAATCGTCAGGGTGCTTACGATCTCGACGCCGGGTCCATCCGGTCGTCGCCGTCCTCGCCCTCCTCGGCATCGTGCTGATGCCGGTGGACTATCGGGCGGGCGCGGCGATCTCCCATCCGCACACGATGTTGCACCTGATCGCGGATCTGGCCAGCGGCTCCCTCGATCATCATGGCCACGCTCACCACTGGAACCAGGCGCCCGCGACGGCGGACGCGCTTGATCCGCCGAGCACCGCAATGATCGGTCCGTGGCCTCCGGTCCCATTCATCGTGGACTTTGCGCCAGCCAACTGGTCGCTGGATGCATCCGTCCTCGTGGCGGACGGTGACGAGCCGTCGCTCAGTCCCTGGTCGGGAAGCGGCGCCCGGATCGCCTACACCGTCCTCTTGCCGATCGCGGCGTTCATGCGGTTTCGATGGTTCGAGCATCGCCTCGTCTGGGCAACCGCGCCCGGCTGGGCCGGCGTCGTTCCGCTGCCCGAGGTTCCGCCGCCACGAGCGGTTTGGGAATGATACCGCTAGACAACCTGATACGTTCTTTGGGGAGCAACATCCCCAATCCTGTGAGGAACTTACCATGCAACGGTTCGTTCGATTCAGTCTGTCTATCGTCGCGGTCGCCGCTTTGCTCGCTCTCGTGCCATCAAGCACCGGAGCGCATGAGGGCCGGGAAGTCGCCGAGGGACAGTACGATTTTACGGTCGGATTCATTGAAGAGCCAGCGTTTGTTGGTGAGATGAATGGTCTTACGCTCCGCGTTGAAGCGATCGACGGCGAGACCACGGAGCCGGTCATCGGACTCGACCAGACACTGGAAGCCGAGGTGATCTTCGGCGATCAAACGATGGCGCTCGAACTGTCGCCGGCGTTCCAGGATGAAGGGGTGTACGAATCGGTCTTCTTCCCCATGGCCGTCGGTGACTACACGTTCCGAATCTTTGGCGAGATCGACGGCAACGCCATCGACGAGACGTTTACCTCCGCCCCGGACGGTTTCGACTCGGTCCAGGATCGCGCCCCCCTGGAGTTCCCGAAGCCGGCCTAACGCTGGGTTTCGGATCGCCTTGCCCGGGCGTGACGCACTAGCCGCGTCACGCCCGGACTCCGACTACATGCGCTGGCTCGCTCCAAATCCGGATGAACTGGACGGTATCTCGACGACACTTCTCTCTCCCACGATTGGGAAGGGGTTGAGAGTGAGGGCCGTTCGGCGCCCACCCAATTTCGGTATCAGGAGGAAAGCGCCGGATCGACCGGTGTCCGCGTTCCTTGCTACGACGCCTCGATCACGTACTGGTTGAACCAGGCCAAGGTGTCGGCCCACGCCGCCCGCGACTGTTCCTCGTTCCAGCGGGGGCTGGTGTCGTTGTGGAAGGCGTGCTGGGTGTTGGGATAAATCTTGATGTCGGAGGTGATGTCGGCTTCTTCCAGCGCCGCGATCAGCTCTTGCAATCCCTCGTTGGCAAAATCGTTCGGATCGTCGGAATAGACACCGAGCACGGCGGCGGTGATGTTCGGCACCGCGTCCAGCGGCGGCGGCGGTCCATAGTAGGGGGCCGCGGCCTTCAGCTCCGACATTTGGGTGGCGCAGCGCCAGGTGATGCCGCCGCCAAAGCAGTAGCCGGTCATGCCCAGCCGGTTCGTATCCGCGCCCGGCTGGTCCGCGTAGTACACGGCGGCGGCCCGAAACGAGGCGACGTGGCGACCGACGTCACCATCGGTCAAGATGGCGGGAATGTCGGCGGGATCGGCGACGGCGGCGGTGCCGCCCTCCGGGCTCAGCAAGTCCACCGCGCTGGCAAGGTAGCCCGCCGCCGCCCAGCGTCGGGCGACATCGCGAATGTGGTCCGTTAGACCCCGATTTTCGTGACAGATGAGCACGACCGGCAGGCCCGCCGCGCCTTCCGCCGTCGGCGTCGCCGCCCCGGCCGGCATCGCCTGGTAGGACAGGAGGGTGCTGCCATCCGGTCCGGGAAAGGTGATGTCCCCGGCCTCGATCCGTGAATCGTCGGCGGCGACGGAATCGGGACTGCGCGGGCCGGTTGGCGCCGATGGCGGCGCCGGCGTGCCGGATTGGGCCGAGGCGGACAACGGCTCGACGCCGAGCGTGGTCAGAATGGTGGCGGTGGTCGCCACCCCGCCGGTGATTCGCACAACGCGGGCGACCATATCGCGCCGGCTCAGCAAGCCGTCCTGATAGTCCTCAACAAACTCGTGAACGAGATACCGCTCGAACTGGTTCAGCTCCTTCATGCCGCCATCCTTCCAGGGAAACGAGAGACACCGCCGCGGACCATGCCGGTGCCCGCTGCACGGACGCTGCCACCGATCCGGCGATCGCACTACTTTGTATGCGACGCTACAGATCCGACGGGTCGACATCCGTCGCTGGCGGCTCGACAAACTGGAGAGTCGTCAAAGGTGGATACGCCGAACCACGGCCGCCACGCTGGACCAGGCTGACAAGCGCCCGGCGGTCGGCTGGAGTCAGTTTGTACCGGAGCCCAGCGAAGAGGGCGTTGACCCGCTCCCGGTCTAGCCCATCCCGTTCAATCCGTTCGGTTCGCCACTCACGCCGTCGCTCGTGACCGGCCGCGCCGGCAACGCGGAGGGTGTCAACGACCGATTGCAGGTCGATTGGAGCTACCGTCAGGGGCACAATCAGCAGATGCGTGACCACCGGGAGCCCGGTAAGGATGAACCAAGCTCGGCAGAGGTCCTCGGCGAAGCCGCCTTCGATCGGCCGCATCGCGGCGGCGCCTTCGAGGATGATCGCCTCGGCGGCGGGCTCGTTCACGTCTCGCGCCCAGGCCGTCGCCTGGATCCCGAAATACGGTTGGAGCGTCGCCCGCGCCAGCAGCTCGGCCACCCCGCTGGCGCCAAGCGAGCGGACCGGCGTTCGTTCGACCTCATCCGGCCGCACCGGCGTCCGCAACGAGATTGGCCCGATCCCCTCGGCAACCACCGCGATCGCCGGCACGACCTGGTGGCTCTGTTGGAGCAACGTAACCTCGGAAGCGGGAATCAGCGCGGCATCGCCGGCCTGCACATCCGCCGCCCGGAGGTCGGCCCGCGTCTCCACGGTGACATCTGCCGCCGGCTCCACCCAGTCCCGGACGAGTGGCGCGAGGAACATCCCGGTCACCAGCGTGTCATGCATGAGCAACCGCATAGGCACCCTCTTCCCGCGGCGGGCGTTCCGCTCGCTACCGGCGCGCGTAGCGTTGCGGCGGGTCCAGCGCATCGGCCAGCGATTCGAGCTGGTAGCGTGGATACGAGCCGAAGACCTTCATCATGTCACACGACTCGCGAATGCGGTCGAGCGCTCGGGCCACGGCCGGTTCGGTCGCGTGCCCTTCCAGGTCAATCAAAAAGACATACTCACCGAGCCACGATTTGGTGGGCCGGCTCTCGATCTTTGTCATCTGTAGATGCTCGTCCGCCAACTCGCCGAGCACCCGGTAGAGGGCCCCGGCGACGTTCGACTTTAGGGTGAACCCGATGGACGTCTTATCATCGCCGGTCGGCGCCGCATCCTCCAGCATGAGGACCACGAACCGGGTCACGTTCGCCCGGTTGTCCTGAATGTCATGGGCTAAGATCTTGCCGCCATACAGTTCCACCGCCCGCAGCGGGCCAATCGCTGCCCGCGTCTGGTCGCCAGCGACGGCGATCTCCTCGATGGCGCCCGCCGTGCTCAGCGAGGCCACTTGCTCGACATCAGGTAAGCAGCGCTCCAAGAACCGCCGGCACTGCCCCAGGGCCTGCGGATGTGAAGCTACTTGACGAATCGAGCCGAGGCTCCCGTCGTCGGTGGTAACTAGGAAATGGCGCACCTGGACCACCGCTTCCGCCGCGATCTTGAGCTTCGTCTCGTGGATGAGCAGGTCGAGGGTGGTGCTGACCGCCCCTTCGATCGAGTTCTCGATCGGCAGCACCGCCGCCTCGGCCAGCCCGGTCTCGACCGCCGAGACGAGCGCCGGAAACGACGTGAAGGCGACCAGATCCGCCTCCGTTCCGGCAAAGGACCGGGCCGCTTCCTCGCTAAACGTGCCGCGCGGTCCCAAGAATGCGGTTGCCATACCGACCTGCTCCACTGCGAATCGCGCCGACGACCGATGGTCGCCCCACGGCTGGTTTTCGCACCCTATACTACTCGCATGAGCCCACGAGCGCCCCGCCCGCCAAAGCACCGCCCGGTCGATCCGAACGACGCCAACGCCAGCTGGCGCCTGTTCCTCGCGGTTTCGTTGCCCGAGGATGTCCGCGCCCTGGTGACCTCCCTCATTGGCGAGCTTACCGAGCGAGATTGGCCGGTGCGGTGGGTCGCCGCCGGCAACGCCCATTTGACGCTTCATTTCCTCGGCGACACCGCGCCGGAGCGCGCCGAGCTGTTGCGACTCGCCTTACCCGAGGCGGTGGCCGACCACGCTCCGTTCAACCTCCGCACGGCCGGTCTGGGCGTCTTTCCGAACCAGCGTCGCCCGCGGGTGCTCTGGCTCGGCCTCCATGGCCCGGTCCACCGGCTCGAAACGCTCCAGCGCGGGGTGGGCGAGTCGCTCCGCCAGCTCGCGTTCCCGGTGGAAGCTAACGACTTCCATCCGCACATCACGCTGGGCCGGGTCCGCAACTCCGGCACCGCGACGATGCCGTTGCGAGACTTGCCGGAGCACGTCCGGCGTCTTCTGGCTCAACGCGGGATTGATGCGCCAGAGGCGCCGTCACCGCGTCCGGTGCCAATCCGCGAGGTCGAGCTCGTCCGGAGCACCCTTTCCCACGCCGGCGCCCGGTACGACACGATTGCCCGCTTTCCCTTATCAGCCCGGCGCCTCGACCAAGGATGAGGCGGCGACCGGCGTTGCCGCCTCGACGCCATCGACCACCTCGATCACGGCCATCATGCCGAAATCCTCGTGCGCCAAAATGTGGCAGTGGTAGACGAACTTGCCGGTGAAATCGAGGAACCGCAAGTGAATGACGATCTCTCCCCGCGGCGGCAGCGAGACCGTGTCGTGATACTGCAAGGGTTGCGGTTCGCCGCTGACCGCCATCAGCTGAAAGTCATTGACGTGGATGTGGAACGGATGCCACTCGTCGCTCTCGTTCCGGATCAGCCACTCCTCGGTCGACCCGAGCTGGACGACCTGATCGACGCGGTCGGGGTCGAACGCCTGACCATTGACCGTGTAGTAGGGATCGGTCGAGTTGATCTCAAAGGAGATGGTTCGCTGCTGGTCAATCACCGCGCCGGTCAAGTCTTCCAACGGTAGCACCGTTTGCGGCAACGGCGAGGCGGCGGCCGGCTCGCCCATGACGACGGCGGTGGCGAGCAGGAACTCGTCTTGTTGCTGGGCGCCGTCGCCCCAGGCCAGGGACCGCAACTGATATTGGCCGGGATCACCCGCCTCAACCAGGACGCCAACCCGCTCCCCCGGGCCCAGCAGGATCGTGTCTTCTCGCCGGGGAACGGGCAACGGGTTCCCGTCCAGCGAAATGATGTCGAGGTCGCGTCCGGACAGCGACAGCAAGTAGTAGCCGTTCGCGTTGGCGTTCGCGATCCGCCACCATTGACGCTCGCCGGGCCGCATCGCGATGGCCGGGTTCTGGACCCCGTTGACGAAATATTCGATGCCGTCATCGCCAAAGAACGGACCCTGGAGGAAAAGCAAGCGCTCGCGCAAGCCGGCAATGCCCGCCACCTCGATGAGCTCGCCATCAATGATGATGGCGCCGGCCATACCGCCCGCGACTTGCTGCATCGAGTTCCCATGATGGTGCGGGTGGTACCAATAGAGCCCGCTCGCATGGTTCTCGGGGATCACGAACTCGTATTGGAATGACTCGCCGGGCTCGACGTGGACAAAAACATTGTCGCTGTTACCGCTGGGCGAGACATGGAGCCCGTGGGTGTGCAAATTAGTGATCTGACCGCCCAAGCCATTGTCGAGCCGCACCCGCATCGTTTCGCCGGGCCGCGCCCGGAGCGTGGGCCCGGGCACCATGCCCTCGTAGCTTACCCGGCCCGGGCGCTGATCGAGATCCGGCTGCGCCGACAGTGTCGTATCGAGGACGCCGTCCACGCTGGTCCGGACTTCCGGCTCGACGAAGACCGTGGCGCCATCGACAAGCGCCGCCGCCGCGACATCATCGGCGGCGGCCTTGAGCGGCATTGACCGCGCCACCGCCAGTCGCGGCCAGGGCCGGACCGCGCCGCCGATCGCGGCCAGCCCTGCCGCGCCGACGGCGGCGCCGGTGAGCCCTCGCCGCGAGACCGACGCTCGCGGGCGATGCCGTCGTACTGTTCGCGCCTGATCCTGACGGTCAATCATGGTTCCCTCCGACGGTTGTATCGGCGCCCTATCACAGTCCAAGCTGTCGACGTCGCTCAAGTCAGAACGCTTCCTCACGGTAGACGACAATTTCGGCTGGTACATCCGAGCGCCGGACAGGCAACCAACCAACCGACTCTTGGCGCGGTCTCGGCTATGATACCGGTCACATGGCACCTTCTACCGGCGGCCCGGCCAAAATGACCAGGTCAACGGTGGCGATACCAGCCCAAGCAACCGCACGCGGATCGGGGCGTCCGGACGGCGTGAAACATTCATCGTAGCCGAACCGGGAGGATACCGAAAACAATGACTCACCAGTCGCGCTGGCTAACGCTCCTCGCCGCGAGTGTCATGGTCGTGGCGCTCATCCTTGCCCTGGCCCCGGCCGGCTCCACCACCCTGCTGCATGATGACGCCACGCCCGCCCCCGCCACGCCTGGTCCGGACGGAACGCCACTGGCGACACCAGACGTCAACGAGATCGTCATCGCCATGGAGAGTTTTGAATTCAACCCTGAGTTTGTCACTATCCCGGTTGACACGAGCATCGTCTGGACCAATCGCGACTCCGTGGCCCACACCGCGGACGCGAGCGACGACCCCCAAACCTTCGACTCCGGCAACATCGCGCCGGGAGAACGCTACAGCCACTCCTTCGACACCCCGGGCACGTTTCCGTACGTTTGCATCTATCATGGGAACATGAGAGGCACGATCGTGGTCGAATTGCGTCGGCGGCAAGACCGGCATTTGGCGTGAGCGGTCCCGTCTCGCCACGACCCGAGACCAGGTTCAGGATTGAGGTTCGGACCGACAGGTTCTTTCGATCAGGGGAGGAACGACGATGACGAATTCCCGGTTTGGCCGCATCGCCGCGTTGGTCGCTCTGCTGGTGACCATGCTCCCGGCCCTCGGTGCGGCGCAATCCGCCGAGGACGTGATCTCGCTGGCGGCGAGCGGGCTGAACAACCCCCGTGGCTTCACCTGGGACGACGAAGGCCGCCTCTACGTGGCGGTCGCCGGCCGCGGCGGCAGCGACTCGATGACCAGCGACACCCAAGAGCCCGTCATGGCGGGCACGACTGCCGGCGTGATGGTCATCGACGACGGCTGCCCGGTGCGGTTCGCACACGGGCTCCCCTCCACTCGCGGCATGAGTGGCCACGAGCAGGGACCGGGCGCGGCCGCGATCTTGGATGGCACCCTGTACGTGCTTCAGGACTCCGCCGGTTCGAAGGATTTCATTCGCGCCGGCTACCCGAACGGTGTCTACGCGGTGGAAAAGGGCGGCGACGTCCGGCTCGTCGCCGACATCTCGACCTGGATGATCGACAACCCGGTCGAGCACATCCCGTATGACCTGACCGATTTGGGCGAAACGTTCGCGATGCTTGCCGGCAAGGGTGAGCTCTGGGTGCTGGAAAGCAATAGCGGCCAGGTCCTCACGGTAACCCCCGACGGCACGATCACTCGCGTGGTCGATCTCTCATTGAATCATCCGGTGCCGACCGGGTTCGCCCTGGCGCCAGACGGCGGCGTCTACGTCGCCTTCCTCACGCCGGCGCCCTACACCGATGGCACCTCGCGGGTCGTCAAAGTGACCGCCAGCGGCGATGTGACCGAGGTCTGGACCGGCCTCACCATGGTCACCGGCCTCGCGGTCGGCCAGGACGGCACCCTCTACGCGATTGAGATGTCGACCGGCAATACCGATGAGCCGCCATTCACCCAAGCCGGGAGCGGCCGCGTGGTGCGGCAGGCCGGCCCCGACTCGCTGACCGAGGTCGTCACTGGGATCGACTACCCGATCGCCGCCGCCATCGGCCCTGATGGCGCCCTCTATGTCGGCTTCCCCGCCTTTGGCGGCGATGATGTGACGGGCGGCATCATCCGGATCGACGTCGCCGCCGTTGACGAAGCGGTGGCGCTTCCGGCCGGCATCCTCGATGAATCACGCTGCGCCGCGGCGGTCGACGCCACGCCCGACGCGGTCCCGCCGGCCGCTACTACGTCGCCACCAGCGGCCGTCGCCGCCGCCACGCCGGATCTGAGTGAAAAGACGCGCACCGGCGCCGTCGCGATCGACATCAAGGACTTCGCTTTTCACCCGGCGGAGGTCCGGATTCCTGCCGGCACGGTCATTACCTGGACCAATAGCGACGTGGTCGCCCACACCGCCACGGCGCCGGACGGCGCCTTCAACTCGGGAAACCTCGATCCCGGCCAGAGCTTCAGCTTCACCTTCGACACGGCCGGCACCTTCGACTACATCTGCACCTACCATCCGTTCATGAAAGGCACGATCATCGTCGAGTAGCCGCCGCCAGTGTAGGCTCCGCTCTCCCAACCATGGGAGAGCGGCCGCGCGTGACAACCGTTCCTTCATCTTCGGAACTATGGAGTGAGCCGATCGGCGATCTCGTCGGTCTTCGCGGCCATGATGAAATCATTGCGATGCAGCCCGCGAATCTTGTGCGTCCACCAGGAAACGCCGACCTTGCCCCATTCGGTCACCAACCTCGGATGATGGCCTTCCACTTCGGCCAGCTCGCCGATACGGTTCGTAACGGCGAGCGCCGAGGCAAAATCCCTGAACGTGTACTCCCGTTCCAGACGATCCACGCCATCACGCTCCAATAGCTCCCACTCCGGGATTTGGGGCTTTAGGGCGGAGACTTCGTCCACCGTCACCCGCGGCGAGTCGCGACGGCAGGCCTCACAGCGTTGACTGGTGAGGGGTTGGTGCGTAGCGGTTCCCATCGAGCTTGCTCCTTCCGCTGCTAGCGGCGCTTCTTTGGCCCACGAGGCTTTCGCTTCGGCGTGGTTCGCCGCGGCCCGCCTGGCCGCCGGCCACGATCGTACGCCGGCCGCTTCGGCCGGTCCATCGCGATCAACGCATTCGTTGCGACATCGAGCGAGTCGAGCAACGACCGCGCCGCCTCGCGCAAGATCGCCGGCGGCCGTTCCCCGCCGGACCGTCCACCATAGGCGAAGATCAGCATCTGGCCGCTGGTGGCCACCAGGTCCAGCGCCGCTACCGCCGGCAGCAAACGCCGATCTTCCGGTCGCAGCGGTTGGACCTCACTATAAGCCGCGATCGCAGTTTCGGCCGCGGCGGCAGTCCATCCCCGGAACCGGCTGACCGCCTGCACGATATCGATCAGCGGCGATCCGGCATTGCAATGCTCCCACCCAATCAGTCCAGCGGCACCGCCCGGATCCGATTCGTCCGCGATCAGCGCATGGGCCGGCCACAATCCAAAGTGATTGATCGCTTGCTCGTTGGTGCCGAGGGCGGAAGCGCCAATCGCGGTCTCGGCCGCCGGCAACGCGCGCTCACCCATCGCCAGCCAGCGTCGCACCGCCGGGGTTTGGGTCGCGATCGGTCGCAACATCCCCCGTTGCGCGGTCCAGGCGTCGGTCACCGCGGCGATAAGGTCCGCCAGTGGCGGGCGATCGGCGGTGTCATCCCGCTCGACCAAGGGCGCCGTCGCCGCGTGCACGCCTGCCACGGTTCGTAACACCTCGTGGAATACCGGATCGGGCACGACTGCCGGCATCGCCACCCACCGCCCGCTCTGGAGCCGCGCCTCGGGCCCGCCGCCGGCCGGGCTCCCCGGCAACCAGGATTGAGCGTCGTAGAGACGCCCCTGGTGAAACAGAATGGTCTCATCATTCGCCAGGCGAGCGACGACCGGAGCCAACGCCGGGTCGCTCGCCGCCACCTGAGCCAGGACGCGATGAATGAGCTCAAGCCGCAATCGCGGGATCCCTTCCGGCCACCGTCGGACCTTCCACCAGCGACTATCGGCGCGGACGCGCACGATGGCGTCCCGCCCCGGCAGCGCCTCGATCGTGGCGACCGCGGGGAAGAACATCGACACCGCCTGAAGCAGGTCTGGCTCACTCGCGGCTGGTTCTGTCGTCGGGCTCAGTCGATCACTCATACGAGAAGTATATGGCTACGCGCAAGCACTACTGAATCGTCGCCACGATATCCTGGATGCGAACCTTGGCGCCGGGGCTGACCCGCAGCTCGCGAATCGTCCCGTCCCGATGGGCAACTAGCTCATTCTCCATCTTCATCGCCTCGACCACGCAGATGACGTCGCCGCGGCGCACCGTGTCGCCGGCCGCCACCGGCACCCGCAGCACAGTTCCTTGAATCGGGCTGGTGAGATCGGCGCCTCCATCCCCCGACGCACCAACCATATTGCCTGGTCTACGAGGTAATTCTGGCCGCATCAGCCTTGCCCCGTTGGCATCGCCACGTCTGGATATCGCGAGCTCGGCCGGCACGCGGACGACGAAGCGGCGGCCATTAACCTCGGCCACGATTGGTTCCGTCAGCGATTCTTGAGTAGCTGCCGGCGCCGGCACATTCGACGGATCGGGAGTAAGGTCGGGACGATCGGTCAGGAAGGTCGTGGCCACGGCGCCCCGCCGGAACTCATCGTCGGCCAGCACCAGGCGATGAAACGGGATTGTCGTCACTATCCCGGTCATCTCGAACTCGGCCAGTGCCCGCCGCATCCGGGCGATCGCTTCGTCCCGGTCGCGTCCCCAGGCGATCAGCTTGGCGATCATCGAGTCATAGGCGGCGGAGACTTCACCGCCCGGCTCCATCGCGCTGTCAACCCGGATCCCGAAGCCGCCCGGTTCCCGGTAGCGCTCGACCGTGCCCGGCGCCGGGGCGAAGCCGCGGCCGGCATCCTCGGCATTGATCCGGCATTCAATCGCGTGGCCCCGCGGCAGGACGTCCTCGTCGCGGAACGAGAGCGGCCGGCCCGCCGCGATCCGAAGCTGCTCCTTGACGATATCGACGCCGGTAATCATCTCGGTCACCGGATGCTCGACCTGGATCCTCGTGTTCATCTCTAGGAATGAGAATGACCCATCCGGGTTCACCAGGAATTCGAGGGTGCCCGCCGACCGGTAGTCCACGCCGCGCGCCAACGCGACCGACGCCGCCGCCATCCGAGCCCGAACCTCGGGCGCCAAGCCGGGCGCCGGCGCCTCTTCGATCAACTTTTGGTGCCGGCGTTGGATCGAGCAATCGCGATCGCCCAGCACGGCCACCCGGCCGAAGTCGTCGGCTAGGATTTGCACCTCGACGTGGCGCGGCCGCTCCAAATACCGCTCGATGTAGACAGTGGGGTTGGCAAAGGAGCGGCTGGCTTCACCGGCGGCGCCGGTGAACGCCGCCTCGATCTCGCCCGCGTTGTCCGCCACCCGGAAGCCGCGCCCGCCGCCGCCGCCCGCCGCCTTGATCGCGACCGGGTAGCCATATTGGTCCGCCCAGGCGCTCGCCGCCGCGACCGACTCGATTCCTGCCTCCGAGCCAGCGACTCCTGGAAGCCCAGCCTGAGCCGCCAGACGACGAGCCTCGATTTTGTCACCCATGGCTCGGATCGCGGCCGGCCCCGGGCCGACAAAGATCAGGCCGGCGGCGCCACAGGCTTCGGCAAATTCGGCATTTTCGGCCAGGAAGCCGTAGCCGGGATGGACCGCCGCCGCCCCGGCCCGAACGGCCACGCCGACAATGGCGTCGATATCGAGATACGGCACCGCGGCGTCGCTGGGAATCCGGTAGGCATAGTCCGCCTGGCGGACGTGCGGCGCATTCGCTTCGCCTTCGGCGTAGATCGCCACCGCCTCGATCCCAAGCTCGCGGCAGGCACGGATGATCCGCACCGCGATCTCCGCCCGATTGGCGATCAACAGGCGTCCAAGCAGCGGGGGCGTGGAGGAGAGGGACTCAGCCATGGCGCGTATGATAGCGAATCGGCGGCTGGCTCGCTGTCACGAGAAGCACCCCATGAGGAGAGGTCGTGACGCTCCGCATCGGCATCCTCATCATGCCGAGACCGCCGCTCGCCGCCATCATCGAGCGCTGCCGGCAGTATGAGGCGCTCGGGTTCGACAGCATCTGGCTCTGCGATCACTTTGTGGACCAAGCGCTTGGACCTCTCTTCGAGAGCTGGACGCTCCTGGCCGCGATCGCGGCCAGTACGTCGCGCTTGCGGCTCGGCATTGCCGCCACTTGCGTTCCCTTCCGCCACCCGGCCCTCCTGGCCAAGGCGGCAACGACCGTGGATCAGATCTCTGGTGGCCGGCTGGAGCTGGGGTTAGGCGCCGGTTGGTGGCAGCCGGAGTTCGAGCGGTTCGGCTATGACTTTCCGCCGCCGGGCGACCGGACCACACGGTTCATCGAAGCGGTGACCGCCCTGCGCCTGCTCTTTACGGAGCAAGAAGTGACCTTTCGGGGGTCAAGTCTCGCGCTCACCAACGCCACGATGCTGCCAAAGCCGGTTCAGCGACCGCATCCGCCGCTCGTGCTGGCCGCCCAGGGACCGCGCATGCTCGACACCGTGGCTCACCACGGCGACGCCTGGCTCGCCTCGTTCGGGCTGACTTGGCAAGAAATCGGCGAGCGAAACGATCGCGTCGACGAGCGGTGTCGCGCGTATGGACGATCACCGGCCGAGGTACGGCGCTTCTTCCTCTGGGCGCCCTGGGTGCAAGCGATCGACCCCTGGCGCTCCGCCGCCGCGTTCGCCGACTTCATCGGCGCCTATCAAGCGGCGGGCATCACTGAGATCATCCTCGACGAGCCGCGTCACGATCAACGCGACGTGTTCGCCACGATTGTCCGCACCACGCTGCCATCGCTGGCCCAGCGGAGCCCCGAAGCCGGGTGATACACTCCCGGTGAAACGTCCGTGGAGGCAGACAGATGACGATCCCGGTCGAGCCGCGAGACCGCCAGTATGCCCGCGCCGGGCTCGATCTGCCCGACATCGATCCCGATCCAATCCAGCAGTTCCGGCAGTGGTTTGCCGAGGCCGAGGCGGCCGGGATTCAAGATGCGAACGCGATGGTCGTGGCTACCGCCAGCGTGGGCGCCGCCCCGTCGGCCCGGATGGTGCTGCTCAAAGATCTCGGTGACCGCGGATTCACCTTCTTCACGAACTATGACAGCGACAAGGGCCACGATCTCGCGGCCAACCCGCGGGCCGCCCTCGTCTTCTACTGGTCGTCCCTGGAGCGACAGGTCCGCGTCAGCGGAACGGTCGAGCGGACGACGCCGGAGGAATCGCGACGCTACTTCGAGAGCCGGCCCCTTGGCAGCAGACTGGGCGCTTCACTCTCCCGCCAGAGCTCGGTGATCGCGGACCGCGCCGTGCTCGAGGCCCAGATGGCCCGGCTGAGCGAGGAGCATTCAGACGGGGAGGTGCCGCTGCCGCCGGACTGGGGCGGCTATGTGGTCCGTCCCGAGTCGATCGAGTTCTGGCAGGGCCGGCCCAGCCGGTTGCACGATCGGCTCCGCTACCGCCGCGGTCATGACGGCGCCTGGACTATTGAGCGGCTCGCGCCGTAGGAGCAACCCCCCGCTAGCGGGATCGGCTCGACGGGATACCCGAGGCGGTCGGTTCGCTCATCACGCCACGAGATGCCGGCAAGTACAACTCCCGAATGTACTCGACGACCATCCGCTGGGCGCTGAAGTTGGGCGCGACGGTCCGCATCGACGACTTCGCCATCGTGATCCAGTCGTTTGGGCAGCCATCGTCGTCGCGGGTGTAAAAGAGGGGGACGACCTCGGTCTCGAGCAAGCTGTAGATCGCGTTCGCCTCGGTCTTGTCCTGCTCCGGATCGTCGGACGCCGGCTCGACCCCCCACCCATTGTTCTCTTCCGGCCGCCAGCCTTCGATCCACCAGCCATCGAGAATGCTAAGATTGGCCACGCCGTTGGCGCCGGCTTTCATGCCGCTGGTGCCGCTCGCTTCCAGTGGCGCCTTCGGGTTGTTGAGCCAGACGTCGACGCCGGCGACCAGGCGGCTGGCTACCAGCATGTCGTAGTCCTCGACAAAGGCGATGCGGCCCTGGAAGCGGGGGTCTTTCGCCCACGTAAAGATCTCTTGGATCAGCCGCTTGCCGCCGTCGTCGGCGGGATGCGCCTTACCGGCGAACAGGACCTGGACCGGACGCAACGAACTGGTCAGGATCGAGACCAAGCGATCGACATCGTGAAAGAGCAAGGTGGCCCGCTTGTAGGTCGCGAACCGGCGGGCGAAACCGAGGGTCAAGATGTCCGGGTTCAAGAATGGACCGGCGGCGACAACCTGACCAGGGTCGAGGCCGCCATCAGTCCAGCGGCGTCGCGTCCGGGCCCGGAGGAAGTTGAACAGGATCTGCTTATCGGAGACATGAACCCGCCAGAACTCCTCGTTCGGGATGTCGAGCACGCGGGCCCACATCGCCTCGTCGTCCTGGCGGTCTCGCCAGTCCGCCGGCAGGTACTGATCGAGCAAATGCTGGAACGAGCGTGAGATCCAGGTCGGTAGGTGAACCCCATTCGTGACCGAGGTGATCGGCACCGCCCGCTGATCGAGCTCCGGCCAGAGCGTCGTCCACATCTCGCGCGTCAACTCGCCGTGCCGTTGGCTGACCGCGTTGCGGTGCCCGGCCAGGCGCAGCGAGAGCGCAGTCATGTTAAACCCGTCACCGCTTTCGGCCGAGCGGCCAAGGTCGAGAAACTCGTCCCGGCTCAATCCGAGTTGTGGCCAAAAGTGGTTGAAATAGCGGTCAACCAGGTACGGCGGGAAGACATCGTGGCCCGCCGGGACGGGCGTGTGACTGGTGAACACCGTCGTCGCTCGCACCCGTGTCGCCGCGGCCGTGAACGTGTCGCCACCGTGGACCAGCTCGCGCGCGCGCTCCAGGAGATGAAACCCGGCGTGCCCCTCGTTCGCATGCCAGTAGGTCGGCGCGATGCTCATGGCTCGCAGGGCCCGCACCCCGCCGATCCCCAAGATGATCTCCTGGCGCATCCGGTGCTCCTGATCGCCGCCGTAGAGCCGGGAGGAGATCGTCCGCGTCCAATCCGGATTGCCGTCCACATCGGCATCGAGCAGATAGATCGCGACCCGGCCCAGCGTCACCCGCCAGACCGCCAGCCGCACCGCTGGCTGCCCGGCCTCGAATTGCACTTCGACCAGGAGCGGGGAGCCGTCCGGGTTGACAATCTGGTTCGTCGGCTCCATCCACAGCTCGAGATTGCCCGGCACGTCGAGCTGCCAGCCGTCGTGCGTCAGGCGCTGTCGCAAGTACCCCTGACGATAGAGGAGCGAGACGCCGATCAGCGGCAACCCGAGATCGCTCGCGGTCTTGGTGTGATCCCCCGCCAGGACGCCCAAGCCGCCCGAATAGATCGGCAGGGCGGGATGAATGCCAAATTCGGCGGAGAAGTAGGCGACCGCGCGCTGGGCAAGCTCCGGCTCGTTCCGCCCGACCCAGGTTTGATCCGGCGTCGCGGTCAACATCCGATCAAACTTGGTCAGCACGTCATCGTAGCGGCGCAGATAGGCGGCATTGCCCGCCACGGCCAGAAGCCGGTCATCGCGGACCCGCTGCAACATCGCGACCGCGTTTTGCTCAAGCGCCACCCAGAGCCGGGGGTCGAGGTCTTCGAACAGGGATGTCGCGTCCGGCGACCAGCTCCACCACAGGTTCTCCGCCAGCTCCGCCAGCCGCTTGATCCGGGGCGGCAGATTGAACCGGTGGATTGAGGACGACGCCGTACCCATATTCGCTCTACCTCCCGAGCGCCACCGTGTCCCATCGTGCGGATGCGCAATCAATGGCGCCGTGCCCCGAGTGGAACACGGCGGATTCGTCGCAGCGTACCACGGCAGCCTTCCATCGTGTCCTCATCCGTGGCCGGGAGGCGCTGATCCAGGCCGCCGGCGGTGTGCTACGCTCCGTGGCCATGGACCCGAAAACGGCAGCGAACGCCCCGATCCCGCCGTCCCCGTCAATCACCAGCAGACTCTGGTGGTTCGCGGCGTGGCTGGTCTGTCCGGTGGTGATGTTCGCGGTCTCCTACCCGCTCGTCCAGCATCACGAGCGGCTGGTCGATATCGGCGTCCTCTCCGAGTATCGCGTGCTCGCTCTCGTCGTCTATGGCGGCGGCATCGGGGCGATGTTCGTCCTCTACCTCCTTGCCCTGCGGACCGCGATGGCGGCCACGAGCGAGTCGCCGCTGCTTCCCGTCATCGCTGGCGGCGTGTTGTATTCGGTCCTCATGGCCGCCCTTTATCCGGTCAATGCGATCGACCTCTTCATTTACGCGGTGCGCTCCCGGATCTTCACCACCCACGGAGAAAATCCGCAGGCGTGGACCCCGGCAGACTTTCCAAACGACCCGCTGATGGCATTCTCCTCGGCGGAGTGGTCGGTCACGGGATCGCCGTACGGCCCGCTTTGGAACTTGATCGCGGCCCCGGTCACCGCCCTCGCCGGCGACAACCTGCTGGCCGCGCTCATCGGTTTCAAGCTGCTGACCGTGCTGGCGGTGCTGGCCGGCGCCTGGCTGATCGCCCTCACCCGCCGCGCCGCCGGTTTGCCGGTCGCGGCCGGGGTGTTGCTCTACTTGTGGAACCCGTTGGTCCTCTGGGAAGGGATCGGCAACGGCCACAATGACACGGTGATGATGGTGCCCATCGTGGCGGCCATGCTGGCCTGGACCACGGGACGCGACCGCCTGGTCATCCCCTTGCTGGTCGTCGCGGTCCTCATCAAGTACGTCGCGGTGCTCTCCCTTCCGCTCGCCGTCGTCGTCCTCTGGCGGCGGCAGCCAAGCAACTGGCAACGCGCCAGATGGCTCGTGTCCAGCGCCCTCCTCTCGCTCCTCGTTGCCGGCATCGCCCTGGCGCCCTTCTATGACCCGCGAGCAACCTGGAGCAGCTTGACCGCGCAAGGCGGGATCTTTCTCACCTCGCCCGCGGCCATCGCGCTCTCATTCCTCCGCGACAGCCTCGGCGGCGCCGGCGCCACGACGCTGGTGACGACCGTCGGTTCGAGCCTGATGGCGGTCTTCCTGCTGGTCCAGCTCGCGCTGCTCTGGCATCGACCCGACCGTTTTCCCCGCGCTCTCTTTGAGACGATGTTCGTCTTCCTGCTGATCGCCGCCTGGAATTTTCGCGTTTGGTATCTCATCTGGCTGGTGGCGCTGGCGGCCCTGCTGCCGATCGGGTGGCCCGCCTGGCGCACGATCGCCTGGACCGCCGGCGGGTTGACCGGCTACGTCCTCTTCATCTGGGTTTGGCACTGGTGGGATGCCGATTTCCCGACTATTCAAGCAATCGGGGTGCTCGTCCTCACCGGGCCCGCCACCGTCGTCACCATCATCGAGCTGGTTCAGCTTCGCCGGTCCCGGCGCCAGGCTACTGAGCTGCCGGTTGCCGCGCCGCGGTTGACTGAAGGTGGGCGGTGATCGCGTCCGCGGCCGCTTCGCCCGAGGCGATGACATCGGGAATGCCCACCCCGCGGTAGGCGTTGCCGGCCAGGGCGAGCCCCGGCTGCCGGTCCACCGCGGCATCGATTCGAGACAGCCGGTCAAGGTGCCCAAGCACGTATTGCGGCATTCCCCACGGCCACCGATGTACCAGGCTGAAGGCAGGCTCGCCGCTCACGCCCAGCGTCGTCGCCACCTCGGCCCGGGCGAGCCCGGCCAGCTCCGCATCGGAGCCACCCAGTATTTCCTGCTGCCCGGAACGGCCGAGAAAGACGCGCAGCAGCACGAGGTCCGCCGGGGCGCGACCCGGCCATTTCTCGGAGACAAAAGTGGCCGCCAGCGCCGGCCGGCCCTCAATCCGGGGGATGATGTAGCCATGCCCATCGAGCGGATGGGCCACCTGGCCGCGGCGACACGCGAGGTGGACGATGGCCGTCGAGACGTGCGGGATGCCCCGCAGCTCGCTCGCCAGAACCGGGTCGAGCGCGGTGACGAGCCCGCCCGCGGCGAACGCCGGGGCGGCGAGCACGACCGCATCGGCGACGAGCCGCTCCCCGTCCGCCAGGTCAACCACGTACAACGACCGCGTGTCACTCTCTTGATGACGAACCGAGGTTGCCGTGGCGTTGGTCCGGATGTCGACCCCGGCCGTGACCAAACGGGCCGCCAGCGCGTTCACCAGTTCGCCGAGCCCGCCGGCGGTCGCGAGAAAGGCGGGCTTGGCCGGAGCATCGCCGGCAGCGGCGACCGGCTTCGACGCCAAAACCCCGCGGATCAGGCTGCCGTGGGCAAGCTCGGCCGCTCGCAGCTGAGGAAACGTGGCGGCGAGGCTGAGCTGGTCGCCATCGCCGGCATAGATCCCGGCCATCAGCGGTTCGACCAGCCGGTCGTAGGCGTCACCGCCGAGCCGCCGGCGGACAAACGAGGCCAGGGACTCGTCATCGCTACCAGGCCGTGCCGGCAGGACGAGGTCGCTGACAAACCGGAGCTTCCCGGCCGGTGATAGCAGACCGCTGGTCAGCACCGGCCACGGTCGCGACGGCACCAGCCCGCTCAGACCTTCCGGCAACGGATGGAGCTGACCGAGCCGGAGCACGAAAGCGCGATGGCGTCGCGGCGTCGGCCCCTGAAGCCGATCGCCAAGCCCAAGCTCGGTCGCCAAGCCGACCCCCCGCGGCTTGGTGGAGAGAAACGAGTCTGGACCGGCCTCGATCACCAGCTCGTCGAACCGTTCGGTCAACAGTTTGCCGCCCAACCGGCCGTCACGCTCAATCAGCGTGATCCGGACCCCGAGGTTCGCTTGGACGAGCCGATGCGCCGCCGCCAGACCAGCGATGCCGCCGCCGATGACGACGACATGGGTAAATGCTGGCGCATCGAATGCGGAGCGACGGTCGGGGTTGTCGAGAGCGGTCGCGGTCATCGATCATCCAACGTGCGACCCGCGCCCGGTTCACGCGGGTTCGGGGAGTGAGGATAGGCACATCGACAGCGAACCGGTGTCTTGACGCATCGTCACTACCGTCGCCATCAGCGTTCAGGAGGGAAGTATGGCCGATCACATCCTGCCGCGCCGGCACGCAATGATCTTTGCGCTCATCGCGCTGTCGCTATTCTTCGCATGCGCACCATCAGCCGCCGTGGCGCAAGACGAGGAAGCGGCCGCGCTCCTCGCCGATGCGGCGACGGCGATGGCGGGCGTCCAATCGTTCCGGTTCGAGATCACGACCCCGCGGGGCGCCACCACCTTCGGCGAAAGCTTCACCCTGCTCGGCGTCACCGGCGAGGTGCAGCGGCCGGACCGGTTTCGCGCCGTTGCCACCGTCGATGCGATGATCGCCCAACTCGACCTCACGCTGATCGGAATCGGCACCACCCTCTGGCTGACCGACCCGATGTCGGCCGAGCCCGCGTTCATCGAACTGGACCTCGCCGAGATGGACACGGGGTCCGGACCATCGCCGGCCACGCTCCTCAACCCCGACCAGCTGCTGCTGACCGCGGTTGATTCGGTCGAGGACCCGACGATCGGCGGCCAGGATGAGATCGACGGCGTACCGACGACCCGCGTCAACGGCTTCGCCACGCTCGACCCGTTGGCCGCCGCCGGGATAGCGGGAACACCCGTGGTCGGGATGTCCATGCTCGGCGAGCCGGTCCAGGTCGCGATCTGGATCGACCAAGATCGGCGCGTCCGCCAGCTCGACGTCTACGGCCCCTTACTCGAAACCGAAGCCCCAAACACCGTTCGCCGGCTCACCTTGACCGCCTTCGACGAGCCGGTTGACATTCAACCGCCACCCCCGGCGCCCGACTAGCGCGAATCGAACGGCAACGAGCGTCAAACGCGATTGCAGTCGAGTAAGAGGCATCTCGACATGAGCACGCAACCCAGGATCGCTCGCGTTTGGCGCGGGCGCACCCGTCGCGAACGAGCCGACGAGTACGCAAAATACCTGTACGAGGTTGGGATCACACCGCTCGAAGAAAAGGCGCTCGGGGTGCAGATGTTTCGTGAAGACCGGGAGACCGAGAGCGAATTCGTCACCATCTCCTACTGGGAGAGCGTGCCGGCCATGTCGACGTTCGCGGGCGACGACCCCATCCGTATCCATCACCTCGAGCGCGACCCCGAATTTCTGATCGAGCTGCCGGAACGGGTGCAGATTCTCGAGATGGTCGCCAGCCATGGACGTTGCACGATCAACGGCGAGCCAGCATAGGTTCAGCCTCGTCATGGCGGGAACCGGTCCGCTACACGGCGGTCCAGCCGCCATCGACGGTCAGGGCGTGGCCGGTGATCATGCCGGCGCCGCGGCCGGCGAGGAAGACGACGGCGGCGGCGACGTCTTCCGGCGTCGCCAGCCGGCCAAGGGGGATGCGGCGATAGACATCCGCCTTGAACGCGGCGTCCTCGAACATCGGCCGCGTCAGCGGGGTCTCGACGAAGGTCGGGCAGACCGCGTTGACCCGGATCCCGACCTCCGCCCACTCAAAGGCAAGCACCCGTGACAAGTTGATGACCCCGGCCTTGCTACTGCAATAGGCGGAGCGATTCGAGTAGCCGACCAGGCCCATCTGGCTCGCCATGTTGACGATGGAGCCTCCGGCGGGCGACTGGTCGCGCATCATCTTGCCCACGGCCTGGGCCATGAAGAAAACGCCTTTGAGGTTGACATCGAGGACGCGGTCCCAAGCGTTCTCCGTCACGTCGAACGCCATCTGTGGCACGTTGATGCCGGCGTTGTTGACTAGGACGTCAATCCTTCCGTCGAACGCCTCGGTCGTGGCCCCGACGCAGTCGTTGATGCTCTCCAGGCTCGTCACGTCGAGCGGCGTGACGACCGCCTCGCCGCCGTTGTTGACAATCATCCCCGCCGTGATCTCGGCGTTGTCGAGCCGGTCCGGCAGCTCGGTAATCACGATCCGGGCGCCCGCCTCGGCCAGCGCGACCGCCGACGCCTGGCCGATGCCGCTGCCGGCCCCAGTGACCAGGGCCACCGCCCCCCCGAGTCCATCTCGCCGTCGCTCGGTCACCGTTCCCCGCTCCTTCCGCCCTCGTCGCCCGTGGGATCCGTGTCGGCTCCCCGGACCGTCCGGCACGATCCGGACGGCACCGCCACGCTAGCACAGGGTCAAGCAACGAGGCCACCGACATTGACCGGCGATGGCCGCTATGGTACGTTGCGCCCGCAACTCGAACTGGCGGCGAACCGGTCCAGCCCAACCCGACCGTGTCTGGCGCGATCGTCCGATCGACGCCGCGGCCACACCGGGGCGATCCATGGAGGACCTTTCTCGCGGCCGCGATCGCGTTGCACCGCCGGCACCTGACGCCGGCGGTGAGGACGAAGCTCCAGCGACGGAGCGAGGAGAGAAATGATGGGTGAAGTAGCCAAGCGAGGGCCATTGGCCGGAGTCGAGCTCGAGATCATCGGCGACACGCTGAAGAAGAGCTTTAAGCGTCGCAATGCGTTCAAAGGCAGCCTGGCCACGATCGGCGCCCTGGCGATGGCGACCGGGATCGGCCGCGGCGTCACCCCGGCCCAGGCCGTGGCCTCCCTCGGCTTGCTGCCGGAGGATCTGCCGGAAGCGCGGTATCGAGCCGCCACCTCGGAGGTTCTCGCCGGCTCGACCTGGGTGGCGCACGGGATCGATACAGCGGCCTTCTTCGGCCGCCTGCTCGGGGTCGAGGTCACCTCGTTCGACGGTCAAAACGACACCGCCAAGCAGTTGCAGGATTTGCAGACGATCTCGTCGCAAGACTACGACTTCGTCGCCGTCCACCCCTCGGCCAGCGACGCCTTGGTGGACGCCACGAACCAGATTATCGCCAACGGCACGCCGTTGATCGACATGGACACCCGTCTCATCCAAGACCTCGAGGAGTTTGCCGAGTACGGCCACCTAACCTTCCTGGAGCCGGACAATATCTACATGGGATCAACCGTCGCCAATGAGCTGTTCATTGCCATGGGCGGCGAGGGCGAAGTGATCCACACCCAGGGCTCGTTGGGCCACACCGGGGCGCAGGGCCGGGCCGAAGGCTTCAACCTGACGCTCGAGCAATTCCCGAACATCACCGTCGTCGACGAGACTCCCGGTAACTGGGAGATCGACAGGGTCGCCTCGCTCTGGCAGGACCTCCTGCAACGCTTCCCGAACGTGAAGGGCGGCTTCTTCCACAACGACGACATGGCGCTCGCGGCCTCGAACGTGATCGAAGCGGCCGGGTTGCGCGAGCAAATTCACGTCGTCGGCGTCGATGGCTTGAAGAATGCCTCGGAAGCGATTTTGGAGGGCAGGCTGCTCGCCTCGGTCATCAATCCGAGCGGCCGCATCCACGGCGGCGCGATCTGGGCCGGCTACTTGACCGTTTCCGGCACCGACATGGCCGAGGGCGGCGTGCCGAAGTTCATCCGCACCGACGGCGGCCCGATCACCCGTGACAACGCGGCCGGCTACATCTGGCTGCACGACAACATGCAGTACTAGGCAGACCCAATTCGCCGGGGCGCGGATCGCCGCGCCCCGGCATTCCCACGGGCTGAATGATGGTATCCACGACAGCCGTCGCCACCACCAATGGTGCCGCCGCGCGACCGGTCTTGCTCTCGCTGCAGGGTGTGACCAAGCGGTTCGGCGGCGCCACCGCGTTGGACGGCGTCGATTTCGAGCTGGCCGCCGGCGAGACGCACGGGCTGATCGGTGAGAATGGCGCCGGTAAGAGTACCCTGATGAAGATCTTGTCCGGCGTCCATCAGCCGGATACCGGCCAGATCAGCATCCGCGACGAGCTTTGCCAGTTTGCCAGCCCTGGCGACGCCAAGGCGCGCGGCATCGGCATGATCTACCAAGAGCTGAGCCTGATGCCGGCCCTGAGCGTGGCCGAGAACGTGTTCCTCGGTCGCCAGCCGGTGAATCGGCTGGGCCTCGTCGATTGGCCGCGGATGAACCGCGAGGCGGCGGCGCAATTGCAATCCCTTGGCATCGACCTCGACGTCACCGAGCGGTTGGGCAATCTCTCGCTGGGCGCCCAACAGTTGGTCGAGATCGCCCGCACCGCATTCTCCGGGGCGGACGTGATCGTGCTCGATGAACCGACCTCCGCCCTCTCGGTCCCGGAGACCGAGCGGCTATTCGCCCTGATGGCCGCGCTCAAGGAGCAGGGCAAGAGCCTGATCTTCATCTCCCACTTCCTCGAGGACGTGCTGGCGGTCTCGGATCGCGTCACCGTGCTCAAAAACGCGCGCAAGGTGGCGACCCTGCCGTGCCAAGATTTGACGAAGCACCGCATGATCGAGCTGATGATCGGCCGTGACGCCAGCGCCCTGGCCGATAGCTACGAGGGGTTTACCACGCTGCCCGCCGAATCCGCGGCGCCCGTGGTCCTCGACATCCGGCGGCTGACCTCGCCCGGATCATTCACCGACATCAGCTTGTCGGTCCGGCAGGGTGAGATCGTCGGCATGTTCGGCTTTCTCGGCGCCGGCATGACCGAGCTGGCGCGCGCCCTGTTTGGCCAGGTGCGGCCACACAGCGGCGAGCTGCGGCTGAACGGGGCCGTGATTCAACCGAGATCCGCCGAACAGGCGAAGAAACTAGGTATAGCCTACTTGACCGAGAATCGGCGGACCACCATCTTTCCCCGCCATGAGATTTACAAGAACATCACCCTCGCCCACCTCGATCATCTGGTGAAGCCGTTCTTCCGCTCCTCGGCTGAGCTGCCGGTGGCGACGGCGCAGGTGCAACGAACGGGGGTTCGCCCCGCCAACGCCGAGATGCTGGCCGGCCACCTCAGCGGCGGCAACCAGCAGAAGGTCGTCCTCGCCAAGTGGCTGACCGAGCAACCAACCTTGTTGATCCTCAACGAGCCAACCCGCGGCATGGATGTCGGCGCCAAGCGCGAGGTGCTGGACCTCATCAAGCTGCTGAAAGATGAAGGGGTTGCCATCATGCTGTTGTCGACCGAGCCGGAAACCGTGATCGCGGAGTCGGATCGAGTGCTAGTCATGGCGAAGGGCCGCATCACCAAGGAATTTGTCGCCGAGCGCGTCAGCAAAGACGTCCTCATGACCTACGCGTAGGCTCCTGGCTCTCGTTGCCACGGGTGGAGAAGTCGATGGCTCAGCAGATACCACAGGGTTTGGAGTTGCCCGGTCCGGCGACGCGGTCCAGAAGCCGGGTCCAGTCCCGCGCTTTACTGTGGGCCAGCCGGCGGGCGAGGCTCCTGGCGCCGCTGATGACCCTGATCGTGATGGTGATCTTCTTTTCGCTGGTCACCGACACCTTCTTGCAGATCTCGAACTTTCAGAATGTGGCAACTCAGATCGCCCCCGTCGCGGTTGCCGCGGCCGGCATCACCTTTGTCCTCTTATGCGCCGAAATCGACCTCAGCATCGCCGCCGTGGCGACCTTTACCGGGCTCGTCACCGCCGCTGTTTGGGTCAACAACCCCTTCGCGATCAGCGATCTGGTGCTCCTCACCATCGTCAGCATCGTCTTCGCCATCCTGCTCGCCACCATCATGGGGATTATCAACGGCATATTCGTCGCCTACATCGGCATCCCGTCATTCATGATGACCCTCGCGATGCTGACGATCGCCTCGGGGTTGGCGATTTGGGTCGGCCAGGGCAAGCCGATCTTCGGGGTGCCGGACTTCATCCGAACCCTCGGCGGGGTCGGGACGCAGGTCCTGGGCATCCCCGTGATCGGCATCTTTGCCCTGGCGGTCCTGCTCATCTGTGAGGTGATCCTGAGCTATACCAAGTTTGGCCGGTATGTCTACATGACCGGCGCCAACCGGGAAGCGGCCGAGATGTCGGGCGTCAACACCCGCCGCGTCATCATGCTCAGCCTGACTATCTGCGCCGTCACCGCCGGCCTGGCGGGGATGCTCTACATCGGCCGCCTCGGTAGCGCCAACCCGGCCGCCGGCGACAATCTGCTCATCGACGCCATCGCCGCCGTGGTGCTCGGCGGCACCTCGCTCTTCGGCGGCGAGGGTGGGATCAAGAATACGCTTCTGGGCCTGCTCATTTTCGGCGTGCTGTCGAACGGACTCAACCTCATCCCCGGTCTCGATTTCAACTTCAAGCTGGCCCTCCAAGGGATCATCCTCGTCGCCGCCCTTTTACTCAATGTGATGGCGCTCCGGCTGGAGCGGGTACAGACGCAAACCGAGTAAGGTAGGCTGGAACCCGGTTCACCACGCCGCTTCCGACCGAAGGAGATTCGCGCTTGATGTCCACCTCCGACCACGCGGCTCGATCAACGACGCCGGCCGCGCTCGGTCAGTTGCTGGCCGGGCTGGCGGCCTGCGACGTGGTTGACCTCACGGTCACGCTGGCCGAGCACCTGCCCGCCGCCTGGCCGACCCACATGCCGTTTCAGCGCAAGGTTTACAACTGGTTCGCGGCTCGCCGCGAGGGTCAGGTTCAGCCGGTGCATGGCTGGCGCGGGCCGTACCAAACCGCCTGGCTCGTCCTCGACGAGCATTGCGGCACCCATGTCGACGCGCCGGCCCATTTCATCCCGCCGCCCGGCTCCGGCCTGCCCTTCGCCAACGACCTCGGGACGCGGACGGGCGACAAGATCGACCCGCGCCGGCTCATCGGTCCGGCCGCGGTGATCGACGTCACCGAGCTGACCGGCCAGGGTGAGGGGGGCGTCAGCCCAGAGATCGAACCAGGGCTGATCGAACGCTGGGAAGCGGTCAACGGCGCCTTGACCGCCGGCGAGATCGTGCTGTTTCGGAGCGGTTGGGATGATCGCTATCAACCAATGCCTGACGGCAGCGGCTACGTCCTGGACCCCTTCCTTCTGCAACAGGGGCCGGGCTGGCCGACGCCGGGGGTTGCCGCCTTGCAGCTTCTGTTGGATCGTGGCGTCACCACGATTGGGCTGGACGGTGTCAGCGTCGGATCCTCGCACGACGGCCCAACGGCCCACCAGTTCGGTCTCGGCCGTGACATGCTCTTCATCGAGCTGCTGGCCAATTTGCGCAAGGTGCCGTCACGCGGGGCGTTTTTCATCTGCTTGCCCTTGAAGATCGAAGACTCGTCAGCCGGCCCCGCCCGCGCCATCGCCTTGGTGCCGCGGCAGAGCGGCGAAGGCTAAGGAACGTAGGCGTATGACAACAAGAACTCGGGCCGGGAGACTTCAGGGCAAGGTGGCGGTCGTGACCGGCGCCGCGATGGGCATCGGCCGCGCCACGGCCGAGCGGTTCGCCCAAGAGGGCGCGAAGCTCGTCGTCACCGACATCAACGAGGCGGCCCTCGCCTCTCTGACCGGCTCGCTCCAGGCGACCGGCGCCGATGCCCTGCCGGTGGTTGGCGATGTCTCGATCGATGCCGACGCCCAGCGGATGATCCAAGCCGCCGTGGACCGCTTTAGCCGGATCGATATTCTGATCGCCAATGCCGGCATCATCCCCCTGAGCGATGTGCTGGAATCGACCGGCGACGCCTTCGACAAGGTGATGGCGATCGACGGCCGCGGCATGTTCCTGACCTGCAAGTACGCGATCACGGCGATGCTTGAATCCGGCGGCGGCAGCATCGTCTGCACCTCGTCGATCTCGGGCCTGGCGGGGCAAAAGCGCCAAGCGGTCTACGGCCCCGCCAAGTACGTCGCTTCTGGCATCACCAAGCACCTGGCGATCGAGTGGGCCGACCGCAACATTCGGGTCAACGCCGTGGCGCCGGGAACGATCTGGACCGACCGCGTCCAACAGGTGCGAGACGAGCCGGGCGGTGAGGACTACATCACCGAGATCCAGCGGCGGCACCCGATGGGCCGGATCGGCGAGCCATCCGAGGTCGCGGCCGCCATCCTCTTCCTCGCCTCTGACGACGCCTCGTTCATCACCGGCGCCATCCTCCCGGTCGATGGCGGCTATCTCGCCCAATGAGCGATCCCCTGGCCAGTCTCCCGGCCGAGTATCCGACCGACCTGACCGGCCCGATCCAGACAGCGATCGCGCGCTCGAACCGGAAGCTGATCGCCGTCGACGATGATCCGACCGGGGTGCAAACCGTGTACGACACTCCGGTCCTGGCCCGCTGGACCGTGCCCGATCTCGTCGCCGAGCTGCGGGATCCCGGTCCGCTCTGTTTCCTGCTCACCAACTCGCGAAGCCTGCCCGAACCCGAAGCGGTTCGCATCAACCAGGAAATCGCCGCCAACCTGGTTGCCGCGTCGGCCGAAACCGGTCGTGGCTTCGTCATTGCCAGTCGCAGCGACTCAACGTTGCGCGGTCACTTTCCAGCTGAGACGGACGCCCTGGCCAGCATCCTCGGTGGCATCGACGGCGTGCTGCTGGTCCCCGCCTTCTTCGAGGGCGGGCGGCTGACCGCTGGCGACATCCATTGGGTGCGCGACGGCGACCGCCTCATCCCGGCCGCCGAAACCGAATTCGCCCACGACGCGACCTTCGGCTACTCGCACTCGAATCTCCGGGAATGGGTGGTGGAGAAAACCAGCGGCCGGATCGCGGCCGGGGCGGTCGGCTCGATCAGTCTCGACGATATTCGTCGCGGCGGTCCTGACCGCGTCGCCGGCATCCTGGCCGACGTCAGCAATGAGCGGCCAATCGTCGTCAACAGCGTCACCTACCGCGATCTCGACGTCGTCGCCCTGGGCACGCTCCAAGCCGAGGCGGCCGGAACCCGTCTGCTCTATCGAACCGGCGCCGGGTTCGTCCGGGTCCGGGCCGGCTTGGCCGAGCGGCCGCTGCTATCACGTCAGGAACTGCTGGGACCGGACGCCAAAACGCCGGCCCCTGGACTGGTGGTCGTCGGCTCGCATGTGCGCCGCTCCAGCGAGCAGTTGGCGGAACTCCTGACGCTGCCCGGTGTCGCCCCGGTCGAGCTGGCGGTACCGAAGTTGCGCGATCCAGCCTCCCGCGCCGCCGAGATCTCCCGCGCCCAAAAGGAAATGAGCGCCGCCCTGGCAACGGCGATGACGCCGGTCCTCTTCACCTCGCGCCGGGTCGAGCCGGCAAGGGATCCGGCGGCGCGGCTCGACGTCAGCCAATCGATCTCGGCAGCTTTGGTCGAGGTCGTCCAGGGCAGCGGCGGCGCGCCGGATTGGGTGGTCGGCAAAGGCGGCATTACGTCGAGCGATATCGGCACGATCGCGCTCGGTGCCCGCCGGGCGATCGTGCTCGGCCAAATCCAGCCGGGGATCCCAGTCTGGCGGCTTGGTCCCGAGTCGCGCTATCCCGGCCTGCCGTATGTCGTCTTCCCCGGCAACGTCGGCGGCCCCGAGACCTTGCGCGACGTCGTCCGCGCGCTTCGCGGCACGTAACCCGTGCTCGATCGCTATCGCGCGAATGGCCGGGCACACGCGATCCCCGCCAGACAGGCCATTACGCCGAGCAGATTGCTGGCGACGAGATACGCGGCCGCCCAGCCGAGCCGGCCGCTCGTCAGCAGCCCAACCAGCTCGAACGAGTAGGCGCTGAACGTGGTGTAGCCGCCAAGGAACCCGGTCACCAGAAGCAACCGCCAGGCCGGATCGACGTCCCGGCCCAGCAGAGCCGTCAGCAGCAGCCCAATCGCGAACGACCCTGTCATGTTGACCACGAAGGTCCCGAACGGCAGCTCGGCTCCCCACCGCTCCACCGCCAACCGGCTGACACAGTGGCGACTCACCGCCCCCGCCATCCCGCCCACCGCCACCCAGACGATCTCCATCAGTCCCTCCCTGTCTGTAACGTTCGCGAGGTTATACGGTTCGGCACCCGCTCAACGAAGCGTGCTACTTGCACTATTGTCGAGACTCTGCTAAATCCGCGTGCAACAACCGGCGCCGCGGCGCCGGTGGCTGGCGACGATCCGCGCTCGATGAGGAGGAGGCACGATGTCTGTAGCCCGCGCCCTGGCGCTTGTCGCGTTACTGATCTGCACCGGAATCGCGGTGCCCTTCGCCGGCGGCCTGACCTCGCTGCCGGCGGCGGCGCAGGATGCCTGTGCCGTGGATGGCTTCACCGACCAGGCAATCGAGATTATGGCCCCCGCTTCTCCTGGCGGCGGTTGGGACGGAACCGCGCGCGAAATCCAGCGCGTCCTCCAGGAGACGGGCATCGCGCCCACGGTCAGCGTCTACAACGTGCCCGGCGCCGGCGGCACGATCGGGCTGTCGCAGCTCGTCAACGACGAGTCCGGCAACGACCACCAATTGATGGTGATGGGCTTGGTCATGGTTGGCGCTATCGCCACCAATCAGTCACCGGTGACGTTGGAGGAAGTCATTCCGATCGCCCGGTTGACGACCGAGTGGGAAATCATCGTCGTCCCGGCCGATTCCGAGTACCAAACGCTCGATGATCTGCTCGCGGCCTTCCAGGCCGATCCGGCCGCGATCTCGTGGGGTGGCGGCTCGGCCGGCGGCACCGATCACCTGCTGGTCGGCCTCATCGCTCAAGAGACCGGCGTCGATCCGCTGCAGGTCAACTACATCCCATTCTCCGGCGGCGGCGAAGCGTTGGCCGCGATCCTCGGCGGCCAAGTCTCGGCCGGTGTCTCCGGTGTTGGCGAATGGCAAGACCAGGTTGAATCAGGCGAATTGCGCGCCCTCGCCGTCTCCGGCGTCGATGCCACGTCTGCCACCCCGGTCGCCGACGGTGAAGGCAGCAGCCAGCTCGCGCCAACGCTCCAAGAGCAAGGCATCGACCTCGAAGTCGCCAACTGGCGCGGGATCGTCGCCGCGCCCGGCATCTCGGCGGAAAGCACCGCCTGCTTGATCGATCTGATGGACCAGATGCACGCCGCCGAGGAATGGACCGAAACACTGGCGAGCTACGGCTGGACCGACTTTTACCTCGCTGGCGACGAGTTCGGCACCGCTATCACCGAGGAAGTCGATCGGGTGACGCCGATCTTGATCGAGCTTGGGCTGGTGGCCGAGTAGGTTCGCCACCCGGATCGACTCCCCCGCCCCAATCCTGGGGAACACGCCCGTACTCCCGCGGGATTGGGGGCGGGTGAGTCGATCGCCGGCTCACACGGAGTCATCCGATGGGTCCAACACCGTCCGCCACGAAACGCGAGTGGGGCGAGGTGCTGCTCGGGGCGGCGGTTGCCATCTTTGGCGTGGCGGTTGTCTGGCAGACCTACCAGATTCGGATTACGCCCGCCTACTCGATGGTCGGTCCCCGCGTCGTGCCGCTCATCGTCGGGATCGGGCTCGTCATAGTCGGCGCCTGGCTGGCGGTTGAGGCGGCAACGGGCCGCGCCGCGCCGCCCACGACCGACTCCGACGACGCCGATCCCAGCCTCCCGACCGACTGGCGAGCGGTCGGGTTGCTCGCGGTTGCCCTGGTCGTGTATCTGGTCCTGATCGAGCCGGCCGGGTTCATCATCGCCAGCTCGGTGTTGTTTGCCGGGGCCGCCTTCGCCATGGGGAGCCGGCGCTCGATTCGCGATCTGGCGATCGGCATCGCCCTCTCGGGCATCTTGTACCTGGCGTTTACGGCCGGTCTCGGTCTGCGTTTGCCAACCGGGTTCCTCAGCGGGGTTTTCTAGCATGGCGGCTTTAGAAAACCTGCTTTACGGCTTCTCGATCGCGCTCACCCCGGAGAACCTGCTCTGGGCCCTGATCGGGGTCTTGCTTGGCACGGCGGTCGGCGTCTTGCCCGGCATCGGTCCGGCGCTGACCGTCGCCCTGCTGTTACCGCTAACGTACCGGCTGGGACCGGTCAGCGCCTTCATCATGTTCGCCGGTATCTACTACGGCGGCATGTACGGCGGCTCGACCACCTCGATCTTGCTCAACACGCCGGGCGAGTCGGCCTCGATCATCGCCGCCCTCCAGGGCAACCTGATGGCGAAACGGGGCCGCGGGGCGGCGGCGCTGGCCACCGCCGCGATCGGCTCTTTCGTCGCCGGCACCATCGGCACGATCGGGCTGACCCTGCTCGCGCCCTGGCTGGTGCGGGTCGGGCTTCAGTTTGGGTCGGCCGAATACTTCGCCCTCACCCTGCTCGCCTTTATGATGATAACGTCTCTGCTCGGGAACTCGATCGTGCGCGGGTTGATGAGCCTGTTGATCGGCCTGGCGATCGGGCTGGTCGGCATCGACTCGCTGACAGGGCAGACTCGGTTCACCTTCGGCATCCCCCAGCTCCAAGGCGGGGTCGATGTCGTGACCGTCGCCGTCGGCCTCTTTGCCGTCGGCGAAACCCTTTGGGTCGCTTCCCGGATGCGGCACGATGGCGGCACGATCAATCCCGTGGTCGGGACGGTCTGGATGACGGTCGACGAGTGGCGTCGGTCGTGGAAGCCATGGCTGCGCGGCACCCTGATCGGGTTCCCGATCGGCACCCTACCCGCCGGCGGGGCCGAGATCCCGACCTTTCTCTCGTACACGCTGGAGAAGCGCCTCTCCAAACACCCGGAGGAGTTTGCGACCGGGGCGATCGAGGGCGTCGCCGGCCCGGAAGCGGCCAACAACGCGGCGGCGGCCGGGGTGCTGGCGCCGCTGCTGACCCTGGGGCTGCCGACCTCGGCCACGGCCGCGGTCCTCCTTGCCGCCTTCCAGCGGTACGGGATCAACCCCGGTCCAACGTTGTTCGAGCGCAACCCTGACCTGGTCTGGGGCTTGATCGCCAGCCTCTACATCGGCAACGTGATGTTGCTGATCCTGAACCTGCCCCTGGCCGGGCTCTGGGTGCGGCTGCTGGCGATCCCGCGGCCGATGCTGTACGCCGGCATTTTGGTCCTGGCCGGATTGGGCACCTTCAGCATCAGCGGCTCCGTCGTCGACCTGGTCGTCCTCTACCTGCTGGGGGCGCTCGGCTTCGTCATGCGCCGGTTCGACATCCCGGTCGCCCCGGCCGTTGTCGGCGTCGTCCTCGGCCCGATCGCGGAAGATCACTTTCGCCGCGCCTTGCAGATCGCCCAGGGTAACTACACGACCTTCATCACCCGCCCCATCTCCGGCACGATCCTCGCGATCGCGCTCGTCGCCCTCATCGTGCCGCCCCTGGTGCGCCGCTGGCGATCTCGGCAGATCGGTCTGCCGCTCTCGACCTCCTGAAACAGTGGGCATCGCGGAGGTCGCGGTAGCGGGCGCTGGAATAAATTCCGCGCTGAACACCGGAAAGTCCCTTCGGGACTAAGCACAGTATTTCCTCCGATAGCGAGGTAAATAGCAGCGATGTTCTATTATATTTCGCGTACTGGACGTTTCGTTCTTAGTCCTGAAAGGACTTCGTGATGCTCAGCGCGGACTTCAGTCCAGCGCCCGCCTCCGCACCGTCTCGATTCCCACAAAAATCACCCGGCGTCCGTACGATATGCGATGATCGAAACCATCAACGCGCGGCCTGGAGGACCAATGACCGCCAAGCGGATCACGATTCTGGGGGCGGGGAATACCGGGTTCAGCCTGGCGGCCAACCTGGCGCTGGCGGGGCACGAGGTGCTGCTGTGGGAGCATCCCGCCTTCGCCAGCGCGATTGAGCCGCTCCGCGATTCCCTGACGATCCAGCTCGACGGAGCGGCTCGCACCGGCGAGGCGACGCTGGCGGCGGTGACGACCGATGCCCGACAGGCGCTCGCATGGACTGACCTGCTGCTCGCCGCCGTCCCCTCGTACGCGCATGCCGCCTTCGCCGAGCAGATCGTGCCAGAGTTGCGCGCGGGGCATCTGCTCGCCCTGCTTCCTGGCAACCTGGGCACCCTTGCCTTCAAGCGAGCACTGGAAGCGGCCGGGACCACGGATGTCACGCTGGTCGAGTCGGACACCGCGCCCTACGTCTGTCGCAAGACCGGACCAAGACAGGCCGTCATCTGGGGTTCGGTGCCGGCAATGGGGATCGGCGTGCTGCCGACCTCGCGAACCGAGGACGCGCGGGATCGGTTGGCCGGGCTCTTTCGCGGCATCCGGGGTTATCCGAACGTCCTCGCCGCCGGGCTTTCCGCGCTCAACCCGATCGTCCATCCGGCCGGCGTCCTGCTCAACGCCGGCCGGATCGAACGGAGCCGGGGTGAGTTCTGGTTCTACGAGGAAGGCGTCACCCCGGCCGTCGTTGCCGCGATCGAATCCCTTGACCTGGAGCGGCTCGCGATCGGCGCCGCCTTCGGCCTCCAGCTCACCCCCGTCGCCCAAGCCTTTCACGAGGCTGGGTTCGGCCCCGCTGGCGACCTCTGGGCGGTCATCAACGGCTCGCGCATGCTGACCGCCTTACGCGCCCCCGGCGCCATCGACACCCGATGGCTGACCGAGGACGTCCCCTACGGTCTCGTCACCTGGGCGGCGCTGGCCACCGTCACCGGCGTTCATACGCCAATGCTCAATGCCGTCGTTACCCTCGCCTCCGCCGTCCTCGGCATCGACTTTCGGGCCAGCGGCCGCTCCCTGGCCGATCTCGGCCTCGATCGGTTGCCGCCAGCGGCGATCCTCGCCCACGTCAACGGGAGCGCGAACGACCGCTGACGGTGAGTGATGGCGGTGGCCAGCCAGTTATTCCAGTCGTTTGGCTAGCCGCCGCGTCGAAGCCTGCTAGCGGACGAGACGTTCTGCTCCTAGGCTATTCGATCCCCCGCCGGGACGGCAAATGTTTTGGTTGTTGCCGGAGAACGTGTTGCGCCTGTCCTGCTTGCCCAACGTCACGTTTGCGGTCTGGAAGATGATGATCCCACAGGCTTTCGTCTCATTCTCGGTGTAGTTGTTGTTCCGGATCACGTTCTTCTCGATCACGGCTCTGGCGCCGAACGAAACTTGAATGCCGTTCTGGACAATCTGATCGGTGGGGCCGGCGCCCTTGATCTTGTTGCGCTTGATCTCGACTTTGACGGTGGGATCGTAGACCTCGATGCCGGTCTTCTGGTATCGGGTCAACTCGTTATTGACGATATTGATCTTGAAGGTGCCGACACCTACCCGATCCTCAACAACGATCGCCGCACCGTCTTGGCAGTCAAGCTCGGCCGGCCTCCGGATGCGATCGATCTTGACCTTTCGGATCCCGCCGCTCGCCCCGTCGAAATTGATCCCGGATAAGGAGCCGTCGCAGCCCTCGGATTCGAGATCACCGGTGGTGATCTTCAGTTCCCGGACCCTGGCCACCGTGCCCTCGTTGACGATCACGGCACCCTCAAACTCGCCTGACTCGGGAGCGAGCGCGGTGATCGTGTGCCCGTTGCCGTCGAGCTTGAAGCCCTGGAGGATCGGGATCGTTTCGTCCGTGGTGCAGTCGTCTTTCAACCGCATTGTATTGCGATCTTCGTTGATCGCGAAGTCGCATTCATTGCCGGTCTGCGCGGTTGCGCCCTGCCCATGCCAATCGGCAGGGCGGTTAGAACGATAATGATAGCGAGAAGGAATCGGGACATTGGGCGGACCTCCATTGTCTAGCGAAGGAAGCTCGAACAACAATGAGAAACTCAGTGTCGCCTTCGTGGTGAACCCGTAAACCAAGACCGCCGGTCCTCCCATCCGGCGTCATTCCCATCAGCGGGTGGGAGGCATGCCGTCTCAGCGCATCCACATCGCTCCCCGACGTGGGAGCGACCGCTAACGAATTCACTCCAGGTGGAAGTAATTGAGCCAGGCGTAAGCCCGCTCATTTCGTAAGGTACTATGGCGAAGGATAGCACACCGTTGTGACGGGGAGAGCGTGATTAGTGGGACTAACGCAACATTTCGACAGGGGACGGTAAAGCCGCCGGTCGTGTGATCCGGCGCACCTGGCCCGGCCACATTCATGCTACCATCTGACGAAATCTGAACGAACGGTCAACATGGCATTTCTCGCAACCGACGCTATTGGAGGAGGTACGTTCCCGTGTCAAAGACCTATCTGGTCCAGATGAATCGACGAACCGCGCTGGGCTTGGCCCTGGCGGCAACACCGATCGCGGCCACGTTTGCGGCGGGTGCCCGCGGCGCCCTTGCCCAGGACGAGGTCGTCGTTACGATGGTCACCGACACCCTGGGCTTGGGCGATCAGAACTTTAATGACCTGGCCAAGCGCGGGCTCGATCAGGCGGTCAAGGATTTGGGCGTTCGCGGCGAGGTGATCGAAAGCCGGGACCAGGCGGCGTTCCTGCCGAACCTGACCCAGGCCGCCGACCAAAGTGATTTGACGGTCGCAGTCGGCTTCCTGCTGATCGACGCGATCGCCGAGGTCTCCGCGCAATTCCCGGAGGAGTACTTTCTCCTCATCGACGCCGTGGTCGAGGCGGACAATGTGACCTCCGTGATTTTCAAGGAGCAGGAAGGCGCGTTCCTGGCCGGGGTCGCGGCTGGACTTTCCACCGAGTCGAACCAGATCGGGATCCTGGGCGGGTTGGAAATCCCGCCGGTGATCCGGTATGAGGTCGGCTTCGAGGCCGGCATCATGTCGGTCAATCCGGAGGCGGAGGTGACCGCCTCCTATGTCGGCAACTTTGACGATGTCGCGCTCGGCCGCGAGCTGAGCCTGGCCATGTATAACAACGGGGCGGACATCGTCTTCGCCATCGCCGGCCGGGCCGGGATCGGGCCGTTTGAGGCCGCCGGTGAGTTGGGTGAAGGGTATTGGGTCGTCGCCGCTGATACCGACCAGAGCCAGCTCGGGGCCGAGCATCAGCTCGCCGTCGCCACCAAGGGGGTCGATACCGCCCTCTACACGGTCGCCGAGCAGGTCGTCAACGATGCCTTCCAGGGCGGCGTGCTCGATCTCGGCCTGGCCGAGGGCGGCGTCGGCCTCGAGGATCCAAACGGCCACCTCTCGGATGAAACCCTGGCCGTCGTCGACCAATACCGGCAGGCAATCATCGACGGCACGATCGTCGTCCCCGCTGATCGTGACCAATTGGCCGCGTTCGAGCCGGTGGCGCCGGACGCCCTGCCCGCTGGCGGCGCCACGCCGGAGGCCGCGGCCACCCCTGCTGCCTAGCCCGCGCGTTTTCGACTGAGAACCGGCATGCTGGTGCCGGTTCTCGCCTCGCGCGTCCAGGCGCGGCCCTCAAGCGCCGCTTGGTTCCCGCGGGATTGGGGGTCAGGGGTCGATCCGGCTGGCCCTCCAGCTCGTTTTCGATGAGGACGCGCGATGACGCGGCGGATAGGTGACAGCCCGGCACCGGCGGTCGAGATGCGGGGGATCGTTAAACGATTCCCCGGCGTCGTCGCCAACGATGGCACGAATTTCCTGGTCAATCGCGGTGAAATCCACGCCCTGCTGGGAGAGAACGGGGCCGGCAAGTCGACCCTGATGAACATCCTGTTCGGCCTGTACCATCCGGACGCCGGCGAGGTCCGCATCAACGGCGAGGCGGTCCACTTCGCCGGCCCGCGCGATGCCGTTAACGCCGGTCTGGGTATGGTCCATCAGCACTTCATGCTGATCCCGCGGCTGACGGTGGCCGAGAATGTCATCCTCGGCTCCGAGGGGGATACCACGTTGTATCTCGACCGCAAGGCCGCCGCCCGCCGGGTCGCCGAGATCGCGGACTCCTATGGGCTGCGGGTCGATCCCTTCGCCCGGGTGGGCGATCTACCGGTCGGCATGCAGCAGCGCGTGGAAATCCTGCGCGCCCTGTACCAAGGCGGCCGCATTCTGATCCTTGATGAGCCGACCGCGCTCTTGACGCCGCAAGAAGTCGACGAGCTGTATACCATCCTCGATCGCCTCCGCGCCGATGACAGCACGATCATTTTCATCACGCATAAGCTCGCTGAAGTCGCCAACCTCAGCGACCGGGTGACGGTGATCCGTCGCGGCCAGACGGTCGGCACCCAGATCACCGCCGAGTCGACGGCGCCGGAGCTGGCCGAGATGATGGTCGGCCGGAAGGTGAGCCTGCACGTTGATCGGCCGCCGGCGCGCCCGACCGAGCCGGTGCTGGTCGCCGAGCGGTTGGTCGTCACCGGCGCGCACGGCGGCAATGTCCTCGATCATCTGGACCTGACTATTCGTCGCGGTGAGATCGTCGGTATTTGCGGGGTCGAGGGCAACGGCCAAACGGAGTTGGTGGAGGTGCTGGCCGGGCTCCGCACGCCGAAATCGGGGCGCGTCCTCCTCAAAGGAGAGGACGTTACTGGCGCCAACCCGCGGGCGCTCCGGCGGATGGGCCTATCGTACATCCCGGAAGACCGCCAGGGCCGCGGCCTGGTGCTGCCCTTTTCGCTGACCGAGAACGTCCTCTTGGGAAACGCCGAGGAGGAGCCGTTTAGCTCCGGCGGCCGGATCAACTACGGGACGACGGCGCGGCTAACAGAGACCTTGATGCGCGCCTTCGATGTGCGGGCGCCGTCGGCGGAGACGACGGCGGGCGCCCTCTCCGGAGGCAACCAGCAAAAGCTGATCTGTGCCCGCGAGCTGCACCGCGAGCCGGATGTGCTGCTCGCGATCCAGCCCACCCGCGGGCTCGACGTCGGCGCCATTGAGTTCGTGCATACGCGGCTCATCCACGAGCGGGACAAGAACCGCGGCGTCCTGCTGATATCGTTTGATCTCGACGAGGTGCTCGATCTGAGCGATCAGGTGCTGGTGATCTGGGAGGGCCGGATCGTCGGCTCGTTCGCCAGCGGCACCGTTTCGCGAACCGGGCTGGGATTGCTGATGGGAGGCCACGCCGTTGATGAGCGTGCCGCCGTCGCCAGCTAGCCAGCTGGGCCTTCTGTCCGGTCTACGCGCCGCCGGCGGCGGCGCCATCCCGACCCTTGTCTCGTCCGCCGGCGCCGTCGCCCTCGCGCTGCTGGCCGGCGGTGTCGTCATCCTCGTCTCCGGACAAGATCCGCTGCTTGCCTATCAAGCGATGTTTATCGGCGCCTTCGGCGGCCCGCGCGAAATCTCGGAGACGCTGATCGCGGCCGCCCCCCTGATCCTCGGCGGTCTCGCCTTCGCCATCGCGTACCAGGCGGGGTTGTTCAATATCGGGATCGAGGGCCAACTGGTGTTGGGCGGCCTGGCGGCGGGGCTCGTCGCCGCCACCCCGCTCGGCCTGCCAATCTTTGTGCATCTCCCCCTCGCGGTGCTGGCGGCGGTCGTCGCCGGCGGCTTCTGGGGCGGCTTGCCGGGGTTCCTCAAGGCCCGGACCGGGGCCCATGAGGTGATTACGACGATCATGCTCAACTACATCGCCTTCCGGATCAGCGCCTACGTCATCGCCAACCAGGGCATCTTCCCAATGGTCAATCCTAGTCTTCAGGCCACGAACCCGGCCGTGCCGGAAGCGGAGCTACCGCGGCTGATTGAAGGGACCCGGTTGCACGCCGGGCTGATCCTGGCCCTCGTCGCCGCCGCTATCCTCTGGTACGTCCTGTTCCGGACCACGTTCGGCTATCGATTGCGAATGGTCGGCATCAGCCGCGGCGCCGCCGCCTTTGCCGGCGTCTCCTGGGGCAAGACGATCACCGTCGCCATGGTGCTGAGCGGCGTCCTGGGCGGCCTCGCCGGCGCTGGCGAGACACTGGGCCTCCAGGGCCGCTACTTCAACATCTCATCCGGTTATGGCTTCACCGCGATCGCGGTCGGCCTCGTTGGCCGCAACCATCCGGCCGGCGTGGTGCTGGCCGGGCTCCTTTTTGGCGCCCTCAATGCCGGCGCCACCCGCATGCAGAGCACGGCCGGCACCCCACGCGATCTCGTTTCCGTCTTGCTCGGCCTCGTTATCCTGTCCGTCGCCGCCTTCTCCGCCATCGATTACTTCCGCCGTCGCCGGCAGCAAGCCGCCCGCGCTCGCGGCTCGACCCGCGACCGGGCGGCCGCCGACGCCGGGGAGCCGGAAGTCCCGCCCGCCGTCACGCCACCGGCGATCTGATGAGGACCTTGATGCGGCTGACGCCCGATCACTCGGCAACGATCATCGCAAAGACCGGATTTCGTCGCGAACGGGCAACCGCCCGGCCCAGGCGCTAGGAGCACCCCTTGGACGGCTTCTTCGACTTCTTCTCCCTGGCGCTGCTGACGGCGACGTTGCGCTCGGCGGTGCCACTGGTCTTCGCCGGCATGGGCGGTCTCCTCTCGGAGCGATCCGGCGTCATCAACATCTCACTCGAAGGGCTGATGCTGTTTGGCGCCTTCGCCGCCGTGGTCGGCACCTATTTCACCGGCCAGCCGCTCCTCGGCCTGCTCTTCGCTATGGTCATCGGCGGGCTGGGCGCCACCGTCTTCGCCTTCTGGAGCATTACGCTGCGGGCGAACCAAATCGTGGCCGGGACGGCGATCGTGCTCCTTGCCCTGGGCGTTACCGCGTTCCTGAACCAGCGAATCTGGGGCCAGGCGGGCGGCTCCCCCACCGTCGACCGCCTGCCGACAATTGGCGCCGGCCTCAACATGCTCGTCCCCTTCGCCATCCTCCTCGTCCCGCTCGCTCATTATGTCTTGTTCATGACCAGGTCCGGGCTCCGCATCCTCGCCTGTGGCGAGCATCCTCAGGCGGCGGAGAGCGTCGGCATCGACGTCGCCCGGTATCGCTACGCGGCGGTCATCATGAGCGGCGTGCTGTCCGGTCTCGGCGGCGCCTATCTTTCGATCGGTGACCTCTCGCAGTTCACGACAAACATGACCGCCGGGCGGGGCTTCATCGCCCTGGCGGCCGTTATATTTGGCAATTGGACACCGTTCGGGATGTTCGGCGCCGCCTTATTATTTGGCTTGGCACAGGCCGTGCGTTTCCAGGTCCAGGCATTCGATCTGCCAATCTCGCAAGATCTCATTATTGCACTGCCGTACGTGTTGACCTTGATCGCGATCACGGGGCTTGTCCGCAACCCAACCCCGCCCGCGGGCCTGGGTCGACACGCGACAATGGACTAGCGTCGACAGTCTAATACCATGGGTGACGGAGGCAGCTTCGCGTCCCAACAAAAACGAGATTCGGTTCCATCGTTGCTCCGATAGCGAACGCATGGGTGGCCGAGGCTACAGCGGGTCCGGGGATGTATAACGGGGAACATGATCCAATTGCCCCCGGTGAACGTATTTATTGATAGTGGTTGGCGCTCGAATTCAACACACCGCTTAGTGACGACGCTGGGCGTTTTCCCCGACCCAAGCCGGGGGAGGTTCTGGAGCCAATGGCGGCTGAAAGGAACCGGCGTGCAACGGTCTATTACTGTCCTTTTGGTTGAGCGGGAGTGCCTGTTTCGCCGGGGGCTGGCGGCCTGCCTAGATGGCGATCATCGGATTCGCGTCGTCGCCAGCGTCGGTCTGGCCCGCGATGCGCTAGCCACGGCCGCCGAGCGTCGTCCGGACATCGCGATCGTTGGCGTCTCGTTGTTGGACCTACCCGGCATCGGTCCGATCGTCGAGTTGCGTCGCCGCCTGCCAGCCCTCAAGATCATCGCCCTCGGCGACCGCGCCACCAGCGATGTCGTCCTCGGCGCATTGGACGCGGGCGCCAGGAAATTCATCAGTAAAGACATCTCCGAAGACCAGTTGCTGCAAACCGTCATTCGGGTCGCTCATGAGGGACCGCTGAGCGAGAGCCCGCGCCTCATGCCGCGGACGGCATCGCTCCAGATGATCAGACAGATTCGCGACCACACGACCACGAATGGCTTTGCGCCTGTCGGTTCGCCGCTGACCTGCCGCGAGCTCGAAATTCTGCGAAACATCAGCACCGGCATGACCAACGCCGAGGTCGGCCCGGCCCTTGGCATCAGCCCCCAGACCGTGAAGAACCACATGACGGCGATCCTGCGCAAACTCGGGGTCGGTGACCGGACGGAGGCGGTCGTGCATGCCTTGCGACGGGGCTGGCTGTCGATCCAGGAGGCCGGCATCGAGCCCCCGCCGCCGGCGATGCCCACGACGGCATGGAGCGTCATGCCTCGCCACTGAGCGCCAACCCCGCGGGATCGGTCCGGCAATGCTGGCGACCGCCTCGGGAACGTCCATCCGGGCATGAAGTATGGGCCCGGCCTGATTGGCCGGGCCCATTCGGGAAGGGGAGATGATGGAGCGTGTGCAGCGCTCCATGGGGTCAGGGTGAGAGCATCTATCGTATCGTGGGGAGATACCCTCACTAGCGTGTACGCGCAACCCCGATCCCCGGTTTCATCTTCAATGCCGGTTCGTCCCGACCGCCACGAGTCTCGGACCGGCCGGAGGCTGCCGCCTAATGCGAGCCGCCGGTAAGCTCCGTACCGTGACGGCGCCGGGTCCACACCGCCGAGCCGATAATAATCAGGCTGAAGAGGGCCATGATCGCGATCGTCGCCGGCAGCGACACCATGAACCGCTCATGGATCACGGGGTCGCCGAGAATCATCTCCACCGCCGTCACGATCAACACGAACGCTCCCACGTAGACCAGGATCGGCAGCCGGCCCAGCAAGCGGGCGACCAGCTCCGCGCCAAATAAGATGATCGGAATCGAGAGCGCCAGGCCGAAGAGCAGCAGCCGGAAATCGCCATGCGCGGCGCCGCCGACGGCAAGGATATTGTCCAGGCTCATCACCACATCGGCGAGGACAATGGTTTTGATCGCTTCACGTAAGGATCCGGCTTGGGCCACCTCATGCAGGGTCTGTTGCGGCCGGATCAGCTTGTACGCGATGTAGAGTAGCAGCACGCCGCCGATCGCCTGCAGATAGGGGACGCTGAGCAGGAAGACCGCGAGCGCGGTGAACAGGATGCGCAGCCCAATCGCGCCGGCGCCGCCGAAAATAATCGCCCGCCGCCGATTCTCGGGAGACAACGAGCGCGCCGCCATCCCGATGACGACCGCATTGTCCCCGGAGAGTACGAGGTCGATCACCACAATGCTCAGGATCGCCCCCAGAAATTCACCCACGACCTGAACAACTCCTTTACCGAATTCGCACATACCGGCGGCCGTCACCGGTGTCCATCGACGGTCCGGGGAACGTCATGGGGAGGGTACCACTGCCGGGGACTGGAAGCCGCCGAAAAGGTCCCACCACGACCAGCGCCGGAACGTGTTCGCCGAACCGCGGCCTACCCGAGCACGAGCCGATCCGCCACCGCCGCCAGAAAGATAAGCGCCAGATACCAGAGTGACCAGAAGAAAAGCCGCCGGGCATGGCGCTTGGCGGGGCGCCAATAGAGCAGCAGGGCCAGGCCGAGAAAGACCGCGTTGATGATGGTCGCCGCGACGAGATAGATCGGTCCCAATCCGAGCGGGACCAACATGAGGCAGACCAGAAACAGCAACGTTGAGTAGATGACGATCTGGCGCCGGGTTTCGGCTTCACCCGCCACAACCGGCAGCATCGGCACCGCCGCCCGGCCATACTCGCCCTGCTTGAGCAGCGCCAAGGCCCAGAAGTGCGGCGGCGTCCACATGAAGATAACCGCGAACAGGGCCCACGCCAGCGGGCTCAGCCCCCCCGTCACCGCCGCCCAGCCGACGAGCGGCGGCACCGCGCCGGCGGCGCCGCCGATCACGATGTTGTGCGGGGTCCGCCGCTTCAACCACTTGGTGTACACCAGGACGTAGTAGAGGTTGCCGGCCAGGGCCAGGAGGGCCGCGACCCAATTCGCGCCAAGCCCGAGCAGGACAATGGCCAGCGCGGTCAGGCCAATCCCAAAGCCGAGAACATGAGGCAGCGGAAGGCGATTAGCGGCGGTAGCGCGATGGCGGGTCCGCGTCATCCGCGCGTCGATGTCGCGATCGATGTAGCAGTTGAGCACGTTGGCGCCGCCGGCCGCCAGGGCGCCGCCGACGATGGTGACACAGATCAAGCTGAACGCCGGCACGCCAGTGGCCGCGATCAGCATGGCCGCGAACGTGGTCACAAGGAGCAGGGTCAAGATCCCGGGCTTCGTCAGTGCCACATAGTCAGCGATCACGACACGCCACGCTCGGATCTCAGTCAGGCTCAGCGACACGGCGGCCGGACCGGAAGCAACGGCCAGTGCCGCCCCTGGCGCCGCCGAGACGTTCAGGTGCTCGATGGCCCGGCCCGGTGTCGCCCCACGACCGAAGATCGGGGACGCCGCCGCGTGAGTGACGGACACCTTGGCCGGCGCGGCCGCCAGGATCGCCAGCGAGACCACGGCCAGCCACAGCGCGGCGCCGGCCGCGAGATGGAGCACCCCCAGCCAGACTGGTCCCCCCGCGATCACGAAATCGCCGCCCAGCAGGATTTGGACGACGAGGAGCCCGGCCGCGCCCAGCGAGACCCGGCGGACAATCGCGGCGGAGGGCGCGGTCCAGGCGCGAACCGCGATCGCGATCACCGCGACCGCCGCGATCGCCGACAGTCCCCGGTGCCCGAGGTGGAGCCACATAGCTGCCGTCGGCTGATCCGGCGCCAGCCGATCGTCCAGGCAGAGTGGCCAGCTCGGGCAGGGCACTGGCGAACCAGTACCGGAGCGGGCGCCGGAGGCGATGACGAGGAGCAGGGTGGCGACGGCAAGCCGCGTCATCCACACCAGCACCGGATCGCGCCCAAGGTAGGAGACTTGGCCAAGCCGCGTCAGCCAGTCAGGAGATCCGGTGTCTTGGGCAAGCGACCAGCAGAGCACGACATAGGCTCCCAACAGGACCATGGCGAGCAACGGACCGGCGACGCGGGCGGTTTCGGCGAGTCCGGATCCCTCGGCGGCAAGCGAGACGATGCGCGCGCTGGCGAGCAACCCGGCCGCGGACCAGGCGATGAGGCGCGACCGGCGTGAGGTTGCCGCCGTGCGCCGCGTCAAGATCGCCGTGACGACAGCGATCAAAAGCGATAGGGCCAGGCTGAAACCGTGGAGATAGTCGATCAACGGGCCGGCCGCCAACACTGGCAACCAGGATCCGTCGCAACGCGGCCAGGTCTCGACACACGCCGGCTCGGCTCCGGTCATACGGGATAGCCCGCCTAGCAGCACGGTCAGCGCCATCACGATCGCGGTGAACAGCGCGAGGCGCCAAAGCCGGTTCATCGAGCCTCCATGACCAGAATCTCGGCGCACCGCCGCTGAAGACCTTCCCACGGCGGACCTGGTTCCCCGGCGGCTCGACGACGCCGGACCACATCAGCCAGCGCGTAGTCTACTCGCTTCCGGGCGCCATCGGACCGACCCGTGTCGGGCATCACGAACCAACCAGGGCTGACGCTAGTTCGCGGGCGCAATGTCCGGGTCCGATCCCGCTGCCAGCTCGGCCACGGGCTCGGTGGTGTCCAATGAGTAGCCGGCAACGGGGCGCACCGGTGGCCACTGCGCCGGGTTCGCCTTCCGCACCTCTTCGAACGAGGCGGTGGCCTGCTCGAATCGGGCCGGCTCGCGCTCCTGCCCCGGCTCGGCACTGAACACGCCCATCATCCGTTGCGCTGTCTGATACTCGGTCAGTGGCCGGAGCGCCCCCGCGGCGGCCGGGACCTGGCCTGCGGCTTGGCCCGGAATCGAGGAACGGTCAGGAACCTCGCCCGGTTGCTGCGGCGATGTGACCGCACCGGGCGCTTCTGGCGCGTCCGGGAGCAGCGGCGGCGCCGCGTTCGCCGCCGGCGAACCGCGTGGTCGATGTCGTGGTCCCTGCCATTCCGCCATGCTGATGCATCTCCCGCGCTCTCGAGGCCGCCAATCGCATTGCGGATGGAGGATACCCGGTTTCACCAGTGAGAGAAAGACCGGCGCCGGGGCTCATCGTCGTCGGCTACACTCCACCACGCATCACCCGCATGAACTGATCGAGGCCGATGTTGCCGCCGCTGATCGTCACCCCGACCCGCTTGCCGGCGACATCGACCTTTCCCGCCAGGACGGCCGCGAAGGAAGAGGCGCCGCTCGGCTCGACCACGATCTTCAGGCGCTCGAAGAGAAATGCCATCGCCGCCCGAATCTCATCATCGGTCACCACCGCGATGCTGCCCACCAGGCGCCGGGCGATCGGCCAGGTCAGCAGCCCGGGGGCTTGCGTCTGCTGGCCATCGGCAATCGTCACCGGTACCTCGGTCAGGGCCACCCGTTTGCCGGCGGCATACGACCGCGCCCAGTCGTCGCCGGCCGCGGGCTCGACCCCGACCACGTCGATGTGTGGGTACAGGCCGCGGGCGGCCGTCGCCGAGCCGGCCAGCAGACCGCCGCCGCCCAGGCAGACAACCACCTGGTCCAGCTCGCCGACCTCATCCAGCAGGTCGAGGGCGGTGGTCCCATTACCGGCGATGACATGTGGATGATCGTACGGCGGGATCAGCGTCGCCCCCCGTTCGGTGGCGATGGCCGCCGCGATCTCCGCCCGGTTCGCCTGGTACCGGTCGTAGGTAATGACCTCGGCGCCGTACCCGCTGGTGGCGGCACGCTTCGTCGGCGGCGCATCGTCCGGCATCACGATGGCGGCCGGGACGTCGAGCAACCGCGCCGCCAGGGCCACCGCTTGGGCATGGTTGCCGCTCGAAAAGGCGACCACGCCGCCGGATCGAAGGTCCCGCGGCAACTGACTGACCGCGTTGTACGCCCCGCGGAACTTGAACGAGCCCGTCCGTTGAAACGACTCCGCCTTGAGGAAGACCCGCGCTCCAGTCCACTCGTCAAGCGCGCCCGAGGTCAAGACCGGGGTCTGGTGGATCACGCCCGCCAATCGCTGTTGGGCGGCGCGAACGTCGTCAAAGTCGATGGCCAACTCCTCGGTCGCGACCAGCTCCATTGGTTTCCTTCCTGACGATCACGCGGCGGAGCGGAGACCGCCGCCGGCAGCTTAGCACGACGATTGGGCCATCCGGTCCCGTCGCCACGGCATCGGGTATCGTTGTGGCGGCGGCGCCGGGCCACCTGCCGCTCTGGAGCTTGGCCGCCTGGTCACCGCGGGCACCCGGTACTCGATCGTCCCTTGATCGCAATGGTTGGAATATATGAATCTCCACGCGGCCCGCGGCGCCGTCATGACCTACTTCTTTGTCGCCGGGATGGCGACGGGAAGCTGGTTCCCGCGGATCCCAGAAGTCCAGCGCGAGCTTGACTTGAGCCACGGCGAGCTCGGGCTCGCACTCGTCGGTCCCGCCGTTGGCGCCTTGCTGGCGATGCCGGCCACCGGTTGGCTGATCGCCCGGACCAGTAGCCGGATCGTCGCGACGAGCATGGCGCTCTTACTCTGCGCGGTGCTCCCGCTGCCGGCGACGGCCGGCACCGCCCTGCTGCTGTTCATTGCCCTGGCCGCCCTCGGCGCCGCCAACGGGGTGCTCGATGTCTCGATGAACGTGCAGGCGGTCGGGGTGGAGAAGCGCTACCGGCGCCCGATCATGTCCGCCTTTCACGGGGTGTTCAGCGTGGGCGGGCTCGCCGGCGCCGCCGGGGCCGGGCTCGCGGCGGCCGCCGGGATCGGTCCCCGCGCGCACTTGCTCATCGTCGCCATCGTGATGGCGATCGTCACCGTGATCGCGTCCCTCTGGCTCCTTCCCGCCGCCACGGACGAGGTCCACGACGGACCCGTGTTTGTTCGCCTTCCCCGGCCGCTGGTTGGGCTGGGCCTGATCGCCTTTTGCGCCCTGGTCGGTGAAGGCGCGATGGCGGATTGGAGCGCGGTCTATCTTGGCAACACGCTCAATACCAGCCCGGCCTTCGCCGCCGCCGGCTACGCCGTCTTTGCCGCCGCCATGGTGGTTGGCCGATTCGCCGGCGATTGGGCCACCGCCCGGCTGCAGCCCGTCCGCGTGATCCGCTACGGCGGGGCGCTGGTCGCGATCGGCCTCGGTCTCGGCTTGGGCATCGGCCAACCCTGGTCGGCGCTGCTTGGCTTTGCCTGCGTTGGCATCGGCCTGTCGTGCGCGTTCCCCGTGCTGTTGAGCGTGGCTGGTCAAACCTCCAACCTCGCGCCCGGGGTCGCAATTTCGGCGGTCGCCACCCTCGGCTACTCCGGCTTCCTGGCCGGGCCGCCGGTCATCGGCTTCGTGGCCGAGGTCACCGGGCTCCGGGTTGGCCTGGGCCTGGTGGCCGGGCTGGGCGTGGCGATGGTGCTCATGGCCGGCCTGGTTGATCGTCCGGCTGCCGCCCCATCCGGCTGAGGGCCGGGACCAACCTGTGCGTGTTGCACATATTTCGTCCGCACAACAATGCAATCCGCACGATGACGGGACAGCGCCGCCACGCTAGGCTTTGCCAGGCACGCATCAAAGCGAGGCACGACCGTGCCGGCACGGTTGGCGAGAAGGCTGTAGGAAGGACCACGGGGAATGACGACCGCGACCACGGAAGCACCTATGACGGGGATCGAATCAACGCTCAGCGACACCGAGCGAGCAGCCCTCCTCGGCGTCAGCCCATCGAAGGAAGAGATCCTGAATCGGGTGGAGACGGAGCAGGTCAAGTTCGTCGATCTCCAGTTCACCGATGTCTTGGGGATGGTCAAGAGCGTGACGATCCCCTCCGGTTTGCTCGGCCATGTGATCGACGGCGGCCAATGGATCGATGGCTCCTCGATCGCTGGCTTCATGCGGATCGCGGAATCCGACATGTATCTGATGCCGGACCTCTCCACCTTCTCGATCATTCCGTGGACCCGGGGCGACTTCACCACCGCCCGGGTCATCTGCTGGGTCTATCTGCCAACCGGCGAGCCGTTTCCGGGCGATCCGCGGGGCGTTTTGCTGCGGCAGCTTCAGCGGCTGGCCAAGCTTGGCTACACCTATAAGACCGGGCCCGAGCTCGAGTTTTTCCTCTTCCAGAAGCAGGGCGATGACGTGGTGGCCTTGCCGCATGACCGGGCCGGGTACTTCGACTTTTCAACCGATCTCGCCTATACCGTGCGGAAAGAGATGTCCACGGCGCTGAGTGAGATGGGGATCGATGTCGAGGCCAGCCACCACGAGGTCGCGATCGGCCAGCACGAGATCGATTTCGAGTATGGCGACCCGCTGACCACGGCCGACCGGGCGATCACCTTCAAGTACGTGCTGAAGGCGACCGCGCAACAGCGCGGCCTGCACGCCACCTTCATGCCCAAGCCGCTCGAAGGCATCAATGGCTCCGGCATGCATGTCCACCAGAGCTTCGGCTTCTTGAATGAAAAGGGCAATGCGTTCGTCGATGAGGCGGATGCCTACGGCCTGTCGAAGATCGCCAAGTCGTTCATCGCCGGGCAGTTGAAGCATGCCCGCGGCCTCTGTAGCGTCATCGCGCCGCTCGTCAACTCCTACCGCCGGTTGGTGCCCGGCTTCGAGGCGCCGGTCTACGTCGCCTGGGCCCGCACCAACCGTTCCGCCCTGATCCGGGTGCCGGCGATCCGGGGCGGCCATACCGCCGCCACCCGGATCGAGCTCCGCTGCCCGGATCCGTCCTGCAACCCGTACTTGGCCTTCGCCGCGATGCTCGCGGCCGGGATCGATGGGATCGAAAACGACGTGCCGCTGCCGGAGCCGGTCGAGGAGAACCTGTACCACTTCACGGATGAGGACCTTAAGCGCCGCAACATCCCGACCCTGCCCGCGACGCTGGGCGAAGCGGTGGCCGAAACCGCCGCCGACCCCGTCATCGTGGAGGCGCTGGGCAGCCACGTCGCCGACCGCCTGGGCGAGGCCCAGCTCACCGATTGGAACGCCTTCCGGCTCCACGTCTCGAACTGGGAGCGCGACCGGTATCTGTCGGTGTACTAACGGGGTCGTGAGTCGTGACGTGAAGAGTGTCGATCATTCAGGGTCTGGCGAGCTATTGCGCTCGCTCCGCTGACGACCTACGACTCACGACTTACGACTCGTTGCCATGGCCAGCGGCCCTCGATCTCCAACTGCAATGAGAAGCTGAGGACCGTGCGGATGCCGACGATCGCGGCCAGGACGCCGACGTTGCCCAGCGTCGGCTCGATCGCCACGGTGCGGATGATGTCCCCGGCCAACAAGAACTCGAGTCCGAGCAAGATCGCCTGGGCCAGGCCGATCCGGTACGTCTTGTACATCACGACGCCGTCGGTCCGTTGCTGGAGCTGAGCGACGAACCGCACCGTGGCCGTCAGCGCCCCGATCACGATGATGGCGACGCCAACGGCCTCCATCACCCGCCCCGCCAGCTCAACCACGTCCGTGAAGCTCATGGGCCCCTCATCCGCCGTGCTTTGCTGATCATCAATCGCCATCCGCTCGCGGCCGGTATCGTATCCTGCCACATCCGGACCCGGCCGTTGGCCGCGACCGAACGTTTGACCAATCCGCGTTGCCGGCGCCCGGCGGAGGAAGCATGTCAGGAGATCCGGTCCCTCTCGACCCCATCGCGCTCGAGTACGTCACCTTGGCGTTCGGCATCGAGCGGCTCGTTCCCGGCTTTGTCGATGCCTACTTCGGTCCGCCCGAGGTGAAAGCGGACGCGCTCGCCGGCGACGCGCCTGAGCCTCGAATCCTCATGGACCAGGTGAAGAGCCTGCTAATCCGGGTGGCCGATGCCGATATCGCGGGTAGTCGGGTCGGGTTTCTGGCCGCGCAGCTTGAAGCGATGTTGACAATCTGCCGCGGGCTTTCCGGGGAGAACATCGCCTACCCGGACGAAGTTCGCCATCTGTTCGACGTCGATGCCGAGCGGACGCCCGAGGCCACGCTGCAGGCCGCGATCACCGAGCTCGACGCCATCCTCCCCGGCACGGGACCGGTCACGGATCGGATGGTCGCCTGGCGGCAGCAATTTCAGATCAGTCCCGAGACCGCGTTGCGGCTCATCGCGATCATCCAGCCGGAGATCCGTCAACGCACGCTGGCGTTCGTTGACCTGCCGGAGGGCGAAAAGATCGAGTATCGGTTCGTTCAAGATCGTCCCTGGGGCGGCTACAACTGGTACCTCGGCAACGGTCAATCACGGGTCGAGCTCAACACCGACCTGCCGATCGAGGCGAATAAGCTCACCGATCTCCTTTGCCACGAAGGGTATCCCGGGCATCACGTCGAACACATGCTGAAGGAACGGCTGTACCTCGATCACGGCTTTGGCGAGCACGCGATCCAATTGATCAACTCGCCGTCGGCCATCATCTCCGAGGGGGTCGCGACGCTGGCGGAAGAGATCCTCTTCGGGCCGGAAAGGGCGATCTCCTTCCGCCAAGAGCGGGTCTATCCAGAGGCAAAGATTTCGGTTGATGCCGGGCTTGAAGCGCGGGTACGCGCGGCGACCGCCGCCCTCCGCGGGGTGGCGGGCAACGCGGCGCTGATGCTTCACGCCGAGGGACGCGCGGCGCCGGAGGTGCTTGGCTATCTGATGGCGTTTGGCTTGATGTCCGAGGCGAATGCGCGGAAGCGCCTGGAGTTCATCAGCGATCCGCTCTGGCGGGCCTACATCTTCACCTACCACGCGGGCTATGATCTCCTCCGATCCTGGCTGGACACCGGGCCGGCGGCTGAACGGCAGACGCGATTTCGCGCGTTGCTGACGGAACAGGTCTATCCGTCGCTCATCATGCGCTGGCTGGCCGAGGCCAGCCGGTGAGCCCGCGGACGAAAGTGGCACCATACTTGATAATAGGGACCGTGATCGCGCGGGCCGGGCACGCGCTCAACGAGCGCGGAAGCGCCGGCTGGGAAGGAAGAGGCTGTGGCGAACGAGCGGCACGACGTCGCGTTCCTGGTGGGCGCCGTCCTGGGATCGATGGCGGGAGTCGCCTACGGTCTGTGGAACGCCCCCCAAGCCGGCTGGCGAACGCGGGCCGATCTCGCGGGCGCGGTCGAGGAGATTGGCGATCGCGTTGCGCACCGGGTCGCGATCGTAGTCACGGAACTCCGGCAGCTCATCGGTGACGACGTGCCGGAGCCAATATCGCCCGGCGACAGGTATTTTCCGAGATCTGGAGCCAGTGTTCGGCCTCGCGCGGACCTTGACGGCCCGCTACCAACTGAAGGAGCCACCACGCTATGATCGGTCGAGCCAGAACCGCCCTGAAATTCTTTGTCTACGGGCTTGTCGTCGGCATCTTGTTCGCGCCCCGGAGTGGCGACGAGACGCGGGCCCGCTTGACGACCTGGGCCGAGGAGCTCTTCAAGGGGTAGGCGGCCGGATCATCGATCGCCAAATCGCGGCCAACCGGCGCCAGGGCTCGGGGGAAAGGGCGGACTCGTGCTTCCAATTGGCGACGAGCACAACGGGCGAGTCCGGACGCCGTTTGTCACGTACGTCCTGATCGCGATCAACGTCCTGATCTTCCTCTATCAAATCACGTTGTCGGACCGAGCCTTGACGGACTTCATCTTCCGCTGGGGCGCGATTCCGGCCGAAATCTCGCGGGGCCAAGACCTCTATGGGCTGCTGTCCTCCATGTTCCTCCACGGCGGGTGGATGCACATCATCGGCAACATGCTCTTCCTCTTCGTCTTCGGCGACAACGTCGAGGACGCGATGGGTCACGTTCGCTTTCTCGTCTTCTACCTGCTTTGCGGGCTGGCGGCCGGCGGCGCCCAAGTCCTCATCGACCCCGCCAGCCAGATCCCGCTCGTGGGCGCCAGCGGCGCGATCTCCGGCGTCCTCGGCGCCTACATCGTGCTCTTCCCCCATGGCCGGATTCGGACCCTGATCTTCCTTGGCTACTTTGTCACCGTGATGCTGATCCCCGCCTGGGTCCAGATCGGCGTCTGGATCGTGTTGCAGTTCGTGAACGGCTTCCTCTCCCTCGGGGTCCAAACCGAAGAGACCGGCGGCGTCGCCTTTTGGGCCCATGTCGGCGGGTTTGTCGCCGGCGCCGCGCTCGTCTTCCTGTTCAAGGACCAATCCTCCGTCGATCGCCAGCGGGCGGCCCGGTCCGGTGGCCGCGCCTGGGAACGGGTCAGCCTTCGCGAACGGGCCTCCCGCTAGCTCAGAAAGGAATTCCGCCAACGATGTCTCAATTTTTTCGTTTGCAGGTTGATACCGACGAGCTGGTGACGGCGATGTACGACTTCGTCACCGATCCGCATCCATCCCGGAACGAGCGGCCGATCATCCAGGAGCTGAGCGATATTCACCCTGAGTCGATCGACGTCCTGGAATCGATGCTGCTCGACGGCACCGAGGAACGCCGCGACGTCGCCGCCTATGTCGACCTGGTCTTCGCCGGCGCCCGGCCCTGACGCCTATCTACCCCGCTGGCGGTAGATCCTGGTCCGACATCCGGAGGGAGAGGACTCGCGAGGCGCCGTCGGCGCCCATGCTGACCCCGTAGAGCGTGTCGGCGGTCTCGATCGTGCCCCGGTTGTGGGTGATGATGACGACTTGGGTCTTCGCCGCCAGCGCACCAAGCTGATCCCGGAAGCGCACGATATTGGCCTCGTCCAACGCCGCGTCGACTTCATCCAGCAGGCAAAACGGCGCCGGGTTGACCCGCAGGATCGCGAACAGCAAGGCGACCGCGGTCAAGGCCCGCTCGCCGCCCGACAGCAGCGCCAGGTTCTGTAGCCGCTTGCCTGGCGGCTGGGCGACGATATCGACCCCGGTTTCCGCCCTGATCCCATGCTCATTCACGTCGCCCCCGGTCACCATTAACCGCGCCGTGCCGCCGCCGAAGAGCACGCCAAACATCTCGGCGAACTCCGCCGACACCTGGGCAAAGGTCGCGTCGAAACGGGACCGCATGGTGTGCCGCAGGTCCGTCAGCAGACCGCGGACCGAGGCGGCGGCACCTTGGACATCCTCGAGCTGGCGCCGGAGAAACTCCTGGTGCGCTGCCTCGCGCTCATACTCGGCCACGACGTCCTGCCCGACGAAGCCGACCCGCCGCAGCCGGACCCGGAGCCGTTCGATCTCCCGTTCCCGCGCCTGATCGTCCGCGCCGTGGCTATCGGCCACCGATTCGAGCGAGAGCAGGCGATCAGGGTCATCGAGCTCGAGCTCTTGGGCGATTTGGCGCCGGATCGCGTTGACCTCGTCGCCGGCGCGTTCGCGGGCCAACTCGCTCGCCCCCTGCTCACGTTCATGGTCTAGGAGCGCCTCCCGTCTCGCGGCGATGGCCCGGCCCGATTGCGCGACGGCGGCTTCAAGCCGGCGCAGCTCCGCCTGGATGGGGGATCTGGCATCGGTCAATGCGGCAGACCGCGCGCCAAGTTGCTCGGCGGCGGCGGCAACCCGCTGGCGCGTTTCGTCGAGATCGGATCGTTCCCGGTCCAGCGCGGCGGCGCGCTCGGTCCGAAGCTCGAGCTCATCGGCCAGCGCCCGCTCTTGCTTTCGGAGCTCGACGAGCCGGCGCTGCTCGGCCCGCTGCCGTTCCGCCAACCCGGCCTGAAGCTGGCTCAGCGCCGCCGCCTCACGCTCGTCGCCGGCGGTCGCCTCGGCTTCCCGCTTTCGCTCAGCCGCCGCCGCGGCGGCCTGTTCGGCAATGGCGATGAGGCTGTCCTGAACCTCGGCTCGACGAATGCTCGTCTGTTGCAGCTCGTTTGCGATCGCGGTTGCCTCGGATCTGCTCTGTCGCAACCGAGCGTCGCCCTGGTCCAAGTCCCGTTGAAGTTCCTCGATCCAGGAGGACAGTCGCTCGCGATGCCGGGTCCGTTCCTGGTTCGCGGCCGCCAGCACCGCTCGCTCGGCCTTCGCCTCGCCCCGTGCCCGCTCGACCGACCC
>JALZJP010000061.1 GCA_030859715.1 Chloroflexota bacterium
GGCAGAGCCGGCTCACATCCGTGCTTACGACTCACGACTCACGACTCACGACTTCGTCCCTGGCGGCACGAGCTTGCCAAGCGTGACCGCCCGCCGGGCGCCGGTGGCGCCGGGCACGTTCGTCGGCAGCCCGGCCAGGCCGTCGTGGGCCATCAGGGCGAAGGCCATCGCCTCCTTGGCCCGGCCGTCGATCCCATACGTGTCAATGGCGGCGACCGGGACCGGCTCCAGCGCCTCGGCCAGCCATCGCATCAACGTCGGGTTGCGGCTACCGCCGCCGCTGACGATCACCTCGTCGACCTTGGGCAGCCAATAGCGATAGCCATCGGCGATCGTGCAGACCGTGTGGGCGGTGGCGGTCGCGATCAAGTCGATGGCCCGGCGTTGGGCGCCGGCGGTCGGCGTCGAGCCCGGCGCTAGCGCCCCTTCCTCGAGCCCGGCCTCGGCCAACAGGCGGCGGGCGAACGGTATCCCGTAAAGCTCGCGGCCGGTGGTCTTCGGCGGCGGCAACCGGAGGTAGTCGTCATCCAACCACTCGTCCAGGAGGGCGCGATCGACCGTGCCCGCCGCCGCCATCTCGCCATCCCGATCAAACACCTCGGCCCCGGCGGTGAGCAGCGTCATTAACCCGTCGATGACCATGTTGCCGGGACCGGTATCGAAGGCCCGGATCGATGCCAGATCTCCCCCGGCCGGCAGGTATGTGACGTTGCCGATGCCGCCAATGTTCTGAAGGGCGCGGCCACGCTCCGGGTGCCGCAACATCACCCAGTCAAAGTACGACGCCAGGGGCGCCGCCTGGCCGCCGGCGGCGACATCGGCGGTCCGGAAGTCGGCGATGACCGGCACTCGCAACCGCTCGGCGATCACCGCCGGCTCGGCAATCTGCAACGTGGAGCGGGTCGAGAGGGACAGCGTAGGATCCGGCCCCGGCTGGTGCCAGACCGTCTGCCCGTGGGAGCCAACGACGTGCAGGGCGTCGGTGGCGACGGCCGCCCGCCGGCAGATCGCGGCCGCCGCCGTCGCGAACAGGTCGCCGAGGACCATGTTGAGCGAGCAGAGACGGGCGATCGCGTTTGGCGCATCAGCCGCGTACAGCGCCAGCAGCTCCGCTCGCACCTTGGCTGGATACGGTGTCGAGCGGAAGGCGATGAGCTCAATCCGCGCTCCGGCCCCGGCCCCATCAATCCGGACCAGGGCGGCATCGATGCCGTCGGCCGAGGTGCCGGAGATCAACCCCAGGCAAAGGTGGCCGTCACTGGCACCGCTCGGTCTCATCGCCTGGTTCGACATCATTGCTCACCCTCATGCCCCCGGTCGTCGCCAAGCACCGGGCGTTTCAACCAGCGGCCCGCATAAACGGCACCACCACCGCCAGAAACTCGTCCGCGACATCGCGGTGCGGGCTGTGTCCCACGCCTGGAAAATGGACAACCTCCGATCGGGGCACGGAGACCGCGAAGTGGTCGGCATCGGCCGGCAACAACAAGCCGCCGGCCGCGACATCGCCGGCGACGAGCAACGTCGGCGGCAAGCGGCGGCTCAGGGGCACCCGATGCTCGCCGGGCGACCGCAGGGTCCGCTCGGCCCGCGCCCGCGCCTCCTGGAAGACGGCGGGGGCGGTGCCGGTGATGCTGCCGGCCCGGCGGGCCCGCTCCTCGGCGCTCCACGCCGGGTAGCGATCCCGGTACAGCTCGGCGACCTCGGCCGGCGGCATCGCCGCCAACGCGATCCACTCGTCGAACAGCTCAAGCGTCCGCGGCATCGTCCGCAGCGGTGGGTCCTCCAAGACGAGCGCCGCCGCCCGTGCCGGGTGCAGGCTGGCCCAGGCCAAAGTGACCAAGGCTCCCAGCGAGTGGCCGATGATCCGCGGCCGCTCCAGGCCCAGCCCGTCCAGCGCCCGCTTCAGGTCGTCCACGTAGTCGGCGCCGTCGTACCCGGCGACCGGTTTGCTGGAATCGCCATGCCCGCGCAAGTCCAGCACGTAGAGATGAAAAAACGGGGTCAGGCCGTCGATCACCGGCCACCAGGAGACACCGCGACTCCCAATCCCGTGCAAGAGGACGACCGGCGGCCCCTCCCCCGGATACTCGGCGACCGCCAGCGACACGTCTCCCGCCCGCACCGTCCTCGGCCGCATCGAAGACCGCGGCGCCTCGCTCATTGCTGCTCCATCCCTCCGGCGCCCGCTGTCGCCACCGCCCGCGCCCGCGGCGCTCACCATATCAGACCCATCCGGCGGCAGACGCGAACATTTCCCGACAGCACGAAATCGTGGCGAGTCGTAGACTTGCGGGCGACATGACGTGGCGATGACGGCGCCGCATCCGGCCTTGGGCCAGGAGCGCTGCCGGCGGCGGCCACGATGCGCCTGATACTCGCGTTGTCGCGCATAGTCGCGCGTTTGGAGGCCCGCCTCGATGGCTACGTATTCGATCTCTCCCGACTCGGCGACGATGTCGCGCCGCATCCTGCTGACGGGGGCGGCGGCCAGCGCCAGCGCCCTGGTCCTCGCCGCCTGCGGCGGCACCGCCGAAGGCGGCCCGGTCGCCACCGTGACCCGCGTCCCGGC
>JALZJP010000091.1 GCA_030859715.1 Chloroflexota bacterium
GCTTGCTCTGCTTGACCACGAGGGGACCTCCTTGCGTATCTCGGCGTCTCAACACCACCACGATACTCGGGAGCCTCCCCTCACTTCACCTCGTCCCCCGTCTCACATCTTTCTGAACTTCTACAGCGCCCAATTTTTTCGCTTGACGGATCGACCGGGGCGGAGCATCGTACCCGGAGCTGGTGAGCGGGCTTGAAGGCGGCCGGACGCCGCGACGCCGGGATGAATGACGCATGGAGGGCTGGTTCGTCGGCGCCGTGGAACCGCCGGTACCGGATGAGGCCGAGGATCACGCGTCGTCGTGGTGGTTTGCCTTTCGCGGCGACGAGCTGCTGGTCGTGACCATCGACACCGAGACTCCCCGGATCCCGCTTCGTCCGGATCTTGACACCCTACGTCCATATGCTCGCCGCGAGCTCTACCTCGGGCGTTTCGAGGGACGTGGCACATGGGCCGTCGAGCTATCGGCGGACTTGGCTCTTCCCGCCGGGATGGGGTTGCTCGGGCTGCGCTCCCTCTTCGGGCAGGTCAACGATCGGTTCTTCACCATCGCCGGTCGGGCGGCGCAAATCGTGGCCTGGGATCGAGACCATCAGTTCTGCGGCCGGTGCGGCACGGCGACCGAGCCCGTGACCGCTGAGCGAGCGCGACGCTGCCTGGCCTGCGGGTTTACCTCGTTTCCCCGGTTGTCGCCCGCCGTCATCGTCCTCATCGAGCGCGACGATCGTGTCTTGCTGGCTCGCGGCCGCGGCATGCCGCCCGATCGGTACGGCATCGTGGCCGGGTTCGTGGAACCGGGGGAGTCATTGGAAGAGACGGTCCACCGTGAGGTCTGGGAAGAAGTTGGGCTGGAGATTGAGGACGTGCGGTATTTCGCGAGTCAAGCCTGGCCCTTTCCCCATGCCGTCATGATCGGGTTTACGGCCCGCCACGCCCGTGGTGAGATCGAGCTCCGCGACGGCGAGCTGTCGGCGGCCGCTTGGTTTGCGCTCGACTCGCTGCCGGCGGTGCCGTCCAAGATCAGCATTGCCAGGCGCCTGCTCGACGCCTGGGCGACGCGGCGCGGGGGCTCCATCGATCAGCCATAGGGCAGCGAACGTACACGACCCGCCGTGGTACCATCCAGCATCAGCCTGTCCCGCCCGAGGGACGGATCTTGGGCGCGACGAAAGGCGACCGGATGTCAGGAGGGGAGCGGACGCGAACGCTGGGCCAAACTGTTCGCGAGCTCGTCGAAACGCTTCTTCTCGCGGCCGGCGTCTACCTTGGGGTCCAGTTCATTGTCCCGCCCTACGCGGTCGACGGGGCGAGCATGAATCCGGCCCTGGCGAACGGCGAGCGGCTGCTGGTGAACCGGACCGCCTACGCCCATGTCGATGTGAACGCCCTCTGGAGTTTGATTCCCGGCATCGAGCAATCGGAGCCACACGTGGTCTATCCCTTTAGCCGGCCAATGCGGGGGGATATCGTGGTTTTTTCGCCGCCGGTCACCTCGGACCAGCCGTACATCAAGCGGGTGATCGGGCTTGCCGGCGACTCCATTCGCTTCGCCGGCGGGTATGTGTACGTCAACGACGAGCGGCTGGACGAGCCGTATCAGGCACTGCCGGAGACGTTCTGTGTCGACGCGGTCCATTGCCGCCTGGTGGTGCCGGAGAACGCCGTCTACGTCCTCGGTGACAACCGGACCAATAGCGCCGATTCCCGGTATTTCGGCGTGGTCAGCTTCGATGCCATCGTCGGCAAGGCCTGGCTGGCGAATTGGCCTCTGGACCAATTCGGCCTCATCCCCAGCGTGGCCTACGAGCCATAGTCGCCGCTACCGGCGGCCGAACTGCCGTTCGAGGTCGGCTTGGGAGACATGGAGCATGGTCGGCCGCCCGTGACCGCAGGCACGGGGTTGGCTTGACCGCTCCAAGTCGGCAACGAGCTCGCGCATCTCCGGCAGCGAGAGCAGCTGGCCCGCTCGGATCGACGTGTGGCACGCGGTGCTGATGGCGACCGCATCGAGCCACGAGTCGCCAGCCCCGCCTTCCACCAGCTCACCCAGAATGAGATGGAGCCGCTCGGCGACATCGACGCCGCGGACGATGGCGGGAATGGCCCGAATCGCCACCGCACCATCGCCGAACGGTTCGATCTCGAATCCGATCTCGGCCAATTCCTCCCTCGACCGCTCAAAGATCGCCTGCTCCTCCGGCGACAGCTCGACCACGATCGGATCGAGCAGCCCTTGCCGGTCGATCGCCCGCTGTTGCATCTGAAACAGGATCTTCTCGTACATGACCCGCTCATGGGCGGCGTGTTGGTCGATCAGGTACATGCCGTCTGGACCCTCGGCAATGATAAAGCTGGCGCCGACTTGGCCCAGCACCCGCATCACCGGGATGCCGGACGGGTGCGCCGCGACCGACGCCGCTGGTTCCTCGTCGTCACCCAACGAGCGGCGGGCGAACGGGAGAAATCGCCCGGGTCCGCCGTTCGGCAGCGTCTGCTGCTCACGATCGTGGCCCGCGGTCCAGGGGCTGAGCCGCACCGGCGGCAGGTCGTCTCGTGGAGCGCGCGCGAGCGCGGCGTGGGCCGCTCGCTGGACGGCGCGGGCGACGGCGCGTTCGTCAACAAATTTGACCTCGGCTTTGGTTGGATGGACGTTGACATCCACCGCGGCCGGGTCGACCGTGATCCGCACCACACAGAGCGGATGTCGCCCCACCATGAGCAGGCTGTGATACGCATCTTCGAGCGCAAACGAAAGGGAACGACTCTGAATCCAGCGGCCGTTGACAAAGAAGACCATGCCGTGCCGTTGTGACCGATGAACGGCCGGCGCCCCCACCCAACCGGAGACGGCGACCCCAGGGATGGCGGCAGCCGGCTCCAGCTCGGCGAGGGGGACGACCGCCGCGCCAACGTCGGGACCGATCACGCTGACCGCCGCCGCCGCGAGGTCGCCGGAGCCCGATGTGGCAAAGACCCGGCGCTGGTCGACCGTCAGCTCGATCGCGATGTCGGGATAGGCGCAGGCATAGGCCGAGACGGCGCGAACCGCGTACCCGGCTTCAGTCGCGGCCTGGCGCAGGAATTTGCGGCGGGCGGGAACATTGGCAAAGAGATCGCGGACGGTGACGACGGTGCCCGGCGGCGCGCCGACGTCGCGCGCCGGCACCTGCCGGCCGAACTCGAGCCGGAGCTCCGCCCCGTGGCTGCCGCCGGCCGGCCGAGACCGCAGGGTGAGGTCGGAGACGGCGCCGATACTCGGCAGGGCCTCGCCCCGGAAGCCGAGCGTTTGCAGCCGATCGAGATCGTCGAAGCTGGAAAGCTTCGATGTCGCGTGGCGCTGCACCGCGATCGCGAGATCGGAGGCAACCATACCGTGACCGTTGTCCGCCACTTCGATCAGCTCGCTGCCGCCGCCGCGGAGGGTGACGAGGATCCGGCTGGCGCCGGCATCGAGGGCATTCTCGACCAGCTCCTTGACGATCGAGGCCGGCCGTTCGACGACTTCGCCGGCGGCGATCTTGCCTATGGTGTCAGGGCTCAGAAGACGAAGCGGCATCGTGGACCTCGACGCGACCTCGCGGGCGGGGAGGGGAGAAAGGGATGGTACCATGCGACGGGCGTGATCCCGGTAGCTTCAACCCAATCGACCAGCGGCCGAACGCTCGGGAGAATGGCGGCGGGGAACGCTCGGAGCAATGGCTCGGATTCGGCTTGAAACCGGCGAAGGAGACGACGAGATATGGTGCTGAGCAGGTATGTCGGGGCCGAGGTCCGGCGCAAAGAGGATCCGCGACTGATCTCGGGCGCGTCGATGTACGTTGACGACGTGCGGCTGCCGGGATCGCTCCACGTCGCCTTTGTTCGGAGCTCGTATCCGCACGCGAAGCTGCGCGGGATCGATTCCAGCGCCGCGCTGGCGATGCCGGGCGTTGTCGCGATCGTCACCGGGGACGAGCTGGCGGAATTCACCGGGCCGTTGGAAGGCGGCGGCTCAGAAGGCGGGGGGAGCGGCGAGCAAGCCGATCAGGACCTCGAGGACGACGACACGATCAACACGCCGACCTTTTGGGCGATGGCCCGCGACGAGGTGCGGTGGATTGGGCACGCGATCGCGGCGGTGATCGCGACCTCTCGCTACCAGGCCGAGGACGCGCGGGATGCGGTCGAGGTCGATTACGAATCGTTGCCGAGCGTCGTCAATCCGGAAGCGGCAATGGAAGTTGGCGCGCCGTTGGTGTACGCCAGCGTGAAACGGAACATCGGCGCCCGCTGGGATCGGGACCACGCGGATATCGAGGCCGCGTTTCGCGATGCCCCGGTGACGGCGAAGGCACGAATTCGATCGCAACGGCTGTCGGCGGTGCCGATCGAGGGCCGGGCGGTCCTGGCCACGCCCGATCCGGTCAGCGGCGGGTTGACGGTTTGGACCTCGACTCAAGCGCCGCATTGGAACCGCGATACCATCGCCGAGGCGTTGGACATCCCAAATACGCGGGTGCGGTGCATCGCGCCGGAGGTCGGCGGCGGGTTCGGGGTGAAGATCGGCGCCTTTCCGGAAGACGTTATCATCGCGGCGCTCGCCTATAAGCTGCAACGCCCGGTGAAGTGGATCGAGACCCGGAGCGAGAGCTTCCTGGCGACCAACCACGGGCGCGATCAATGGGCGGACGTCGAGATCGCGGCCGAACCCAACGGCAAGCTGCGTGGCGTCAAAATGCACGTCGTCCAAGACCTCGGCGCCTATCCGAAGGGGACCGACCTGGCCGAGCTAACCGGCCGTATGTCCTGTGGCTGCTACGACGTGCCGGCCCTCGAGTTCCGGTCGACCAGCGTCTACACCAACACAATGGCGGTCGGCGCCTATCGGGGCGCCGGGCGGCCGGAGGCGGCCTACTACATCGAGCGGGCGATGGATCTGCTCGCTGACGCGGCGGGCATCGACCCGGCGGAAGTGCGGCGAATCAACTTCATCGCCCCATTCTCGAATGGTTTCACCACCAACGCCGGCGAGCACTATGACACCGGCGACTACGAAAAGGCGATGAACAAGGCGCTCGAAGTTGCCGGCTACGAGGCGTTGCGCCGTCAGCAGGCGGAGCTGCGGCAGCAGGGCAGATACATTGGCATCGGGATGGCGTCCTATGTCGAGATCTGCGGCTTCGGTCCGTTTGAAAGCGCCACGCTGCGGGTGGAGACAACCGGGGACGTCACGGTCTACACCGGCATCTCGCCGCATGGCCAGGGCCAGGAGACGTCGTTCGCCCAGATCGTCGCCGACGAATTAGGCGTCGATTTCGATCGCATCATCGTCAACCACGGCGACACGCTGAACACGCCGCACGGCAACGGGACCATGGGCAGCCGGGGCCTGGCGGTCGGTTCCGGCGCCCTGATGCTCTCGATCGAGAAGGTTCGGGAGAAGGCGCGCCAGGTCGCCGCCCACCTGTTGGAAGCGGCGGTCGATGACATCGAGCTGGCCGACGGCAAGTTTCGGGTGCGCGGCGTCCCGGATCGGGGCGTCACGCTGGCCCAGATCGCCGAGGAGACCTATGGCGACGCGGACAACCTGCCCCCGGAGATTTCGGCCGGGCTGGAATCGACCGATTTTTTTCGACCAGCCGACGAGACCTTCCCCTTCGGCACGCACATCGCCGTGGTCGAGGTCTTCCCGGACACCGGTGAGGTGAAGCTGATCCGGTACGTCGCGGTCGACGATTGCGGCTTCATCGTCAGTCCGGGCCTGGTCCGCGGCCAGGTGCATGGGGGCCTCGCCCAGGGGATCGGGCAGGCGCTGCTCGAAGAGGTGACTTACGACGAGACCGGCGAGCTGATCACCGGCACGTTGAACGACTACGCGATCCCGAAAGCGGTGACGTTCCCGACCTTTGAGACGCACCACACGGAGACGCAGACGTACCTCAACCCGTTGGGAGCGAAGGGGATTGGCGAGGCGGCGACCATCGGCTCGACCCCGGCGACCGCGAACGCCGTCGTCGATGCCCTGGAGCCGTTTGGGATCACGCATCTGGACATCCCGGCGACGCCGGAGAAGGTGTGGCGGGCGATTCAGGACAGCAAGGCGGCGAGGCCGGCGGCCGCCGACTGAGGAGTTGATCGTACGCCGCCGCGAGCGGGGTCGCGAGGCGCGGGTCATGTGCCCGCGTTTCGCCGTGCCTTGTTCCCGTGTTCTCAGTAACGTATTCTGGCACGCGCACCAGGCACCGCGCCTTGACGGTGCGTATCCTGACATGGCCGAACGTCGAGGTGGCACCGGGCAAGGGGCGAGCCGGCGATGCGAGAGTTTTTCCAGCGCCGTGGCAAGTTTCGGCCCCGCGACGTTGAACAAGACGGCGCCGACATCCAGATCCCCGAGGATTTGTGGGTCAAATGCCCCCGCTGCCAGGAGCTGGTCTACTCGAAAGAGCTTGACCATAATGCCCGGGTCTGTCCCAAGTGTGGTTACCACTTCCGGCTCCGGGCCCGGGATCGCATCGCCTCGCTCGCGGATTTGGATTCCTTCGTCGAGTGGGATGCGGAGCTGCGGCCCTACGATCAATTGGAGTTCGTCGATTTGGCCGGGCCATACGCGGCCAAGCTCAAGCAAACTCAGGCGAAGAGCGGTGAGCACGAGGCGCTCATCTCCGGGTGGGGAACGGTCGAGGGCCGGCCGATCGCGCTGGCGGTCTGCGACTTCGAGTTCCTCGGCGCCAGCATGGGATCGGTCTTCGGCGAAAAGCTCGTCCGTGCCAGCGAACGTTGCGTGGCGCGGCGGCTGCCGCTGCTGACGATTTCGGCGTCGGGCGGGGCCCGCATGCATGAAGGGCTGCTCTCGCTGATGCAAATGGCAAAGACGGTCGCCGCGCTCGCCCGCTTGGGCCGAGCGCGGGTGCCGCACCTCGCCCTCCTGACCGACCCCTGCTACGGCGGCGTCACGGCCTCGTACGCAACGATCGCGGACGTCATTCTCGCCGAGCCAGGGGCGATGATCGGGTTCGCCGGGCCGCGCGTGATCGAGCAGATCACGAAGCAAAAATTGCCCGACGGCTTTCAGACCGCCGAGTTCCAACTCGAGCATGGCATGGTCGACCTGATCGTGCCCCGCTTCGAGCTGCGGTCCACGATCGTGCAGCTTGTCGATCACTACGGGCGGAACCCGCGACTCGGTTCGCCGAACGGCGTCAGCGCCGGCGACCTCCAGCAACCGGTGGCGGTTGAAAGCGGCGGCTGCCATGGCAACTGATCTCCTCGCCGCCGAGCCCGCCGTCCAGCCCGTCACCGCCTGGGAACGGGTCAAGTTGGCGCGTCATCCGGACCGCCCACGCACCCTCGACTTCATCCACGAGTTGATGACCGGTTTCATCGAGCTCCATGGCGACCGTGTTCACGGTGATGACCGGGCCCTGATCGGCGGCCTGGCGCGGTTCGGGGGCAGGACCGTGATGGTGCTCGGGCACCAAAAGGGCGGGGATACGAAGGAGAATTTGGAACGAAACTTCGGCATGGCCCGGCCCGAGGGCTACCGGAAGGCGGCTCGCTTGCTTCGCCACGCCGAAAAGTTCAATCTGCCGGTGCTGACCTTGATCGATACCCCCGGCGCCGAGCCGGGGGTCGGCTCGGAGGAGCGGGGGCAGGCGACCGCGATTGCCGAAAGCTTGCTGGCGATGGCCGACCTGGCCGTGCCGACCGTGGCGATCGTGATCGGCGAGGGAGGATCGGGCGGGGCGCTCGCGGTTGGTGTGGCCGATCGCATCCTGATGCTCGATAACGCCGTCTACGCGGTCGCCTCGCCCGAGGCGTGCGCCGCGATCCTGTGGCGAGACTCGGCCCGCGCCCCGGAAGCGGCGGAAACGATGCGGATCACCGCCGCCGACCTCTATGGGTTTGGCATTGTGGATGAAGTGGTGCTGGAGCAAGTGCCGGCCCACGAACGCCCCCGGGCCGCGATCCTGGCCGCCGGCGCCGCACTGCGAGCGCACCTGGATGGGTTGATCGCCGAGTTTCCGGGGGACGACGAAGTGACACGCGAGCGCCTCCGCGATGCGCGGTTCCAGAAGTTCCGGCGGATTGGCGCCTGGCGGGAAGCCGCCGTGCGAGACGCCGGGCTACACACCGACGGCCATGCTCCAGTGTAGGAAGGACTTGGCTGGGGGCCGCGCCTCCGCGGCGGCAACGCGGCTCGGCTCGGTCACGGCCTCCTGGTCCCGAAGTGCGAACGAGGCAAGTCCCCTGAGCGCGTAGTAGCAAAGGCGACAACAACACAAGAAGTTTAAAAGTCATTTCTGACTGAACGGCACAGAATTCGCCGCAATTGGCGAGGTGGACGCCGGTCATCGCCCAAACCTGTGACTGGAAAGGCACCATCGGTCGTTGTAGCCTCATGTACGAACGATGCCAACGAGGAAACTGGATTGACAGACGATGTGTTTGTTCGCTAGTATAAGGGCGAGGTCATAGTCCGCTGAATAAGTATCGGTTTGACGGCATCCAGAGACATTTCTAGCCCTAAGCGGGCGCCGGGGGAGGGAGGTGAAACGCGGGACGGCAACGTTCCGCGTTTCACTATTATTGATCCTCGCGCGGTCGGCTCCAACACTGGGGCCACCGTTTTTGTCAAAGGGAACTGCCGGATTCCGGCCCCAAGCGATCGATGAGCGTCACCAGCTCGTCGTCTTCGAGCTTGCGGAAGAGAGGTACCGGCTTCGGCAATTGGCGCCCGGCCGGTAGCTCTCGCGGCTGCCAGATAAGTTCGTCGACCTTGCCTTCGTCGCCGAGATACTCGTGGAGCCGCTGGGCTGAGAACGGTAGATACGGGGCGGTCAGAACCCTCAGGGCGCTCACCACTTGGAGCGCGGTCCAGAGCGCGGTCGCGGCCTGGTCCGGTGCGGTCTTGATCGTCTTCCAGGGCGCGGCCTCATCCAGGTACCGGTTCAGCCCTTGGGCCAAGCTCATCAAGCCACGCAGGCCGTCACGAAGACGCACGGCTTCGATCCGCTCGGCCGTGCCGCTGAAGGCGGCGGCCGTCTGATCGAGCATCGCCTGGTCGGCGGCGGAGAGTTTGCCCGCGGCCGGCACCACACCGTCGTACCGCGATTGCAGGAAGCTGAGTAAGCGATGGACGGCGTTGCCGTAGGTGGCGACCAGCTCGTCGTTGTTGCGGCGCTGAAACTCATCCCAGGAGAAATCGGTGTCCCGCACCTCGGGGGCGTTGATTGCCAGGAAGAACCGCAGCGCGTCGGCATCAAACAGATCGAGCGCCTCGGGCAGCGTCGGCAGGCGGCTGGTGTAGGTGCGGGAAGACGAGAGCTTCTTGCCGTCGAGGGTCAAGAACTCGTTGGCCGGGACATCGTAGGGGAGGGCCAGACCGCCGTACCCGAGGAGCATCGCGGGCCAGATCAAGGCGTGAAACGGAATGTTGTCCTTGCCAATGAAATTGTAGATCCGGCCGGGCTCGGCGCCATCGGCGTCGAGCTGCCACCAGTCCTTCCAGGCGTCGGGTCGCCCCTGGCGTTCCGCCCACTCGATCGAAGCCGAGAGGTAGCCGATGACGGCGTCGAACCAGACATAAATCCGCTTGTCGTCATAGCCCGGCAGGGGGATCGGCACCCCCCAGTCGAGATCGCGGGTGATGGCGCGGGGGATCAGCCCTTCGCGCAACCAGCTCAGCACGAAGTTGGTGACCGCCGGCCGCCAAATCTCGCGGTGCGCCTCGACCCAGGTCGTCAAGCGATCGGAGAACTTTGGCAGATCGAGGAAAAAGTGCGTCGTCTCGCGGGTGATGGGAGTCGCGCCCGAAAGCTTCGATCGGGGATTGATGAGATCAGTCGGATCGAGGGTGCGGCCACAGTTGTCACACTGGTCGCCCCGCGCGTCCTCGTAGCCGCAATGGGGACAAGTGCCTTCCACGTAGCGATCGGGCAGGAACCGGTTAACCTCTGGATCGTACATTGCCAGGGTCGATTCGGTGAACAGATACCCCGCCTCGTGCAACTGGAGGAAGAACTCTTGGGTGACTCGATAGTGGATCGGGGTCAGGGTGGTGGTGTAGAGATCGTAAGTCAAGCCGAGCCGGGTGAAGGCATCGACGATGTTCCGATGATTCAGTTCGGCGACCTCGCGGGCGGACAGTCCCAAATTGTCGGCGGCCACCATGATCGGCGTGCCGTGCATATCGGAGCCCGAGACAAAGAGCACGTTGTTGCCGGCCATCCGGTGATAGCGAGCAAAGATGTCGGGCGGTAAGTACGCCCCGGCGACGTGGCCGAGATGGCGGGGACCGCTGGCGTACGGCCACGCCGAACAGACCAGGACCTGCCGCGGGGCACGATCGGCGGCTTGGTTGACGATGGTCACGAGCGGTGGCCTCACAGTCAGCAACGAGTCGATCGTCGGCGTTCCCTACATTGTGGCAGCTTTGCCCGCGAGCGTGGCAGTGAAGGTTCCCTTTAGCGATAGCGGCCGCGCCAGAGGTTCAATCGGACCAGGATGACGTCGCGAAGGTTGTGCCAGGTGTCGTGGGCCGGCTGGACCTTGCTGTGCCGGCCATACCGCCAGACGACGGGGATCGGGCAGATCCGGTAGCCGAGCCGCCGGCCGACGACTAGGAGCTCGACGTCGAAGGCGGTGACCCGAGGGCCGGTGATCGAGCCCGCATCACGGTACAGCAGGCCGCGCTCCAGGATCGCCCTGATCGCCGGCCGCCGAAAGAGCTTGAACCCGCATTGCGTATCGTCAATGTCGGGCAAGATCAGGAAGCGAACGATAAGGTTGAAGCCGCGACCCATCAGATGCCGGTACATCGGCTCGCCCAGGCGACGGGCGCCGGTGCCTTCGCGCGAGCCGATCGCGATGTCGCACCCCGCCGCGATCGCCGCCCGCAGATCGGCGAGGTGTGTCAGCGGGGTGGCGAGGTCGGCATCGCTGAAGGCGACCTGGTCCAGCGAGGCGGCGGCCAGGCCGGCCCGGAGAGCGGCAGCCTTGCCCGCGTGTGGCCGGGCGACAAGGTGTCCCGCCGCAAGCCCGGCGAGCGCCGTTTCGGCGAGGGAGGCGGTGGCGTCGGTGCTGCCATCGTCAACGATGATGAGCTCGGTCTCGTAGGGCTGGGCGACCATGAAGGAGCGGACGGCGGCAATCGTGCCCGAGATCCGAGCCGCTTCGTTGTAGGCGGGGATCACCAGCGACAGGGATGGTTGAGGAGGGGTCGTTGCCGCCGCTTGCTCGCTCACGCTGTCGCGCTTCCCCTCCTCGCGAACCACCCCGGCGCACCCTGGCGGAACCGCGGGATAGTACCATGCCCGGCCCGGCCCGAGTCGCGGTTCGCGGCCGCCGCGTCTGTGGTATGGTCGCCTCGCGTCGGGATCGTCAACGGAGAGGAGCAATGGAACGTGCAGATGCTTGGCGCCCACATGTCGATCGCCGGCGGCCACGAACGGGCGATCGCGGCGGCGCTGTCGTTCGGGATGTCGGCGTGTCAGATTTTTACCAAGAACGCGAACCAGTGGAACGCGAAACCGATCCCGCTCGAGGCGGCCGAGCTATTTCGCGAACGATACGCGGCCAGTGGGCTGCGGGCGATGGTGGCCCATGATTCCTACCTGATCAATCTGGCCTCTCCAGACGACGCGCTCTGGGAGAAATCCCGGCTGGCGCTGCTGAACGAGCTTGATCGCTGCGATCAGCTCGGGGTGCCGTTCCTCGTCAGTCATCCCGGCGGCCATGTCGGCAGCGGGGTCGAGGCCGGGATTGCCCGGGTCGGTCGCGCGATCAACCAGATTCACCGTGAGCGACCTGATGGCCTATCGATGATCTTGTTGGAGACGACCGCCGGCCAAGGAACGACGCTGGGCCGGAGCTTTGAGGAGATCGCCAGCATCATCGACCTGGTCGACGACACGGCGCGGGTCGGTGTCTGTCTCGATACCTGCCATATCTTCGCCGCCGGCTACGACATTCGGGACGAAGCGAGCTTTCAGGCGACGGTGCGGGCGTTCGACGACACGATCGGTCTCGACCGGCTCAAAGTTGTCCACCTCAATGACTCGAAGAAGGCGTTCGGCAGCCGGGTCGATCGCCACGCACCGATCGGCGAGGGGGAGATCGGGCTGGTCGCGTTCGAGTTGTTCCTCAACGACCCGCGCTTTGTCGGCGTGCCGGGGATTCTGGAGACGCCGAAGGGAGATGACGGGGAGGAGGACCGCCGGAACCTGGCGACCTTGCGTGGCCTTTCCCGTCTCCGGGCCGGTGCGCCCGCCGTTGCCGGCTGAATCACGGACCGTCTGATGCCGCCGGGACGTCGGTCCGAGACCCCATCGGTACGACGAGCGCCGCCCCGCCTCCAGTTGCGGCCGGAGACACCGCCGGCGATCGCGGCGATGGCCAAGCTGCTCACCCGGGCCGGGCGCCACGTCGATACCGGTCGCCTCGTCCTTGGCATCGTCCTGGCCCTGGCCGGCATCTGGCTGGCGACCTTCGGCGCCCTAGCGGACGTGTCGCTCCATCGGGGGGTCGAAACCGGGGTTGAACCGCCGATCGTCCTGCATGTTTCCGGCCGCGGCCTGGCAACGAACGCGGACCTGACCCGATTCGCCCCCGACCAACTGCCCGAGGTGGCGGCGGCGCTGCAGTCCAGTGGCATCCTCTATGTCCGGCAGAGCTTCGCCTGGGCGGAGATCGAGCCGCGGGCGGGCGAGCTCGGGTGGGAGCGGTACGACGCTATCGTAGATAGCCTCAGTGAGCGCGGGATCAACATCGTTGCCGTCCTCCATCGGTCCCCGGCCTGGGCGCGGCCGCCGGAGCGGGTCGACTTCTTCGACGCGCCGCCGTCCGATCCGGAGGCATACGCCAGGTTCGCCGGCGCGGTTGCCGCTCGCTACGGTGATCGCGTGCAGTATTACCAACTTTGGGACAAGCCGAATCGGCTCGATCAGTGGGGCGGGATCGCGGCGTCCCCGGCCGACTATGTCGCAACCTTGCTCTCGTTCGGCTTCAATGCCGTCCGGGCGGCGCATCCAACCGCGACCGTGATCCTGGCGGAGTTGGCGCCGGCGGCTGACGGCGGTCTGGCGGGCGATGATTTGACCTGGCTACGCGGCATCTACGACGCCGGCGGCCGATCCTTCTTTCACGCCGTCGCCGCCGATCTCCGCGGCGGCGTGAAAACACCGTATGACCGCGGCGTTGCTCCAGATCTGATCAATCTCTCGCGGGCGACCCTCTTCCGCGAGCTGATGATCGAGCAGAACGATGCCGAACGTCCGCTGTGGGGCACGCACTATGGCTGGCGAGCGGCGGCGGCGCCGGAAGGAGTATCCGAAGCCGACCAAGCGGCATTCGCCATCGAGGGAATGAGCCGGACTCGGTCGGAGTGGCCGTGGCTTGGTCCGCTCTTCTTCGCGGGCTTAGCGCCAGGGCCAAGCCTCGGCGGGGAGATCGCGGCGGGTGAGACGCTGCTGCGGGTGGATGGAACCGCGACGCGGCTGTTGGGGGCGTTGCGGACGTTCTCCGCCGCCGGCGATCAGGATGTCGCGCCGACCGGGTTCCTGCCGGTGGATGCGGCCCAGTTCGCTTTCGAGGGAAATTGGAGCTTGCAGCATCTCGGCGCCGAGACGTTTCGAACGACGAGCGAGGTCGGCGCTCGGCTCACCGTCGAATTCGTTGGTACGGGGGCCATTGCCCGGGTCCGGTTAAGCCCAGGGGCCGGACCGGTGACCGCCACCCTCGACGGGGAGCCGATCGCGATCGATTTGCAATCAGGTCAGGCGAGCAACCAGGACGTGACGATCGCGGAGGGTCTACGCGAGGGACGACACACGGTTGTGATGGAGCTGGCCGAGCCCGGGGAGTTGACGATCGGGGGTCTGATCATTGAACGGAGCGTGCCGTTGCGATGGACCGCGATGCTCTTGGCCGGCGGCGGCATCCTGCTTCTGTTTTTCGGCATCCGGCAGGTGGTCTTCACGCTCGCGGAGCGAAGCGGCCGGCTGCAGCGACGGCGCGGCGTCGACCTTTGGCCGGAACTGCCCCACGTCGGTGATTGGCGCCCGGCGCGCCGGACCTAGAGGCCGGCAGACGGGACAGCGAGCGAGCTCGACTGGCAACCGCGAACACTGGCTATACTTTCCGCCGCTGACGCCGGAGACAGGCGCCCGGTCTGGCGACGACGCGGTCGCGAGCGACGGGACACCATAAAGCGTGCGGGAGCGGCCGGACCGCGGACACGAGTATTGAGGGCTGAGCGAGGAGCGTACCGATGAATTCAATCTTCCTGGTGTCACCCTCGTGAGTCTGCCGGCGGTCAACGCCAACGAGCAGCTCGATCGCGGCCGTGAGCCGATCGTGTCCTCGCCACCGGCGGACACGGAGTCCGGGGCGACGGAAGCCGAGATCCAGCCGGGATCGTTGCGGGCGCGGTTTCTGCGACCACGGACGTTCATCTCGTTTGCGGTGGCGCTGGCGATCCTGATCTTTTTCGCCCGGCGCCTGGATGTCGATCCGGCGGCGATCTGGCAGCAGGTGCGGCGGGCGAACCCGTGGCTGTACGCCGCCGCCTTCATCGTCTGGTACGGCATCTTCGTCGTGCGGGCGGTCCGCTGGAAGGTGATGCTGGGCCGCGCCGGCATTGATCGGGCCCATGGCTATCCAGTGCCGGGACTGCCCGGCATCGTGGAGATGCTGCTCCTCTCCTGGTTCGCCAACTGCATCGTTCCCGCGAAGCTGGGCGATGCGTATCGTAGCTACCTCCTAAAGCGAGAGACCAAGTCGTCATTCAGCACCGGGATGGGCACGATCGTGGCCGAGCGGCTGACCGATCTGGTGGTGCTCTTCGTGATGATGACGACCGCGGGGGTCGTCGTCTTTAGCGGCCGCTTGCCCGCCGAGGCCCGGCAGTCATTCGTGCTTGGCGCGGGCTTGATGATCGTTGCCGGGGTCGGCCTGGCCGGGATGTGGTTCTCTCGCCACTGGCTGGAACGGTTCCTCCCCGCCCGGTTTCGCGACCACTATGCCCGGCTGCACACGGCGATCTTTCAATGCCTGCGCCGTCCATGGCTCTTCCTCGGCATCGGCGTCGTTGTCTGGCTGATGGAGGGGATGCGGCTCTGGCTCGTCGCCGCCTCGTTACAGGCCGGATTGCCGCTGGCGACCGCGCTCTTCATTGCCCTGATGGGATCGCTGCTGACTACCCTGCCGTTCACCCCGGCCGGATTGGGCGTGGTCGAGCTGGGGACGGGAGCGATCTTAATCCAGGTCGTCGGGATGGACCCGACCCTGGCGGCCTCGGTCATCGTGCTCGATCGGGTGATCGGGTATTGGAGCCTGGTCGCGATCGGTCTGGGGATCGTGGCCTGGCGCGCTCGCCGGGAGCGCCAGCTCGCGCTCTAGGCGTCGGCGGGGCGTTAACGCTATGGTAGGCGCCCACGCCCGACGGAGCTTTGACCGAGGTATGGATGAGCGATGACGGCGAACGACCCCGGATTGGTTTCCAAGGCTGGCTTGAGGCGAACCGGGCGAAACTCTGGATCTGGGGTATTGGGGGGCTGGCCCTGGCCGGCGTCGGCTGCATGATGCTGGTTGTGGTGCTGCTCATCGTTCGCTAATCGCCATCCCGTATGCCTGGCAGATCTTCACCGGGAAAGGAGCGCACCATGGTCGCTACAGCACTACCGGAGGCCGCGTCCCACATGTCGCCGGCGGAGTTTCGCGACGTCGTCCGCGGGATCGAGGCCGAGATCGGGAAAACGATGGTCGGCCAAGTGGACACCGTGCGCGATGTCCTGACCTGCGTGGTCGCCGGGGGGCATGTGCTGCTGGAGGGGGTGCCGGGGCTGGGGAAGACGCTGCTGGTGCGGACGCTGGCCGACGTGCTTGCCCTTGAGTTCAGCCGAATCCAGTTCACCCCCGACCTGATGCCGGCCGATATCACCGGGACGAACATCCTGGCCGAGGATGACGAGGGGCAGCGCCGGTTCGTGTTTCAACCGGGTCCGATCTTCGCCAACCTGGTCCTGGCCGATGAGATCAACCGGGCGACGCCGAAGACGCAGTCGGCGCTCCTGGAAGCGATGCAAGAGAAGACGGTGACGATCGCCAACCAGATGCACTCGCTGGGCAAGCCGTTCTTCGTGCTGGCGACGCAGAACCCGCTGGAGATGGAGGGGACGTACCCGCTGCCGGAAGCGCAGCTCGATCGCTTCTTCTTCAAGCTGATCGTGCGGTACCCGAGCGCCGCCGACCTCGGTGAGATCGTGCGCCGGACCACGAATCGGCCGCCGGCGCCGCTGCAGCGGATCGCGGATGGCGAGACGATCCAGGCGATGAGCCTGCTGGCGCGACAAGTGCCGATCGCCACCCACGTCACCGACTATGTCGTTCGCATCGTCCTGGCGACGCATGCCGACAACGAGCTGGCGCCGGCCGAGGTCCAACGCTACGTCCGGTATGGGGCAAGCCCGCGAGCGGCGCAAGCGATCGTCCTCGGCGCCAAGATCCGGGCCATGATCGACGGCCGCTTGAATGTCGCGTTCGAGGACGTGCGAGCGGTGGCGATCCCGGCCTTGCGGCACCGGTTGATCCTCAACTTCGAGGCGGAAGCGGCAAACCTGTCGACGGACACCGTGCTCGCCGGCCTGTTGGAGACGGTGCCGGAGACTTAATCGAGCGACCGCGACCGAGAAGAATCCTGACGAGCCTTGACGTGGAGGAAAGAGGTTGATGGCAAAGCCGGCGGCGACAGCGAAGAAGCGCGCGAAAAAGGCTGAGACAACGGCGGCCGAGCGGCGCGAGACCCCGGTCGTGCAATGGAGGATCAGCCAAGAGGAGTATGACGAGCGAGTGGCCCGAGTCGGCCAGGAGCTGGAGCGGCGGCGGCTCGATGCCCTGGTCTTGTTCCACCCGATCCGGATGGCCTACACCTCGGGCTTCTACCATGTGAGCACCGAGCGGCCGATGGCGATCGTGATCCCGCTCGATCCGAAACACGGTCTCGGGGCGTTGATCCCGCAACTCGAGCAGGACCACATCGCCAAGTCACCGGGCGTCCGCGCGGTCAAGGTGTACCCCGAGTACCCATCCGGCGGCACCAAGCACCCGATGCTGCACCTGGCCGATTTGCTGAAGGAGATGGGGCTGGCGAAAGCCGGGACGAGAATCGGCTATGACTCGAATGGCTATCTGGACATCAACGGCTATGACGGGCCGGAACTGTCCGAGGTGGTGGCCACGGGGGTCGAGACCGTCCGCGCTCGTGACATCATCGACACGATGCGGGCGGTCAAGAGCCGGACCGAGCTGGACTTTATCAAGCGAAGCTGCGTCTGGGGCAACCTGGCGCACCGGATCATGCACAACAACCTGGAGCTGGGCCGGACCGAAATCGAGATCTCGATGGAAGCCGGGGCCGAAGCGAGCCGGATCATGGTTGCCGCCCTGGGGCCGGCGTACCAGCCGCTAACCTCCAACTGGGGCCAACCGGCGCTGGTGATTTTCCACGCCGGGTCGAACACCGCGTTGCCCCACGGGCTGATGCAGGGCGGCGGCTTACAGCGGGGCGACGTCCTCGTTACCGGGGCCGGGGCCGATTTCGGCGGCTACAACTCCGAGCTGGAACGGACCATGATCCTGGGCGAGCCGACCGCGGAATTTGAGCGGTACTTCCAAATCATGCTCGATTTGCAACAGACCGCGTTCGACGCCCTGCGGCCGGGACGCACCCTGGCGGAGGCGGAGACCGACGTGGCCCGGGCGTTCAAAGACTTTGGCGTGACCGAGAACCAGCGGCACCACACCGGGCACAGCATCGGTTTGGAGGGGCACGAGGCCCCGTTCATCGACAAAGGGGATGAGACGGTGATCGAAGAGAACATGGTGTTCACGATCGAGCCCGGTCTCTACGTGCCGGGGGTGGCGGGGTTCCGCCATTCCGACACCGTCGTCGTTCGGGCGGACGGGGTCGAGCGGCTGACCTTCTACCCACGCGACCTGGCGAGCTTGATCGTCCGGCTGTAAACCGACGCTCGATGCCGGACCAGGTGTAGTCCGCGCCACATCCCGAGACAATTTGACACAACCGGGGACCGTCTCTACAATCCGCGAACGTTAGGGTTCTGCTCAATGGCCGAGAATTGGCGGCTCAGAACGCCGTTGGACGGCCAGAAGACGCGCCCGGCACGCTTGGGTGCCGGACCTCGCAACAAGGAGGCTATGTCGTGATTCAGAACGAACGCGCCCGCGGGCTATTCTCCGAGGCGCTAGCGGGCCGGGTTGACCGGCGGACGGTGATGCGGCGGGCGGCCGCCCTCGGCATCAGCGCCCCGGTGGCGGCGGCCCTGGCGCGTGCCGCCGCCAGACCGGCCCGCGCGGCAGAAGAGGGCAACCTCGAAATTACCTACTACCAGTGGATTGTCGATCTCCATTCGCCGCTCGACGAAGTCAACGCTGAGTTTAGTGAGACCTTCCCTTTGAACGCTCAGGTGGCGCCGACGCAGGGTTTCGGCTTTGATCGCTTCGTCGCCGAGGCGCGCGATCAGATGAGCACCTGGGACATGTACATCGGGGTGACGCCCTTTCTCGAAATGGTCCAGCTTGCGAATTCGGGCGTCATCGAGCCATGGGATCAATTCTTGCCGGAGGGACTGCTCGATTCGATGATCCCCGCGGTCAGGGAGGAAGGGAGCTATGACGGAAGGTTCTATGTCTGGCCGTTCCTTCTCGACGTTACCGTCCAAGGCTGGAATGGTTCGCTGGTTGACGCTGCTGGGCTCGATCCGGAGGTGGCGCCGACGACTTGGGACGAATACATCGCCAATGCTCAGGTTGTTCAGGACAGTGGAGTGGCCCCATTCGGCCTCACCTTTGACCGCAACGCATGGCGCTCGTTGATTCCGATCACGCACAGCATCAGCACCGATGTCTATGACCCGGACACCGGCCTCTTCCAGTGGAACAGTGAGCCAGCGGTCCAGGCCCTGGAGATCATGAAGCGGATGATGCCGCTGGCGAACCCGGATGTCTTGAATCCCGGCCAAACTGATGGCGGCGTTGGCGAGACCTCGGACCAGCAGGCATTTGCCGCTCAACAAGCGGCGTACTACATCAAGTTCCAGAATGCCCACCTTCGCTTTGCAGGTGTCTGGCCAGATCCGTCGATGTTGCAACTGGCCGCGCTGCCGATTGTCGAGGGAGGAGCTGGCGGCACGGTCTTCTGGACGACTGGCGCCGTCCTTCTCAGCTTTGGCGAGGACAAGGAGCAAGCGGCGGCGTATGTCGATGCACTGACCCACGATCAGCGAATTTGGGAGCACTCGGTTGTCGGCGCGCCGCCGGAAGAGACCGCAGTTGGCCAGCTTCCAGTCTACACCTCGACCTGGGACGAGTACGAAGCTAATCGGCCAGAGTGGCTGACCGATTGGGCCTTCGACATCTACGAGGGGCTGAGCAACGCCTCGGCGATCGCGCCGACGCGCCTCGCGGTCACCCAGTTCAACGTGGCGGGGCCGTACTTCTGGGCCTACCTGGCCGGCGATACGGACGATGCGCAGGCCGCGCTTGACGAGGCGATGGCCGCGGTCGAAGCGGAATATGATGCGTTGCCGCCGATGGGCACGCCGGTCGCGTAATCGGTCTGACCTCCACGGCCGTGGCGGGACGATTGGAACTGGATCCAAT
>JALZJP010000092.1 GCA_030859715.1 Chloroflexota bacterium
GGGGGACACCACGATCCCCAGAAGTTCAACCAGACCGGTTGGCCACGATAATCAGAAAGCAGCACGACCTCACCATCGCCGAGCACCGTGAAGAAGTCCGGAGCGGGCTCGCCAACCCGGGGGAGGAGCCGGCTGTTGATGCCGCCACGGCCGATCTGATCGAATCCCTGCTGGCCGCCGACGAACCAAGCGCCAACGACCAGCGCGACCGCCAGCACGAGCCCAAGCCCAATCGTGACCAGCCGACGAGCGGCCGACAGGGCCGGCGGTGCGCTGGCGGTTTGCGCCGGTGCTAATTGGGGCGGACGCGCCTCAGCCATGGTTACTCCGGTGGATAGGGCGTTGACGTCGCCAGATCAATCACGTTGGCATACGCCGCGTCGATCGCGGCCCGCATCGCCCGCGGGCTCATCCCTTGCTGTTGCATCTCGATCACGGCACGCGTGACCCCTAAGCAGACCATTCAGGTCGGCGCCATCGCGTCGAACACCACTGATCCGTCCGCGCTGACGGACTTAATGTAGCAGTCGCGATTGTTCCGATGCCCCGCCTCGTCTTTGCAGCCGCAGAAGCACGGCATGTAGCGCATCAGGCCGCCGTTGAGGACCTGAAACTCGTACAAACGCTTCACGTCCGGCTCCGCCCGGAGCACGAAATCCGGCCACACCACCCGCGACAGATCGCCATTCGGCTCGTCCGCTGGCTCGAATGCGGCAAATCGGGCCGAGTAGCCGGCAGCGTCGCCGACCAAGCCGGATCCCTCGGATGTAGCATCCAGCGCGCTTTGGCCGCAGCCTTGCAGGGTCAAGACCGCCGCCCCTAGCCCAAGCGCGCCGAAGAGATCGCGACGGGTACGTAACGGGGTGCGACCCGCTTCCCCTGACCCGACGATTGGTTGATGCTCGGTCATGTTGCTTTCCTCATCCATGCTCGCGCGACCGCGAGGGCGATCGCTCAACTACGCGGGAAAGACGGCCAGCGCCATCCCCTCCAGGACATTCCACATCCAAAGGAAGTCGCCCCAGCCCCAGCTGCTGTAGGCGCCAAGGGCTGGGTCGGAAACATAGACTCCCGCGTCGTCGTAGCCATACGCCACTACCACATGGTAGCCAGGCGTGAGCTTGAAAGCGCCGCCGTCATCGTCATACTCGTAGAAGCCCTGATCGCCCCAATACCCGAGCCAGACGATCACCGGCTGGCCAGCGTCAAGGTGGGTAGTCAGAACGGAGGCGTCGCCCCGCGCATAATGCACCTCACCGGAGAAGCCGAAGGCCGGCAAGGCGGCCGCGAGCGGTTCGGCGTACACGCCATAGTCGTTGGTATTTCCCCAAGCCCCGTTGATGTTCCCGCGAAACCCACGATGCGGGTTTGCCGACCAGCCGACGACATCGTCGAACGCCCACTCGGACACCCACGCCCCGTAGGCGGCCATGGCGATCACCGCCGAGGCGTACTCGCAGCTGAGATTCCGCTGCTGCACGTACGTCGGCACGTCGATGGTGTTGCCGGCCGCCCCGGCCGGTGACGGCAGGAGCCATGGTCTTCCATGTGCCAGAGCGAGCGCCCCCAGGCTGGTCAAGAGTAGACGACGATTCACGACACTCCTCCCTGAATTGGATTCCTTGTCCTGCCGGATCGCTTCGAACCGTGGCCCACCACGAGGGAGTGACTCAACATGGCTCCAGAAGGTCCGGGATCGTGACGAACTGATAGCCCCGCGCCCGGAGATCGTCGATGATGCGTGGCAGGGCACGCCCGGTCGACACCGCGCTCGCCGGCCCATCGAGGTGCATCTCGACAATTGCCCCGCCAGAGATGTTGTCCATCACCCGAGCATAGACGGACTCCTCGGTGGCATCCGCCCCGTAGTCGGCCGCCGGGACCTCCCAGCCGACGACCAAGGCGCCTCGCTCGGCGACGAGGTGCCGCACTCGGGAATCAATCGCGGCGGCATATGGCGTGAAGTACGGCGCGGCCGGGCGGCCCGTTGCCTCCGCGATCGCCGCTTCGGCCGCGCTCAGGTCGTTCAAGACCTCGGCATCGCTCAGCGCGGGCAGCTCGTTCGGGGCATAGCCATGACTCCCGATGAGGTACCCCTCCTCGACCAGGCGCGACAGCACCGGCGGCTTCCGCTCGGCCCACCAGCCCATCACAAACATCGTCGCCGGCACCTCCTTCGCCGCGAGCGTGTCCAGGATACCGGTGGCCGGGTCGTCGCCAATCCCGATGTTAAAAATCACCGCGATCCGATCGCATGCCGGGCTGCCGGCAACCAAGGCGGGCGGGTTCTCGGGATCGGTCGCGACAAACACCGATGGGACGAAGCCGGAGACCGTGCCGAACCGCACGGATACATAGCCATCGCTGGCCTCCCCGGTAATCTCAATATTGGCGCCCAGGGGAGCGGTGCCGCGGGCATCGCAGGCGCGCCCCGGACACGACCGGATCTCGAGCTGATCCGTGCCGGTGACGACCGCGGACGCTTGATGCGCTGAACCGGACTCTTGGGCGGCTGAACCGAAGCTCACAGTGATAATGATCATCAGGAGCCAGTGAGTGCGTTTCGTCGCGGTCATGAGCGCTGCTCCTGGCGACCAGCATGCCGGTGTGTCAGCGCGGACGAGGAGGCAACGGACGGCGGTTCTGGCCGGACCTCGTCCGACGCGGGGGCCGGCGCTCGCCAATCCACGTTGGTCACCGTTGCACTCCTGACGGTGACGCGGCACGCTTGGCCACCCCACGGGCTGATCAGGTGATAGTCTCCGCGCGGCACAGCGGAGAAGATGGCGGCGTAGACCACATGGCCGTCGATCGTTCGTTTGCCCACCGTTGCGTTCAAATCATGACGCTTCCCTTTGTCCCGGCACGGCCAGGCAAAGATCGATCGACCGAGCGCGGCGGGTGTCTGGTATACCACGACGGCGCCTTTATCTTCGCCCGGGTTAAGGGCGATCCCGTCGACATGAACAGTGGGCCGCGGATCAGCCATGTTCGTTTTCTCCTTTACGAGACGTCACTGGGCGCCGTTCCGCCATCCGCTCATTCGATGATCTGGACGGTCATCCCCATGGGCGCCCACTCGTACATCCACGCCGCCACATCGAGTGGCAGATTGATGCAGCCATGACTCATCGGGACGCCGAAATTGGAGTGCCAGTAGGTGCCATGGAGCGCATGCCCGCGGTCGGTGAAATACATGACATGCGGCACGTCCGGGACAAAGTAGGACTCGTCGCCGATGACCCCTTGCATGTCTTCGATCTCAATCTTGCGAATGACGGGGTAGCTCCCGGTCGGCGTGCGGAACTTCTCGGTCCCGGTGCTGACAAAGGTGCTCCGAACCACCTCGCCATCGGCGTAGGCCCAGAGCGCCTGCTGGCTCAGCGAGACGACCACCGCCCGGCCCATGGTCGGCGCCGGTGGCGCCAGGTCAAGCAAGGGCACCACGACCGGGGGCACGAACAGGCTCTCGTCGTAGATCGGGATGTTGCCTTGGGGTTGCGGAGCAGTGGGGAGTTGATAGCGATCGACCAGCATTTGCCCGATCGGGACTAACGCCACGGCTTCCCCTGGCCGCCAGCGGAGATTGCCCCGCTCGAAGACCTGAAAGCTCGCGCCGGCAACGACATATTCCTCGCTAATCGGATTGCCGAGATAGGCAACTTCGCCGGTTGCTTCCCAGAACGCCCGGAAGCCGCCCCAGACGCCATGCTGGGATGTCGGGACGTAGCGGTAGGAAGCCTCGGCCTCGAGCTTCGCGTCAGCCTCAGCCAGATCGAGGGGGAGCCAGGCGCGGGCCAAGGCTGTCCTGTCTCGATCTCCGGTCGTCGCCTGTTGCCCAATCCGGCGGGGGAGCTGCAAGGGAGCGATTTCATACCCGATCGCACCGAGCGTGACGAAATTTCCCGCCGCGTCGCCCTCTGGCCAGTACTCGAACCGGGCGTACTGATAGTACTGCACGACTTGGCCGGCAGACCCCGGCAACTCGGGGGTGATTGGGTAGCCGAAGGTGGCGGCACCGCCACTTCCCCGCCACAAGTCGAGAAAGAGCCGATCAACAGTTTGATCGGTTTCGGGAATGTAGACGGTGGGCGGCGGCGCCCAGTTCGGATCGACGGGATTGGCGCGGGCGGACACTGGGAAGACAACCGCCACCACGAGCGCGAGGCACAGCAGAGCAGCCACTCGCCTTCCGTGCCGCGCGCAATGCCCAGGACGGCCTGAGATTCGCATTGTTTCCCCCTTTTCGGTCGTATCCAGCCATCTTCCCGCGGCTCCACTTCCCAAACCACCAGGGACACGGAGCAACGCGCTGGCGGCAACGGAACCGCCAGCTTGAAAACGCGATTGACCGATCAGATGAGGAAAACCTGAAGGAAGGCGCGTCTGGCACCTGGCGTCAGGGCCAGGGCTTCGATGGGGTGGTCGCACGACCGTGCAGAGGCGGGGGCGAGTCGAGCACCGCCGGCATCGGCAGGAACGATGACCTCGACGTCGAACCGGCTTCGATCCGTCGCGAGTCTTGCCCCATCAATCACGCAAGTGAGCGCGTGGCCAAAGCCATATCCCGTCTCCGGGTCTTCGAACGTGCGGGTGACGGCGGAGCTGTTCGATGCCTCCGAGAACACGCTCGCCCAGTGACCAGAGCAGATGAAAACCAGCAGCACGAGAACGAGCGACCACCGCCGCCATCTTCTCGCCCCACCTGATTGGTTAGCATGTTCAATCATTCGGTTCACGCTGTTCGATCCGGGCCCTGGAGACCGCTTCGATCTCGAATTATCTCCACCGCGGACAGTGGTCTACAGCATACAACGCGCGGTGTGGCTCGTGTGGTTCTGCTCGGTCGATCAGGCGGTACTCCCATAGGTGGACGCTCGGCTTCCATCGGGCCGAAGGCGGTCAGCTGCCTCGGCTGACGAGCATCGTCACCGGTCACGGTGGCTGTTCCTGGACAACGGGAGACGGGGTTGCCGGCTGCTCTCTTCCTGAAGGTTCCGAGCCGGTCACGGCGCCGATCAGCACACCCAACGCGACCAAGACGGCCACGGCCACGACAAAGATGACGAGCTGCCGTTGCGACTCGCGTTCCGGGCCGCCTGGCGACGAATTCGCTCTGACCAAAGTGGAATCCTCTGCTTTCTCGGCCTACGTTTCTCGTTGTCATTTCCCCATGTCGGGGTGCCCGCGGGCACGCATCGACGGTTGATGGACCGTCAGGGGACGGGAGTTCCCAGAGTTTCTCCCGGGATAGCCCGAACCTACGCGACGCTGTCTCGGTTCTCGGCATCACTGGACTGGCTCCGAGCGCCAGCCAGGATGTCCGGTTCGAGCGTTGCCTCGCGTAGTCGCCTGCCACTGGGAGCGACCAGCTCACGGCACGCTACCGCTGAGGCCTTCACGCCCAATCTGGGGGACGGCGGCCACCGTCCCCCAGATCATATCCTCGCCGCTACTTGGGAAACTCGAGCGGCGCACGCGATTCGACGCCGCTGAACCCTTCGGGCGACGAGGTGAACGACTCGTCGATGGGGTTTCCCTCAATCTCGCCAAAGATGCGGAAGGTGTAGTCACCCTCCGCCATCGGGAAGAAGAAGCCGTGATACGTGCCCGGACCGTCAAAATCCGGCCGCACCTCCAGCTCCATCGTCTGGTCACCGTAGATGACCTCGGCCTGGAGCGTGTCTGCCAATCCCAAGACGGGAGCTCCTGCGCCCGCTTCTTCGGCATTCTCAGCGGTGGCGGTGCCCGCGGCGAGGTTGACAACGTGGAGAAAGAGACCGTTTTTCTCGCCCAGGTAGGCAGGCTCGTCAATGAAGCCGACTTCGACCTCGTATTGGCCTCCTATCAGCTCGCGTCCCTCGTGCGCTAGCGCGCCGAGTGGCAGCAACAAGAGGAACAGGGCAACGGCTCCGCAACGCGCGGCGACGGCAGTCGTCCGTAGCATGGGTAGTCCTCCTGATCGCCGGCTCAAACCGGCGACCGCATTACAAGCTCACTGCAAGAGAAGAAGCAAGGATGCGTGGAGGAGGGGGTTCCGGGGAAATGTCCAGTCCCACCGGTGATACCGCTGGCGCGAGGACGCTGAGCCACAGATCCACTGAGGAAAACCGACTAGTGGAATCGACGAGGACAACAGCCGGCGTATGCTCGACGGCAGTGGATTTCATCGGGGTTGGTTGACCTGGGGCCAGCGAGGAAGAGGATTGGTTCCGGTCTGCTTCGCTTGTTGACGGTGGTTGACCGTTCAGATTCTCGTCGCCAGATGCTGAATTCTCCTGACCGTGATGGGCTGCAGCGAGCGGCTGATGCGAGGGGGACTCACTGACAGTCACGACCACCCGAACCGCTGACGGCGCCAGGAAAATTGAGTGCAATTGGCTCGTCGCATCACACTCCACGGGCACTAGGATCATGCCCAAGAGGACGAAGACGACGAGTACCGAACTGCTGGGAATCCACCTCGTTGGTCGGGTCCTACGGTTCATTTCAACCCAGTCCAGGGCACCCTACATCTTCGCGGGTTTCAGGCGCGGCACTCCGGATCCGTTTGCCCATCATATCACCTACCCTTGGTCGAGGCCATGGTACTATTGAATTGTTATTCATGTGCCGATTGACCGTCAAGCAAGGCTCACGACCATGGCCCGACCTCGAAAGATCGACCAACTCATGGACTCGCTTGATGGCTCCTGTGACGATCGGATCGTTGACGTCGGCGCCGTCCGCGCGGCACGGGCGACGGTGCCGGCCAGCGAGTTGCTGGGCGACTTGGCCGGGATCTTCGCCGCCCTTGGCGATCCCACCCGCCTTCGCATCGTCGCCGCGCTTTCCGACCGGGAGCTGTGCGTCTGCGACCTCGCGGCCACGATCCGGCAGACGGAATCGGCGGTCTCACATCAACTTCGGCACCTCCGATCGCTAGGACTGGTCCAGGGCCGGCGAGCTGGCCGCCGGGTCTACTACACCCTTGACGATCAGCACGTCGGCCGGTTATACGGCGAAGCGCTCGACCATGTGCGGCACCGGGCAGAGGGAGTTCGATGACCACCGGCCAACAGAATGACCACGATGCGACGCGGTCCGAACGGCCGTCCGGCCGGGTGAATCGCCGGCCGCTGGTAATTGCCCTGATCATCACCGCCACCTTCCTCGTGATCGAGGTCATCGGCGGCCTGTTGACGAACTCGCTGGCCCTGCTCGCCGACGCCGGGCACATGCTGACCGACGTGGCGGCGCTGGGGCTGGCCCTCTTCGCCATCTGGCTGGCGAACCGGCCAGCCACCCCGACCCGCTCGTTCGGCTTCTACCGGGCCGAAATCCTGGCGGCGCTGGTCAACGCGGCGACCCTGGTGGCGGTCTCGATCTACATCTTCTGGGAAGCGTTTCAGCGCCTCGGCGCCCCGCCGGAGGTCGAGAGCGGGCCGATGCTGGCGGTGGCCGTGGCCGGCCTGGCCGCCAATGCCGCCAGCGCCTGGGTCTTGATGCGGGGCGGCGGCCATCAGCACAACCTCAACACCCGCGGCGCCTTCCTCCACGTCATCGGCGACATGCTCGGGTCGGTCGGAGCGATCGCGGCGGCGTTCGTGATGCTGGCGACCGGCTGGTATCTGGCCGACCCGATCCTCTCCGCCGGCATCGGCGGGCTCATCTTGTTCAGCTCCTGGCGGCTACTCAAGGAAGCGGTTGACGTCCTCCTCGAATCGACCCCGAAGCACATTGATCCCGATGCCGTCCGCGCCGCGCTGGCGGCGACACCGGGCGTCCGCGGCGTCCATGACCTACACATCTGGACCGTCACCTCGGGCCTGGTGGCAATGAGCGGCCACGTCGAAGTCGACCCCGGCCAGGACTGGGGCACGACCCTGCCGCGACTGACCGCGGTGCTGCGCGATCAATTCGGCATTGCCCACGCCACCCTGCAACCGGAAGCGCCCCACAACGGCAGCAACCCCTTCCGCGGCTGCTCCCTCGACGCCCCGGACGACTGCGCCTGCCAAGTCCCCGGCCGCATCCACGATCTGGCCGCCGCCTCCGGTCATCACGGGCACAGCCATTAGCGACTGCCCGACCATCGCGGGTCGGCACCCAAGCGGGTCCTTTGATTCCACTTCAGACCGCGAAGATGTCGCGCACCGGCAGTTGGAAGCCAGGCAACACCTCGCCGCCATCGAGGCTGTGCTCGGCGGTCAGCTCGCGCGGCTCCCGTCCCCGCGCCAGCTCGGTCACCATTTCCGTG
>JALZJP010000094.1 GCA_030859715.1 Chloroflexota bacterium
GCTTGCTCTGCTTGACCACGAGGGGACCTCCTTGCGTATCTCGGCGTCTCAACACCACCACGATACTCGGGAGCCTCCCCTCACTTCACCTCGTCCCCCGTCTCACATCTTTCTGAACTTCTACAGCCGCGCCGTCGCCTGGTGCGTTTCAGGCCGACCGCCGGGCCCGCGAACGATCACGACCCGGGCTCGGGGCGCCGGGTCGTGATCTGATCATCCGCGAATAGTGGTCGTTGCCCGGTCCTTAGCTGACCGGCGTCGCGTCGTCGGCGACTGGCGAGCCGACCGGGGTGCCGGCAAAGGGCGGTGCAGGAACCGGCGACGCGGCAACCGGCGCCGCGGCAACCGGCGAGGCCGTGACCGGCGACGCCCCGGCCAAGGGAGAAGCCGCCGCTGGCGTGGCTTCCTCTTCTACCGGCTCCTCGGTCTCCTCCGCCTCTTCGGTCGGCTCTTCCGTCGCTTCCGGCTCATCGACCACGACCTCGGGCTCGGCGGTCGGCTCGGCTGCTTCGCCGCCGCAGGCCTGGAGGACCGCGAGGGTGAGCGGCGTCGAGACGGCGAGCAGCCCAACCCGTCGCAGAAGCAAGCGACGAGAGTGCGGCGCCTCGGCCAAATCAACGCGTTCGAGGTTGTCCTTGGTAGCCACTGTCGCCCCCGTTTCATTCCTCACCCAAACGCAACCGTTTGGTACATCCCGTCCCCACGCGCGGCAATCCAAATCTCGCGCCCGGGCTCGCGTCGCGAACTCCGCTTCCCCACGTTAAGCGGAAGTCGCGAACGACGCAAGCGCCAGCATCGAAAACCGCCACCTCGAACCGATGGATTCTGCACCCAGCGCCGTACCGCGCCGATCGGCGAAGCCGCCGCGATTGTAAAGGCCGATCTTCTCAGCCGTCAAGCGAGCTCGCACGGTTTTGGGACCGGGAGTCTGCTACCAGCACGAGGCACCGGAGCCCGCGTTGCCGAATCGGTCGTCAGGGGGCAACCGGCGCCGCGTCCGAGATGGGGATGGGGCCGTCACCGGCAAGCGTTCGACCGTGGTGCGCGGCCATGTGGCGATCGCGGGCCGTGTGCTACACTTCGCGATCGCACGGCTGGTCGTCGGCGTCACGCGCCTGGCGTTGACACCGGACGAGCGCGGCCGCCGATCCTGACCATTTGCTTCATTGGAGGACGTCTTTCCCGCATGAGCGAGCTAACCCTGAATGCTGAAGTGCGAACCGTGCTGGGAAAGAAGGTGGCTCAGCTCCGCCGCAACGGTCTGATTCCAGGCGTCGTGTACGGCCCCGTCGTGCCGGAGACCGTGCAAGTCAGCGTCAACCGCCGTGAGTTTGATCGATTTTACCGGGCTCATGGCCACTCGACGTTGTTCACCTTGACCTGGACCGGGGGGACGCGACCGGTCTTTATCCGGGAAGTGCAAGAAGATCCGGTCCGGCGCGAGCCCCTACATATCGACTTCTTCGCGCCTAACATGCTGCAGACGCTGCGCACCATGGTGCAGGTCGTCTTCCATTCACCGGCGGAGCACATCGAAGGGGTGCTGACCGAGCTGCGGACCGAGGTCGAGGTCGAAGCATTGCCGGCCAACGTGCCGCATCAGATCGACGTCGACATTTCGAGCCTGGCCGCCGCCGGCGATGCTGTCCACGTCAGTGACATCTCGGTGCCGGACGGCGTCACGATCGTGACCGGCGAAGATGAGATCCTGGCGCATGTGACCGCCGCCCGGGTCGAGGAAGAGCCGGAAGAGACCGAAGCGGAGGCCGCCGAAGCCGACGCCGAGGAGGGGACCGAAGCGGCAGCCGGGGACGAGACGGAGAACGAGTAGCGCCGATCGTTCGCTCACCGATCCGACAATCCGCAAACGCCCGGCCACTTGGCCGGGCGTTTGCTTTGGCTCCAGCGGCGCGGGCCGCAAATATGCCCTATTCGAATGTCGCGTGAAATGTGTGAGAGTGGGAATCCTAGCGTCGCGTCGGCGGGGCGCGGAATTCATTCCAGCGCCGCCACTGCCGACTTCCGAGATCATCACCAGTTGGCTGAAGACCGAATTAATGAAAAAAGCCGGTCCCGAAGGACCGGCTTTTTGGCTTGGGCGTCGCGGCCGCGTGCGCTTAGACGCGCACTACCTCACCCGCGACGCCCATCGTACCGTGACTACTCATGGGCATCACCTCCTTTACCCTGCTCGGTGTAAATAAGGAGTGTCGTGGCCGGCTGGGATGTGCCCTGGCTCGACCGTGGGCTCAGCCTATCATGTTCCGCCGAGAGGCGTCAAGCCATTTCCAACGGGTTCGAACAACCGTGCCGTACGGGGCGGTTGTCGCTATGGCTCGGGCGGCGGAATCACCAGCTCCTGCCCAATCATGATCCGATCGGGATCGCTGAGGTCGTTGGTCGCCAGGAGCGCCGGCTCGGTGACATCGAACCGGGCGGCGATGGTTGAAAGGGTGTCCCCCTCGCGCACGACGTACCGCTGCTCGACCGTGCGTGGCCCGGCCGGAGCCGCCGGCACGCCCGGCGTCGCGGTCACGATGATGAGCACCGGCGCCGTTGGCGCCACGATGGCCGGGGACTCGCCCACCGTACACCCAGTCCCCAGGAGGACGAGCCCAACGCTCAACAGCCAGGCGGGCGCCGGCACCGGCGATGCCTCGCTAACTCACGGCCAACCGGTTACCGGCCCGGACGGCGACATGCTCATTCTCCGGCCAGTGGTACGCCGCCGGCTGGCGATTGGCTAGCGACGGTACCTGACGGCGGACCTGGACCAGGCGTTGCGGATCGAGCTCGGCCACGACCACGGTTTCCGCATCGGTCGCGGTCGCGAGCACCGTCCCCCACGGATCAACGATCATCGAACGGCCGTACGACCACTTGCCGGGCAGATACATGCCGACCTGGGCGGGGGCGAGCATGAAGACGCCGTTCTCGATGGCGCGGGCCCGGATCAGGACCTCCCAGTGGTCCTTGCCGGTGGTCATGGTGAAGGCGGCGGGGAGGATGATGAGCTCGGCCCCGTTCAATGCCAGGATCCGGAACAGCTCGGGGAAACGGAGGTCGTAGCAAATCGTGAGGCCAACCCGCATCCCCTCGATCTCGACCGTCACCGCCTCGTCACCGGGCGAAATCGTCGCCGATTCTTGATAGGCGGCGACCCCGTCCAGGACCACGTCGAACATGTGGATCTTGCGATACGTCGCGATGATGTCGCCGTCGGGAGCGATGACGACGGTGGTGTTGAAGAGGCGGGGGTCGCCCGGCTCGCGTTCGATGATGCTGCCGCCGTGGATGTAGATGCCATGGCGACGCGCCCGCTCGGCCAGGCGATCGACCGTCGGCCCAGGAATGGTGTCGGCGTTCGCGTCGTTGTCCGACTCCGGCCCCAAATAGGTCCACACTTCCGGCAGGGCGACCAGCCGGGCCCCGGCGCCGGCAGCCTGGTCGATCAGACGCAGGGCGGTCTCGATGTTGGCCGCCTTGTCGTCGCGAGAATTCATCTGGATGGCGGCAACCCGTGGTGAAGGCGTTGCGTAGGTGCTCATGACGACTCCCAGCTACTTGCCATTGGCGAATGCTGCATCTTGCCCGGCATGGTAGCACGGACCCGGTTGGACTCCGTCCTGTTGGCGCCCGATCCGCGGTCCGATGAAGCCGGGGGCCTCTCGCACTACGAAGCATCGCCCGGCGCTGCCAGCAGCGAGTTCAGACGTCCAGCATCGGGCAGCGCCGCGCAGTTCCAGATGATCTCAATCAGCTCATCTACCCGCGTCGGCGACAGGCTGTCACTTGTCACCCAGCGGAACTTCTCAATCAGCTCCTCGTCCGTCGGCGGGGCGGCGGCATCCCATGGCGCATTGCATTCACCCGAATCGAGCCGGCGCCCATCGACGGTCTCGATCCGCACCCGTGCCACACGCTCGGCGGGGAAGCGGGCGCTGAGCGCCGGGTCATCCACGAGCTCGACGCGATCGACGAGTTGCAGGACGTCCGCATCGTGCAATCCGGCTCCGCTGAGCTGGGTGAGCCCGAGCTGGCCATGGACAAGCCCGGCGGCGACGGGAAACGGCAGGCTGTATTGCGCTTCTTCGGTCGTCAAGGGCCGCCGGCTGGCCAGCCGTGTCGCCTGATGAAAGGTGATCACCTGAATCCGCTCGATCGCGCTCAACGCTAGCCCGTGATCGTGCTGCAAGGCAATCGCGCCGGCGATCGCCGGCTGTGCCCAGCGACAGACCGCGAAGGGCTTGAAGAACTGCTCGACGATCCGCCAGCGGATGCCGAGATCCGCCCAGATGTCCGCCGACGGTGGCGCTTCAACCGTCTCCGCCGGGGCGCCGGTGAAGCCGGCTCGGGCCAACAGGGCGGCGCTGACGCCGGCCATCGCTCCCCAGCCGGACCCGTCCTTGAGCATGGTGGGATGATCGATGCAGCGCATCATCGGCGACCGTGGTCCATGGTATTCGGCGATCCCGAGGGCGTGCCGGGTCCGCTCCGGATCGAGGTCCAGGGTCCGGGCCGCCATCGCCGCGCAGCCAAGGGCATTCCAGGCGCCGGAGGTGTGGTAGTCGCGGGCGGTCGCATGCAACGCAACCCCGGCCCGGAGCGCCACCTCGTACCCGATCACCAGCGTGGTCAGCAGCTCTTGCCCGGAGATAGGCGGGTTGTCTTCGATGGTTACGGTCGCCAACGCGGCCGGCACCAGGGCGGCTCCGGCATGGCCTTTGACGGGAAGATAGCCGTCGTGGATGTCGAGCGAGTCGACGGTCATGCCATTGGCCAGCGCCGCCCCCGGAGGCGAGACGGGCCGGCCGTCGAGCCAGAGGGTCGCCCCCCGGCCGCCATACATCGTCGCCGCGAAGTCGTTGACGATCCGCGATAGTTCGGTCCGGCGGCCGCCGATCCCGGCCCCGAGCGTGTCGAGCAGGCAGCGCCGGGCCTGATCGCGCACCGGCTCGGGCAAGTCATGCCAGCGCGTCTGGTGAATGAACTCGGTGGTTCCCATCTGCCTGTTGCCTCCGTCGAACGACTGTATGGGGTGTGCGCTCAGGGTCGTCCGGTTGAATCGCTCCGTGTCCTGCCTCCGCTCGCCCGGCATGGCGGCGAGGCGCAACGAAGCGACATGCTACCGTGTTTCCGAACGCGATCGGCCCTTATATACCGAGATGACGGTTGGCGAGGCGATGGTGGCCGCTGGTACAGGGTTCCTCGATTCGGCTGCCCCCGGTCACCGGCCAAACGCTCCGGCCGCCTTTGGCGGCGGACTTGAGTATGCTAGGCGGTGAGCATCGGTGGTGGAGCGGGCACGGTGTCGCCATTTCGTCCACCGCGACCAGAGCGGACGACTCGACGGGTGCTGTCGCCCGGCGCCTGCCGTCGAAGTCAGGAGGGAGCGGACGTGGCGAGCACGCTGATTAGCCCGAAGGCGGGACCTTTGCCCGGTACGCTGCTCGCCTGGTTCACGGATGGGCTGCGGGCGACGATGCGCGGCGCGGGCCATCAGCTGGCGGACGATGCCAAGCCGGCTCGGGATGCCGCTGGTGTCGCGCTGCATCCGGTCGACGTGGCGGCGCCGCATAGCTACCGGCGGCGGTCTCGCGCCGTGTTCGTGGTCGGCATCGGTGAGGTTGAGCGCGCCCCGGATGATCTCCTGCGGACCGGCTACCCGCTCCTGTTGCGCACCCTCGGCAACATCTTTGTCCTGGTCGCCCATCAAGACACCGGCGCCGCCGGTCCCATTGCCTACTTCTTCACGTTGGAGCAGGGCACCTACTCCATTCAGCATCGTGGCGACGACGTCGCGTTCTTCGCGGCGGTGGTCGCCCGCTTGGCGCCGCTGGCGACGTCTCGCCTTGTGATCGACAACGACTTTCATCCCGATCTGCCGGAATCACTCTGGAACGGCGACGAGCATTCGGCGGCGCTCACCCGGGCTGGCCAGAAGCTGGACGAGCTGGACTTGCTGCCAGCGCCGTTTCCGCTGGAAGACTTCCTGTCGCCACGGGACTTTCGCCATGTCCGCCAACTCTTCAACATCGGCGGTCTCAGCTACGGCAACCTCAGCCAGCGACGTGATGCGAGCACCTTCTGGATGAGCGCCAGCGGGGTCGACAAGAGCAAGCTGCGGCAGATTGGCAAAGACATCCTGCTCGTAACCGGGTTCGATGCTACCCGCGGCGCCATCCAACTGAGCGTGCCGCCGGCGATCCGGCCGCGCCGGGTCTCGGTCGATGCCATCGAGCACATCATGATCTATCGCGAGCATCCAGCGGTGGGCGCCATTCTTCACATCCACGCCTGGATGGACGGTATTCCCTCGACCGCGGTGAACTACCCGTGCGGCACCGAAGAGCTGGCGGTGGCGGTGGCGGAGCTGGTGCGCCAGGCGCCGGACCCGGCGCACGCGGTCGTTGGCCTAAAGAACCATGGCTTGACGATTACCGGTGAGAGCCTGGATGAGATTTTTGCCCGGACGGAGGGGAAGATTTTGCGCCAGGTGCCGATGACCTAGCGGCCTATACTGGCCGCCGGAATTCGGCGGCGATGGTGTGGAGCAGCCGGATGTTGTACAACGCGGCCCGGCGCGACACCATCAGGGCCGGCAGTTGGGGCACGATGTAGCGGAGCCCGCTATCGACATAGTCATGGAGCCGGCGGATGATCTGCCGCGGGGTGCCCCAAATCAGCCCGGCCTCGGCCAAATCCACGGGGACGGCGGCAATCGCGGCGGCAATCGCGGCGCGTGTCTCGGCCGCGGTGTAGCGCTCCGGCAGCAGATCGTGATAGCCCCGGTAGGCGGGTCCGAAGGGGTGGCGGTACCCTCGTTCTTCCCAGGTGGCGGCCGGTAAGAGCAGGCCAAGATACCGGATCATCGGGTGGTCGAGCAGCTGCCGGGCCGCTTCCTCGGTCGGGGCGGCAACGATGACCGGTTGGAATGACGGCATGATCCGGTTCGGATCGCGACCGGCCAGCCGCGCCGCATCGTGGATCAACCCGAGCTTGGCCTGATACTCCCCCGGCGTGAGGGCCCCGGTCGGATACCAGCCGTCACCGTGGGCGCCGGTCAGGCGCAGCATGCGGGGCCCGGTGCCGCCGATCCAGATCCGCGGGGTTCGACCAGGTGGCGCTTTGAGGTCGAAGTGGGCCTGGTCTAAGCGAAAGAAACTCCCCTCGAACTGGAGCGGGCTCTCGCCGCTGAAGCAGAGGCGGATCAGCTGCAGGGCCTCTTCCAGCCGGCTTACTCCCGTTTCGACGTTGAGTCCGTACGGTTCAGTGTTGCCTCGCTCACCGGCGCCGAGGCCAAGGATCGGGGCCCGGAACGACAGGTGCGCCAGGGTCAGCATCGCCTGCGCGATCACCACCGGGTGGCGGCGCACCGGCTCGGTCACCGCCACCCCCAGCCGGACCCGGCCGGCCCGCGCCGCCAATGCCCCGAGGGTGGTTTGGAAGTCGAAGAACTGGTGCGGGCTCTCGCCCGCTTTCGCGGCCCATGTTGTCTCCGGCTGCCAGAGCGACCGCGAGACGAGGTCTTGTAGATGGTCCCAAACGAGGAACGAATCGAAGCGCAACAGCCGGCAAAGGACGAGCGCCTGCCGCAAGGTGCCGAACGGCGGCTTCGGCGGCATCGCCAGGCCGACCCGAACCCAGCGTGACGCGGTGGCGGTCATAGCTGTCCCTCGTTTCGCGGACGGCCGCGCCGCGGCTAGCTCAAGATCATCCACCGCAGCGCGATGCCGACACAGAGGATGAGGACGATCGCCACGAGCAGGATGAGGATCACCGAGCAGGAGCGGCCGGCCGAGGCAACATCACGCGGATCGATCTGGATTTCGTCTGGCTCCGGGGCGGTCACGTTCGGTGGTCGCTCATCCATCCTGTTATCGCTCGGTGCCCGGGGCGGCGACGCCAGGACGGTCTCGCTGGCTCATGCGCCAGACGTGCAGGACGCGGATGATCGCGGTCAGATGGGTGGTGATCGCCAGGATCCAGAGCGCCCACAGCGGCTGGCCGATGAGTAAGCAGATCGCCAGCAGGATGACCCGCTCCGGCCGGGCGACCAGGCCGACCGAGGCGCCGTAGCCGGCGGATTCGGCCCGCGCCCTGGCATAGCTGATAAGGAGCGAACCGCTGACCGAGACGAAGATCAAGATCGAACCGATCTCGGCGTCCGGAGTGCCCAGCAGGTAGAAGAGGAGACCGCCGAAGATCACGACCTCGGAGTAGCGATCGAGCGTCGAATCGAGGAAGCCGCCAAAGCGCGTCACCGAGTCGGTCGCCCGGGCGACGGCGCCATCGAGCATGTCAAACGCGCTGGCCACCAACAGCAAAATGCCGCCGAGCCGCGGTTCGCCGATCCCGATCACGAAGGCGACGGCAACGTTGAGTAGCAAGCCGACGAGCGTAAGCAGGTTGGGGCTCAGGCCGAGCCGGGCCAGGCGCCGGCCGACGCCGAGCATGTAGCCGCGGATCTGTTGTCCGATCAGCTCGGAGATCACGCCGCATTGCCTCTCATCCGAAGCCTCGTCGTTGGGCGCCGGCGGCGGTGCTGGCCGCCCGTTCGTACGCGGCAAGGACCGAGCTCGCGATGCGCGGCCAGGTGTAGCGGGCGGCGGTGGTCTCGCCGTTGGCCGCCAGGTGCGATCGCAGCTCGCGGTCGGCGAGCATGCGGACGAGCGCCAGCGCCAGTGAGTGTGGCTGCTTCGGCGGCACCAACAGGCCGTCGTGGTGATTGGTCATCACGCTGGCGTAGCCGGGAATGTCGCTGGCGACGACCGGTTTCCCGGCGGCCATGGCCTCCAACAGCACAATGCCAAAGCTTTCGCGGGCCACCGAGGGGGCACAGAAGATGTCACAGCTCGCATAGTAGCGTGGCAGCTCGTCCCGCGGCGCCATGCCCACGAAATCGACGTTCCGCACGTTGTCTTGTTCGATCAGCTTCTCGTATTTCGACGGCTTACCGGCGCCGGCCACGACCAAGCGCGCCGTCGGGAAGTGTTGGTGGACCAAGGGCATCGCCCGCAAGAGGTACTTGAAGCCCTTGCGCGGCTCGTTGAAGCGGCCGACGAAGAGGATCCGCGGCGTGCCGTCGTTGGCCCACGGCATCGACTCGGCATCACGGAAGCGCTCGACATCGATCCCATTGGGGATGATGTCGTAGGGACCGTCGAAGTATTGGCTGACAAAATCGAGCGCCGGCACCGACACCGCGATCCGTCCATCGAGCCGGGAGAGGATGAACGACATGTAGGGCTTAAAGGCGGTGTACCAGGGGTTGGAGGCGCGAAAGGCGTGGAAGGTGGCCACGTTGATCGCGTCCGAGTTCAGCAGCACCATGTACGGCAGCACCGGCACCAGCGGCTCATGGACGTGGACGACATCGAACCGCTCGCGCCGCATCATCGCCTTCACCGCCGCGTAGAGCGTGACGTCGAAAGTGACCCGCACCGTGCTGCCATTGCCGGGGATCGACACCACGCGACCGATGCCATAGAAGCCGTCGCCGGCTTCCAGGCCGCCCTTGCGAGCGCGGGGGGCGATGATCGTCACCGCGTGGCCGAGCGTCTCGAATTCGGTCCGCAGATGCACGATATGCTCCGACACGCCGCCGGGGTGCGCCAGGTCGTACGGGGAGACCAGCGCGATTTTCACCGGACCCCTCGCGTGCCGGCCGGCCTCGCGGCGCGGCCGAGGCGAACCAGGCTCGCGCTCGAGAGCGTTCGCTCCATCATCGTTCGTTCCGCATCGCGGCGACTCCCGGCTTGAGCCACGCCGCCCGGCATCCCGGCGCGCGGACATCGAGGCGATGATAGCAAGGAACGCGGACTGAAGGCGACCAACCACATGTCAAGCTTCGATCGCGGCGGCGGGCGCCGGCGTGGCGCCGGACGCTGCCGCCACGAGCCCATCATGGGCAATCTCGATCCCGGCCGGGACCAGGGCGCTGGCGGCGGCGTGACTGAGCTCGTGTGACAAATGCGTTAGATACGCCCGGCGCGGTTGCACCCGTTGGATAATGGCGACCGCCTCCGCGATCGACAAGTGCGTCGGATGCGGGTGATCCCGCAGCCCGTTCAGGACTAGGATATCGAGCCCGTCGAGCAATCTGAGCGTCGATGCCGGAATGGTCTTCGCGTCGGTGATGTAGGCAATCGGCCCGATCCGGTAGCCGAGGATCGGCAGCCGGCCATGGAAGACCGGCAACGGCACGATCTCCCGGTCGAACGGCGTGAACGGCGCGGCCACGTCGTGCACCAGGAGATCCGGTTTGCCGCCGTAGAATGGGTACTGATCGACGAAGGCGTAGGCGTAGCGTTCGCGGAGCATCGCGACGGTGATTGGGTTGGCGTAGACCGGGAGGTGTCGCCCCATCAGCTCATTAAAGCGCCGCAGGTCGTCGAAGCCGCCGGTATGATCGGCGTGGGCGTGCGTCATCAGCACGGCGTCTACCCGATTGAGGCCGGCGGCCAGGGCCTGGGCGCGAAGCTCGGTCGCGGTGTCAATCAGGTAGACCCGCTCGTGGTCGCGAATGACGACCGAGGACCGGGTCCGCCGATCACGCGGGTCGGGCGAGTGGCAGACCGCGCAGTCGCAGCCGATGACCGGAATCCCGTTCGAGGTCCCGGTGCCGAGAAACGTCAGGTCGAGCATGGGACGAGAGTCGTCAGTCGTGGGTCGTAAGTCGTGAGACGAGGGCCAGTCATGGTGGATGCAAGCATAGCACGCGACCCCGAAGAGAACGGAAAGCTCATGACTGATGGCTTAGCCACGGAGCACACGAATGAGTGACAACGGGACGCCGCCGGCGATGGTATCCGTGCTTGGAACGATTGGGCGGACGCCGGCCGTCTGGCTGAGCCGGTTGGGCGCGGGATTGCCGGGGCGGGTGTTGCTCAAGCTCGAGCTGGCGAATCCGGGCGGCAGTATCAAGGACCGGGCCGCGCTCGCCTGCCTGGAAGCGGCCGAGGCGCGAGGCGACCTTCAGCCCGGCGGTACCGTGGTCGAGCTGACCAGTGGCAACATGGGAATCGGCCTCGCCATCGTCTGCGCGATCAAAGGCTACAGGTTGATCGCCGTGATGAGCGAAGGCAACAGCCCGGAACGGCGTCAGACTCTCGCCGCCTACGGGGCGGAAATTGAGCTTGTGCCGCAAATGCCGGGCGGCGTCCCCGGCCAGGTCAGCGGCGCCGACCTGGAATTAGTAGAGCAACGGACGCGGGAGCTGGTCCGGTCTCTCGGCGCCTGGCGGCCGGATCAGTTCACGAACCCGGACAATCCCGCCGCCCACGAAGCGACCACCGGCCCGGAGCTGTGGCACCAAGCCGGGGGCCGGCCGGGAGCATTGACGGCCTTCGTCGCCATCGTCGGTACCGGCGGCACCTTCGTCGGCGTGGCGCGGGCGTTGAAGCGATGTGACCCGGCGATTGCCTGCTATGCGGTCGAGCCGGCGGGGGCGCCCGTGCTCGCCGGCCAACCGGTGACCAATCCGGGGCACAAACTCCAGGGCGCTGGTTATGCCTTTGTTCCCCCGGCCTGGGATGCTGCCCTTTGCGCCGGCGCCATGACGGTCTCCGACGAGGAGGCCATGGAAACCGCCCGCCGCCTGGCGCGAAGGGAGGGCGTCCTCGGCGGGTTCTCGACCGGCGCCAACGTGGCGGCGGCATTGCAGCTCGCGGCCGCGGTCGATCCCGGCGCCGTGATCGCGACGATCGCCTGCGACACCGGGCTCCGCTACGGCAGCACGGACTTATTTGATTCCGGTTTGGCTTCTGCGCCGACAATCCCGCGGGAACGACGGGCTATCTCCCCCAAGATTCGGGGCAGGGGGCTGAGTGCCGACTAGACCGACACCAGCGACCCACGATCAACCGTCAAGCTCACCCGGTCGCCGGTGACATTCGCGATCTGCGCCGCCGCCACCGCGTAGTCGCGGCCAAAGAGCCCTTTGCCGTCGATCTGGATATAGCCGGTCCGGATGAACTCGTTGCGGGTCGATTCCGGCAGGTTCGACTCAGTGCCGAACAGCCCCTCGGCGAAGACATCCAGGATCGACTCCGGCTCGTGCGACTCTTCGCCGCGGGTGGTCGCCGCCGACGGGTCGCCCATGCGGACTTGGGCCACCTTGCCGATCTCCTCGCCGAGCGAATCGACGACCGTCTGCCCTTCCCGGACAAAGGCGATCGGGCCGCCCTCGACCGTGTCGGCGTCGAGGCGTCCTTCCGCCGTGTTGTCGGTTGACATCGACAAGTCGTCGCGGGGGCTCACGTCCGCCGCCATTGGATCGAGTCGCCGGTCATCGGTCATTGCTGGTCTCCTTCAGTGGTTCTGCCGAACGAGGTCGCCTGTCGATTCTCACATACAACCGGGGCAAAGGCTATGGCGGCGTGGTCGCCGTCCGTTCTAATCCATCGGACGGATGCAAAGGCACCGCGCGATGAGGCACGAACGCCGGTGCGAATCGTGCGAACACGACCGTGAGATGCGCTTGCCGACGCCCGCTGGCGTGGGCGCAACGCTATGAAACAAGGAACATCGTTGATGAGAGATTGTCGAATGGGCGGCGGCGTGTCGCTCTGGTGCGCCGTGATGGTGGTCACGATGGTTGCCCCGTGGGCGATCTCCGTGGCTTCCGCCCAGACGCCGGTGCCGTCGTTTGACCCGGCGGCGTTCGAGGTTGGGCTCGAGCTGGTCGTGGACGGCCTCAACCAGCCGGTCTATTTGGCTGATCCAGACGACGGTAGCGGCCGGCTCTTCGTGGTCGAGCAACCGGGGACGATCCGGATCGTGCGCGATGGCGTGGTCGTGCCGGAACCGTTTCTCGACTTGACCGGGATGGTCAACGCCCGCGGCTTCGAGCAAGGTTTACTGAGCATGGCCCTGCACCCGGAGTTCAGCGAGAATGGCGCCTTCTTCGTTGGCTACACGGCGAACGAGGGCGAAGGGTCGGGGGACAACACGGTGGCCCGCTACCAAGTAGCGGCGGACGATCCCGACCGGGCCGACCCGGCCAGCGCCGAGATTCTGCTCGCCGTCTCCGATCCATTCCCGAACCACAATGGCGGCCTCGTGAAGTTTGGCCCAGACGGGTATCTGTACGTCGGCTTTGGCGATGGCGGCTCCGGCGGCGACCCGGAGGAGAACGGCCAGGATCCGCACGCGCTCCTGGGCAAAATCTTGCGGCTGGACATCGATCAGGTCGGGGAAGACGCGCCGTACGGGATTCCCGAGGATAACCCGTTCGCGGACGGGGTCGACGGGCGGCCGGAGGTGTGGGCGTTGGGGCTGCGCAACCCGTGGCGCTTCTCGTTCGACCGGGTGACGGGTGACCTCTACATCGGCGACGTCGGACAGAATCAGATTGAGGAGATCAATTTTCAGCCGGGTGACAGCGACGGCGGCGAGAACTACGGTTGGAATGTGATGGAGGGCACCGCTTGCTTCCGGAGCGGGAGCTGTGACACGGAGCCGTATCTGCTGCCGATCGCGGAGTACCAGCATGAGTTCGGCTGCTCGGTCACGGGCGGCTATGTTTACCGGGGCCAGGCGGCGCCAGCCCTCACCGGCGCCTACCTCTTTGCCGATTTTTGCAGCGGGCTCCTCTGGGGTCTGGGCCGCGACGGGGCTGGCGCCTGGGTGATGTCCGAGCCGATCGAGACCGGGCTCGGCATCAGCTCCTTCGGCGAGAATGCCGAGGGCGAGCTGTTCGTGCTCGATCTCGGCGGCGGCATCTACGAAGTCGTAGGTCGTGAGTCGTAAGTCGTGAGCTCGCGCGCGGGGTTGGCAGACAGTGACTACCTGGGGGACGGGATGACGGAGTCGAAACGGAAACGGCGGGTCTTGCTGACGGGGGCTGAGGGGACGATCGGGGCCGTGGTGCGGGAGTTTCTTCCCGACCAGTACGACATCCGGTCGTTGACCCGGCAAGCGGAGGATTTTCCCAGCCACGTTGGCGACATTTCGGACTACGACGCGATTCGGCCGGCGTTCGACGACATCGACGTGGTGGTGCATCTGGCGGCCAGTTCGGCGATCGAGGCGCCGTGGGAAGACATCTTGCCGAATAACCTGATCGGCACCTATAACGTGTTCGAGGCGGCCCGCGACGCCGGGGTGGGCGCTGTCGTCTTCGCCTCGTCCAATCACGCGGTGGGGATGTTCGAGGTCAGCGGCAAGCCGGGGCTGTACGAGTTGGACGATCCCCGCGTCTATGACCATACGGTCGAGATCCGGCCCGATTCGCTCTACGGTGTCTCGAAGGCGTATGGCGAGGCGCTGGGCCGGTTCTACATGGAACAGCATGGGATGCGCGTCGTCTGCCTGCGGATCGGCGCCGTCCGGGCGGATGACGACCCCTATTCGCCAGCCAATATCGACTCGCCGCGGCCGCTGCTCGAGCCGCTGACGCCGGGGCAACGCCGCAACCGGATGCGGGCGATGTGGATGAGCCGCCGCGATTGCGCCCAACTGATCGCCCGCTCGTTCGAGGCGGACGAGGTGCCATTCGCCATCGTCTACGGCATCTCGAACAACCCCCGCCAGTTCTGGGATTTATCTCATGCCCGCGAGGTGCTGGGGTTCAATCCAGAGGACAGCGCCCCGGTGTAGGAAGCCCGGTGCGCGCGCTATGGAAGCGCTACCTCGGGCGGGGGAGCGGCGATCAGCGCCAGCGCGGCAAACAGGGCGAGTAGCAAGCCAACCCCGATGAGGAGGACGATCTATGGCGTGGTGCTTGCCTCTTCGGACGTCGCGGGAGAGGTATCGAGGTCCGAATCTGGCGGGTCGGCGACCGTGTGGGGATCAATCATTGACAGAGCGTACCAAACACCGCCGGCCTTGTCCGATGAAACCAGGGGGAGAACGGCATGGTCAGTGAAACGCGCGACGATCGTATCACCATCACGGGGATTGCCGAGATCGTGCTGAACGTTCGCGACATGGCCGCATCGCTCGCGTTCTACCGTGATCTGCTGGGCCTGACGGTGATCTCGCCGCCGGCGATGACCTCGCCAATCTTCTTGAAAGCTGGGGCGGCGACGGCGGAGCTGCCGGCGATGGTCGTCCTGGTCCAGTTGCCGTCCGCGGCGCCGGCGTTCGCCACGCCGCGATCCCTACATCACCTGGCCCTCGCGCTGCCGGCCGCGGGATTCGACATCGCCGAACGAGTCCTGACCCAGGCCGGATTCACCGTCCGCAGCGGCAAGCACCCGGTGCTCCCCTCCCGCACGATGTACGTCAATGACCCTGATGGCAACGAAGTCGAGCTGATCGCGGCGGACGAAGTCATGAGTCGTGAGTCGTAAGTCGTGGGTCGTCAGACGACGGTTGCCGGAGCCTTGACGGCTCGTCCTCCCGACGGTTCACTCTCCCCGAC
>JALZJP010000100.1 GCA_030859715.1 Chloroflexota bacterium
GCACCCGGGCTGAGCTCGACCAGGCGATCACGGCGGCCCTGCTCACGATCACCAGCCAGCATGCCGCCGCCTGGTTCGCCCATTGCGGCTATGCTGCATCACGTCAACTTTTATGAGAACCGCTCTATTGAAAGGAATTGACTCCGCCCTTGGCGCCAGATTATTGCTCCTCGACGTTCGAACCCAATTGTCGCGCTAGAGTTCTGAAGCGTGCCGCCGAAAACGAGTCGGGTTCGCACCATTGATGAGCGGATCGATGCTCCCAATAGAGGTCAGGGCGATCCACGAGTTTATATGCATCCGCTCAAATATGGCGCGCAACAACGATCGAAAGCGATTCGGGCGCTGCGACAACGCGGAAGGCACGGCGGTGTTGCTCGGTGGTCTGCTTAGTTCGTGGGCTTGGCTGGACATGGCATTTCCTCAGCTCTCGCTACGATTCCGGGAGAACGGCATGGACGTGCCGGGACTCCCCCATTCGCCGAAAGCCTGGGTTGAACAGCGTGCTGATACCGATCGCGTGTGCCGGCAGCCCATCAGCCGATCTTGAGGTATTTGAAGCCTTCGGCGTATTCGCCTGATTTCGGGAACTGGCTGGCGGTGTAGCGGCCCCATTCGCGCATGAACTTGTCGACCTCCCACTCGCTGATCTGGGAGGCGTGGGCGTTGAGGGCCGCGATCTTGACGTCGATGTAGTCGGTGATGTCCACCGCGAGATCGGCGTTGGCGGAGCTGGAGATGTAGACCTCCTCCACCACCCACGGCGCGACCCCCTCATCCGCCAGCTCTAGGAAAGTCAGCCGGTTGCGGGCGGCGGGGTAGACCGCGGCCAGGGTCGCTTCGCCGGTGGCCCGATGGTCGGGATGATTGATGTAGCCGGGGTTCTCCCAGAACCGGGACGGGTCCATCGTGATGACGACGTGCGGCTTGATCTCACGGACGACGCGGACCAGATGGCGCCGTAGGTTCATATCCGCCACCAGGGTGCTGTCGGGATAGCGGAGAAAAATCGTCTCTTTGACCCCCAGGATCGCCGAGGCCGCGAGCTGCTCTTGCTCGCGGGTGGCGGCCAGGCGATCGTGCGTCATCTCCGGGTCGTCACTGCCGTTGTTGCCGCCGGTCAGCAAGACCAGCGTAATCTCGTGGCCCTCGGCCGCCCAGCGAGCCATGGTGCCGCCGCAGATGATCTCGGCGTCGTCCGGATGGGGGGTGAAAACCGCGACCCGCCGCGGTGCCGCCGCTTGGGTTTCGTCTTGCGCTTGCTCCGACATGTCGCTGAACCGCTCCTCGTTCGTTAGGCGTTGACCACGCCCGGGTCCTGGTCCAATTCCTTAAGGTAGACAACCTCGGCCGGCTGCCGGGCGAACCCCATCGCCTCATTAATGCGCAGCATGGCGCGGTTGACGGTGTCGTTCCAGGTCCGGATCTCGCGCTTCCCGGCCTGCTTGGCATAGGCGACGGTGGCGAGCTTGAGCGCCATGGCCACCCCCTTGCCCCGGTAATCGGGGATCACCCCGGTTAGGTCCTGATTCAGGATGTCGGGCTCCTCGTCACTCGAGAACAGCCGGGCCAGCCCAACGTAGCGATCGCAGTGCTTGGCGAGGAAGAAGGCGTCGGGGATGACGTACGGCCCGTTGACGTAGCTCTTCAAGAAGTCGGCGAACGGCATGGCGGTGAAGGGATCAATATCCGGCACGTCGCGGCTGCAGATCGTATCCAGCTCGTACAGCTCCGGCAGGAGGTTGCCGTTGTGGGGCGTTTCCGCCGCCAGGGTGGTGATCGTGATGCCGTGGCCGGCGATCCGCTCCCCGGCGCCGGCGAACGGCGCCGGGTCGAAGCCAGCAACGTCGAGCCGGGAAGGCCATTCGCGCCGGTTCTCGACAAAGCCGCGGGTGGTCACGAACTGGTTGCTGGCCGCGTCCGATTCCTTGACCCAGGTCCGGGCCGAGACCGCCCCCCGTTGGCGGAGGTCGGCGAGCAGGTTGTCGCAGATGGCGCCGCCGTGACCGCGCCGGCGGGCCACGGGATCGACCATCACGTCGAGGTAGTACTTGTCCGGATGGAATTGCTCCTCCATGTGGGCCACGAGGCCGAGGCCGACCAGGGCTCCCGTCTCATCCGCGGCCAGCACCCGGCGCTTGTAGAGGCGATCTTTGTCCCAGGTCTCGTCCGCGTAGCGGAGCTCCCGCTCGCTCATCCGCTCATCGGGATGGACCCGGTTGTGTAGCTCGACGTATGGCGCGTAGTCGGCTTCGATAAAGGGTCGGATGCTCGTCATTCATCACTCCTCCAACCGGATGGGCCGCCCCCGGCTTCGATTACGGGGCGGCGGTGAGGTCTTTGAGATAGACAATCTCGGCCGGTTCCTTGGCAAAGCCCATCGCCTCGTTAATCCGCAGCATGGCTCGGTTCATGGTGTCGTTCCAAGTTCGGATCTCGCGGGCGCCCCGGCTCTTGGCGCACTCGACGATGGCTAGCTTCAAGGCCATCGCGACGCCCTTCCCCCGGTACTCGGGTATAACCCCGGTCAGCCCTTGATATAAGACGTCCGGTTCTTCCTCGCTCGAAATCAGCCAGGCCATGCCGACGTACTGATCGCCATGCTTGGCGAGGAGATAGGCTTCGGGAATGAAATAGGGGGCGTTGACGTGGAATTTCAAGTAGTCGTCGAAGGAGATGGCGGTGAAGGGATCGATGTCCGGCACATCGCGCGAGCAAACGAGGTAGAGCGCGAAGACATCGGGCAGCGCCCGCTCGTTGACGCTGGATTCCTCTGCCAGGCTCGTTAGCGTGATCCCCTGGCCGACGATGCGTTCCATCGCCCCGGCAAAGGGAGCGGGGTCGAAACCCGGCACGTCGAGCCGCGACTGCCACTCCCGGCGGGCTTCGACAAAGCCGCGCTCGGTGACGAAGCGTTGGGCTTCGGCCTCCGACTCCTTGGCCCAGGCGCGGACCGCGACCGCCCCCCGGGCGCGGAGCTTGCCGGCTAGGTCATCGAAGAGGGCCGTGCCGTGCCCGCGCCGGCGAGCGGGCGGGTCGACCGTGATCCCGAGCGAATACTTGTCCGGATGGAACTGATTCGGCATATGCTCGAGGGCGCCGAAGCCGATCATCTGGCCGCCGTCGTCTTCGGCCACCACCTGGGAGCGGAAATAGCGATCGTGATCCCAGGCGTCGTCCAGGTACCGGAGTTCCTTGACGGTGTACTGATCCTCCGGGTAGACCCGGTTGTGGATCTCGATCAAGCGTGGATAGTCGGTGGCGGCAAATGGGCGGATGCTGGTCATGGATGCCTCCCTCGTCTGGCGGACACGCGGCCGGCGCGTCAGGGGCTATAGTTTACGGGAGTTCCGGCAAGGCGTGCCGGGGCCGGGCGCGATCAGCCGGATAACGCATGCGACCACCGCCAACCCACCGTCTCGATCCGCGAGCCCGCACCGCCTGGCGGATCTCCGGCGCCCTCCTCACCGCCGTGGTGCTGACCGTCGTCGTCGCCGTCGGCTTCGTCTTGCTCCGATTCACGGCGTTCCCGCCCTGGCTGACGTGGACCGCCGGCGGGCTTGCCGTGGCGGCGGCCGCCGCGTCGATCTGGCCGGTGCCGGACATCGAGTGGCGCCACTGGCGGTACGAGATCGGCGAACGGGAGGTCGATCTGCAGCACGGGTGGGTCGTGGTCACCAGGACGCTGGTGCCGATGGCGCAAATCCAGCACGTCGATACCCGGCGCGGCCCGCTGGAGCGGCGGTTCGGGCTGGCCACGGTGGTCCTCTACACCGCGGCCGGGGCGAGCGAGATTCCCGCCCTGGCGGATGCGGAGGCGGCCGAGGTCCGCGATCGCATCTCGGCCCTCGCCAATCTCAATCAGCAGTTGTAGCCGAGGCTGGTCGATCCACCCATGAGCATGGACCTCTCCGCCGCCGATGTCGCGCCGCGTCGCCAACACCCGGCCGTGATCCTCCTCGACGTGGCCCGGAGCTTGAGCGCGCTGATCCTGCCGCTGCTCGTGCTGGCGATCTCCCGCGGTGAGGACAATCGGCAGCTCTGGTTTCTCGGCATCGGCGGGGTCTGGCTGGTGATCAGCGCGATCTACCAATTCATCGCCTGGCGGCAGTTCACGTTCGAGGTGACGGGCTCCGAGCTCCGGGTGCACTCCGGGGTCTTGGAGCGCAAAGAGCGGCTGGTCCCGTTGGAGCGGATTCAGGCCGTCGATATTCACGAGACGCCGCTCCAGCGCCTGGCGCGGGTGGTCGGGGTCCGGGTCGAGACCGCGGCCGGCGGCGCGGAGGGGGCCGATGTCAAGATCGGAGCCCTGACTCGGGCCGATGCCGAACTGCTTCGCCGCCGGTTGGGCGTGACCCGGCAATCACGGCCGGTCGCGGTTGCGGGTCAGGAGGCGGCCAGGGCCGAGTCGGCCACATTCGCCCAAGGCGAGCTGATTCGCCGGCTGTCGACCCCGGAGCTGCTCTTGGCGGCGGTCACCTCCGGCACGATCGGGCCGGCGCTGGCGGTGGTCGGGTTCGGCACCCAGATCATTGACGACATTTTGCCGGAGGAGATCTGGTCCCGGCTGGCCCTCGATGCTACCGCCCTCTCGCCTCGGGCGCTGATCCCGCTGGTGATCCTCGTCGCGGTTATCGCCTGGCTGCTGGCGATCGCCGGCACCGTGCTCACCTATGGCGGCTTCGAGCTGCGCCGGTTCGAGGACCGGGTGATTATCAGCCACGGCCTGCTCGAACGCCGCCGGCGGACGGTGCCGGTGGCCCGGATGCAGGCCATCGTCGTCAAGGAGGGGCTGTTGCGCCGGCCGCTGGGGCTGGCCTCGGTGTCGTTCGAAAGCGCCGGCTACGGGCAGGAAAGCGGCGAATCGGGGGCGCTGTGGCCATTGCTGCGGCGCTCCGAAGCCGTGGCGCTGGTTGCCTCGGTGGCGCCCGGTCTGGCGACCGCGATCGAGCCGCGGGAGCTGGCCGGGCCGCCGCCGCGGGCCCTGAGCAGATATTTGGTGGGGGACGTGGGGTCCTGGTTGGTCCTGTGCGCCGTCGTCCTCGGCATTGGCTGGTTCCTGGCGAGCGGCTTCGTGGCCTGGCTCACCTGGTTCCAGTGGTGGTGGGGCGGGGTGTTGCTGATCGGGTTGCCGGTGGTCAGCCTGAACGCCGTGATGCGGTTCCGGGACGCCGGTTGGCGGATCGACCCGGCCCAGCTCCTCGTCATCAGCAGCGGCGGGCTGACCCGGAGGACGACGATCGTGCCCCGCCGCCGGATCCAGTTTCAGACCGTCACTCGCAACGTCTTCCAGCGCCGGGCAGACCTGGCGACATTGCACATGGCGATCGCCTCGGGTGGCGCCGGCGGCGGCGCCGCGGTCGATCATCTCGATGCCGGGGTCGCTTTTGGCATCGTTGACCGGCTCGGGCCGCCAGGGCGCCGGCCGGATGATGTGGCCGATTGGACAGCGGACCGTACAATACCAACCGAGACATCAGGTGATGCCGCTCGCGTGCCGTCACAGATTCAACTCCTTCGCGGCGGCGACGAGAAAAAGGATGCTACTCATGTCAGGCCCGACTAATGGACCAACCGAACTGAACGGCGTGACGCGCGAAGGCGTGCTGGCCGCCCTGGGCGAGGTCCGCGAGCCGGAGATCGGCCGCGGCCTGGTCGAGCTGCGAATGGTGCCCACGGTCGAGATCACCGGCCGCGACGTTGCCCTGACGGTCGAGCTGCTGTCGCCGATCGCGCCATACAAAGCAGCGCTCGAAGAGGAAATTCGGACCGCGCTGGCGGCGCTGCCGGCGATCGGGGCGGTGACGGTCACCTGGACGACGAGGGTCCGCGCCAGCGGCGGCGGCAAATCGGACGCCGACCCAATCAAAGGGGTCAAGAACACGATCGCGGTGGCCTCCGGCAAGGGCGGCGTCGGCAAATCGACGGTGGCCGCCAACCTGGCGGTGGCGCTGGCCCGGGCGGGGGCAGCGGTCGGCTTGCTCGATGCCGATGTCTATGGGCCGAGCATGCCGCTGATGATGGGCCAGTCGAGCAAGCCGCTGGTGCGCGACGGCAAGATCGTGCCGCTGGAAGCGCACGGGGTCAAGGTGATGAGCATCGGCTTCTTGCTGGACCCGGAAAAAGCGCTGATTTGGCGCGGCCCACTGGTGGCGCAGCTCATCACCCAGTTCCTCAACGACGTCATCTGGGGTGATTTGGACTATCTGGTGATCGATCTCCCGCCCGGCACCGGCGACGTCCAACTGACGTTGGTCCAAAAAATCCCGATCTCGGGCGCCGTGATCGTCACCACGCCGCAAGCGGTGGCGCTGGCGGACGCGGTCAAGGGGCTCAAGATGTTCCAGGAGGTGAAGACCACGGTGCTCGGCATCGTGGAGAACATGAGCGGCTTTACTGACCCCGAGACTGGTAAGACGACCTATATTTTCGGTCAGGGCGGCGGCCGGCGCACCGCCGAGCAGTACGAGGTGCCGTTGCTGGGCGAGATCCCGCTGGAACCGGCGGTGCGCGAGGGGGGCGATAGCGGCGTCCCGGTCATCGTCGGCCACCCCGATTCCCCCACCGCGCACGCCTTCACCCATCTGGCGGAACGGGTCGCCGCCCGGCTGGCGGTCGACGCCGCGGTCAAGCCGCGCAAGCCGATGATCCGCTTGGTGCAGGCGCGGTAGGACGAGCCCGGTTGCCGGCACTAGGTCTGCTTCCTCTCGATTGGCGAGCTACGCTCACGAGGACCGAGGGCTGAATCCGGGGAGGCCAAGGCGGATGTCGATCCGGATGCCCCGCTGATTCGGCTCGCGGGTGCATCGTGCCGGGAAGGGAGATCGCGGCGCTGGACCGCGTCCCCCCCGAGCGCCATATAATCGCTTCAGGACCAAGAGGACGTTTCAATACCCTCACGAGAGGTGAGTCGTTGACGCCAGCAGCCCTCGAACGGTCGCCTCTGGTGTCGATGAAGCGGGGGCGCGGCCATCCCCGGGCCAGACCTCGCCATGACCTCCGAGGAAGGGGTGAGGAGGATCGGTGGCCGATGGCGAAACAGTTCCGTGAACGCTGTCTCCGCTAGGGCGTCGCGGATGGCGGTTGCGTTGCCCGTAGCGCGGCATGGTGCGAAGGCGCCATCGGCATCGACGACGATCGGCCATTGATGTTCCCCACCCGTGTCTCGGCCTTTATGGTGAGGGCTGCCCCGGTCGTGCCATGTTCCGCGTCCGCCAGGCGGCGTCCGCCGGCAACGTCGTGTCGCTTGGCCCGATCCAGACCGGCTGGATCGGGCCGGACGATTGGAGGACGCGACCGCGCGCACAAAGCCGCTCCAGCGGGTCAGTCGACCCGCGCATGCCGCCGCCGCGATCCTTCCTCTTGCCGCGGTGGGCCCGCTGGATCACCGGTCTGGTGCTCGACGACGGTGGAGGTCACACGCGGTAGACTGACGGCGCGTCGATGGCCCGAGCCAGCGGTCGGTCGTTGGTTCGCCGATTCGCGGCATACGACGAGGGAGCGTGGCGATGGACGAAGCGGCGTTCGCGCAACTCGACCGATACATCGAGCGGCAGATGGCCGCCGACAACACGCCGGGGCTGGGGCTGGCGCTGACGGACCGGGAGCGAACGTTGCGGGTGGCGACGTACGGCTTCGCCGACCTCGCCGCGCGAACGCCGGTCACGCCCGACCACCTGTTCGAGATCGGGTCGATCGGGGAATCGTTCACGAGTCTGGCGCTGCTGCGCGAGCACGAGGCCGGGAACCTCAACCTCCAGGCGCCGGTCGCGCGCTACCTGCCCTGGTTCGAGGTGCGGTCGGCGTTCCCGCCGATCACCGTCCATCACCTCTTGAGCCACACGTCCGGCATCATCGCTGGCACCGACCCGACGCCGGGCGTCGAGTATCAGGTCTGGGCGCTGCGCGAGACAGAGGCGGCCACCGCGCCAGGCACGAGCTTCCACTATTCGAACATCGGGTACAAAGCGCTCGGCCTGGTGCTGGAGCGGCTGACTGGACAAAGGTACGGCGACGCGATCCGCTCCCATGTCCTCACCCCGCTCGGCATGGCGGCGAGCGAACCGGTGATCACCAACGCCTTGCGGCCCCGCCTTGCGGTCGGCTACGCGTCGCTCTACGACGACCGTCCAGCTCACCTGAGCCACCCGCTGGTCCCCGCCACCTGGCTCGAAACCGAAAGCGGCGACGGCAGCATCGCGTCGACACCCGAGGAGATGGCGGTCTACCTGCGGATGCTGCTCAATAGCGGCCGGGGGACACAGGATCGCCTCCTCTCGGAGGCCGGCTTCGCCACGAAGACCCAGCGCATCATCGCGATCGAGGAGGGCGACGATCCGGCCTGCTACGGGTACGGAATCTACGCGTTAACGGTCGACGGCCACAGCTGCGTCGGCCACGACGGGGGCATGGTCGGCTATTCCGCGGTGATCCTCGGCGACCTCGACGATGGGTTGGGCGCCGTCGTCCTTGTCAACAGTGCGAGCGACCCATTTGCGATCGCGCTCAAGGTGCTGGCGCTGCTGCGGGCGGCGCGGCGCGGTGACGCGCTCGCGGCGCCGCTCGAGCCGCCGGATCCAACCCTCACCGATGACGCGGCCGCCTACGTGGGCACGTACCGCGGCGACGCCGGAACGATCCGCGTGGTCGCCGAGGACGACCGCTTGGTCCTGGATCACGACGGCGAGCGCGTCGTGCTCGAACCGTACGGCGACGACACGTTCATCGTCCCGCATCCGATCTACGATCGGTTCGTGCTCAGCTTCGGCCGACAAGCGGACGCGGGCGAAGTCGTCGAGCTGTTCCACGGCGCCGGCTGGTACGTCAACGACCGCTACCAGGGTCCGACCTCGTTCGACACGCCCCCCGAATGGGACGCCTTCCCGGGCCACTATCGCGCCCACACCCCGTGGGCGACCAACTTTCGGGTGGTGCAACGAAAGGGGCAGCTCTGGTTGGTCTTCCCGGTCGCGCCCTATGGCTTCGACGACGAGCAACCGCTCGTGCCGCTCGGGGACGGCAGCTTCCGCGCCGGCGCCGACGAATCCTGCCCGGAGCGCGTCCGCTTCGACGTCGTCGTTGACGGGAAGGCGTTGCGGGCGGCTTTGTCCGACGGGTTCTACGAGCGGGACTTCACGCCGTAGGCCGGACGCGCAAGCAGCGTTCGGACGGGAAGGACTCGCCTCGCTGTCCAGGCCCGCCCGGCTCCAGGTGACGGCGGCCCACAGATCGTCGGGGCCGAGGGCTTGGTGCTTCATGGCCGGGATGCTGCCACGCTGCCACGCCCGGCGGGTATAGAAACGTCCTCTCAGTCAGATGGTTTCTGGTCGGCCATCGGCTCGAAGTTGACTGGGTAGCCGGCGTAGCGACACTCCCGGTGGATCTGGGCATGCTCCTCGCCACGCCACCGGCACGACTCGCAGTACGCGCCATAGAAGTGCCGGAAGAGCGGCTCCGCCATCATCGTCAGCGGCCGGTCGATCGCCAGCCGCTCGTATTCGGCCCGGACCATCGGCTCGATGGCGATATCCAGACAGGATGGGTAGGGGATTGGGTGCTCGACGCGGGAGACGCAATCGCGAAAGATGAAGACGCGCGAGGTGGTGCCCGGTTGCGGCTCGGTCTCCACCTCGCTCACCAGCTCCAAAGCGCCCCAGGCGACACCGGCGCGGGCAGCCAGGTATTGCAGCAAGCGAGCCCGGTCAATCGACTCCACCGCCAGACGGTCCAGCAAGGGCCGGACCCGGCGCACCATCTCCTCGGTCGATTTGTACGCCATGTCGGTCTCCATTCGGCTTAGCCAACTCCTCCTTGGCGCGCCGCGAGAAGCGCATCGGGGGCCACGCGCTCGATTGTCGCCAGCGTATCCCGCGCCGGGGGCTGCACGATGAGCTCGGTCACCCCGGCCTCCCGGAACCGTCCCACGAAATCGAGGAACGCGTCCGGCGAATCCCACGGCCGCTCCTCGGGCAGGAGGCTGGGGACATAGAGGTGAGAACGCAATATCGTGGCCGGGTCGCGCCCGATCGCGGCGCACTGCTCGTCCAGGATCGCGTTGCGCTGTCGCATCTCGCTCACCGTGCCGGTCGAGTTCCAGCGCTGAGCATGTTGGGCCACAATCCGCAGCATCTTCGGCCCATGGGCGCCGAGGGTAAAGGGAGGCCGCGGGCGCTGCACGGCCGGCGGCCGGAAGGGAGCCTCACGGAGCTGGTAGTAGGCGCCGTCGTAGCTGCTGACCTCCCGCGTAAAGAGGAGATCACAGATCTCCACGGCCTCCCGAAACCGGTCAACGAGCTCCTTCGCCG
>JALZJP010000103.1 GCA_030859715.1 Chloroflexota bacterium
GCACCCGGGCTGAGCTCGACCAGGCGATCACGGCGGCCCTGCTCACGATCACCAGCCAGCATGCCGCCGCCTGGTTCGCCCATTGCGGCTATGCTGCATCACGTCAACTTTTATGAGAACCGCTCTAGACGCTGAAGTTTGGCTAATTCTGTCCCAATACGCTTCTCAGGTGAGCAGCTTTTCCATCACGATGACGTCGATCCAGCGGCCGTCGAGCCTGCCGTGCTCGTGGTAGATGCCGACGGTGGCGAAGCCGTGGCGTTCGTAGAGGCGCATCCCCGGCGCGTTGGTGGGGAAGGCGGCGAGGACCAGCTTGTGGTAGCCGAGGGTCCGCGCCCGGCCCTCGATGGCGGCCAGCAGGGCGTCGCCGATCCGTTGGCCACGTTGCTCACGGGCGACGTAGACCGAGAAATCGGCGACGTGGTCGTAGGCGGGGCGGGGGTTGAACGGATTGAGTGAGCCCCAGCCGCCCACAACGCCGTCGCCGTTGACCGCGACCAGTACGGGATGGCGCCGGCCGCGGGCGGCGATCCATTCGGCGCGTTCGGCCGCCGTCCGAAATTGTGTCTCCAGCGTGGCGACGCGATCTTCGATCCCCTGGTTATAGATGTGAGCGATCGCCGGGGCGTCCGCGACCGTCGCCTGCCGGATTGTCATGCCGCCCGTCACGTCGATCGTTTCCACCAGCTCCTCCCACGAACGAGCTCGTTGCCCGAGCCCGGCCACATAGGCGGCGAGCACATCCAGCGCGGCAGGGTCCAGACAGTAGGAGCGATGCGGGCCTTCGCCGCTGTACCCTTGCCGCATTATCTGATGTTCCGATACCCAATGGTTTGCCGCAAGCGGCGGCCACGAGCGGGGCCGCCGCCGATCTGCCATCCTCAAGGAGTTGAGTTGAGCGACCGTGTTCGCGGGTGGGGCGGGAAAGCAGCCGATGCGTAACCTTTGGCCGTTGGGTGGCGGCCGGTACTACTACGGGTGGGTGGTCGCGGCGACACTGGCCGTCACCGAGACGATCTCGTGGGGCGTCTTCTACTACGCGTTCTCGGTCTTCCTGATCCCGATGGAGCGGGAGCTGGGGTGGTCGCCGGCGGTGTTGACCGGAGCGTTCTCGGTGGCGCTGCTGGTGTCCGGCGTCTCGGCTCCCTTCGTCGGGCGCCGCGTCGACCGGCACGGCGGCCGGCTCCTGATGAGCGCCGGCGCCGCGCTCGGGGTCGTGCTGTTGGTGGCGTGGTCGCGGGTCGAGCTGATCCCAATCTACTACCTGCTCTGGGTTGGGATGGGATTGGTGCTGGCGACCTCCCTGTATGAGCCGGCCTTCGCCGTCGTCACCGCTTGGTTCGAGCGTGGCCGCGGCCGGGCGTTTCTGCTGTTGACGATCGTCGCCGGCTTCGCCAGCACGATCTTCCTGCCCCTCACCGCCTGGCTGGTGGAGCGGTTGGGCTGGCGCGAGGCGCTGGTTGCCCTGGCGGTGCTGGTCGCCGTCACCACGCTGCCGGCGCACGCGTTGTTCCTGCGGCGCCGGCCGGAGGATCTCGGCCTCCAGGTCGATGGCGCGGCGATGCCGGATGCCGGTGACGGCGGACCGGCGGTGGTGGCCGGGATCGAAGGCGGCGCGGCGCTTCGTGATCCCGGCTTCTGGCTGCTGGCGACGGCGTTCTTCCTGGGCATGCTCGCCACCGTCGCGGTCGGCGTCCATTTGATCCCGTATCTGATTCTCAGCGGCTACTCGGCGGGTTTCGCGGCCGCCGTGACCGGACTGATCGGAGCGATGCAAGTCGTGTCTCGGGTGGTCGTCACCATGGTTGGTGGGCGCTGGCCGCAAGTCTGGATCCTGGCGATCGTCCTTGCCCTCCAGTCCGTGGCCCTCGTCGTTTTACTGAGCTGGAACCAGCCAGCCGGCGTGATCGCCGCCGTCATCCTGCTCGGCGCCGGGAGGGGGGCGATGTCGCTGATGCGGGCGACGATCGTCGGCGAGCGGTACGGCCGCGCCCACTTTGGCGCGATCAACGGCACCCTGGCCCTGTTTGTCAGCGGCGCCGCCGCCCTGGCCCCCGTCGGCGCCGGGCTTGCCTACGCGGCCACCGGGAGCTACCGCCCCGTCTTCGCCGGCCTCGCCGCCGCGACCCTGCTCGCCGCCCTCGCCGCCCTCGGCCTCGGCTCCCGGCCGGCTCCGTCCTGAGCGGGTCGCCCTCGCCGAGCGCTCGAGGCGACTCAACGCTTCGTGCCGATTACTGGTCTTCGGGTATGGAGGCATCGAGGAAGTCGATGATCAGCGGCACCAGTACGTCGACGCGCAATAGCACCGCCGAGTGCCCCGTCCCCGGCAGCACCGCTAGTTGCGCGGTCGGCAGCGGCGCTAAGTCTCCGACCACGCCGCCCCCGAGCAGCCGGAACAGCTCGACCGTGTGCTCGGGCAGCACACTGTCGGCATCACCGACGATGTACAGGGTCGGGACCGTGATCGCCGCGATCTGTTCGCTCCAGTCATATGGTTGCCCGGTGTTCAGCTCGCCCACCTTCGTCACCAGCTCCGGCCAATCGCCGGGATTGGGGGCGACGGCGGCATAGGCCGTATAGAGCGGCGTCGCCTCCATCGCGGCGGCGGCATCGGGGCCCAGCGACGCCATGGCACCAAAGATCTCCGGCGCCCAGCCCTCGCTCGCGAACGGCGCCGAGGCGACGATCAGCTTACGCACCAGCCCGGGGTGGCGGAACACAAGCTGCCAAGCAACGGCACCGCCCACGGAGTAGCCGAAGACATCGACCTGATCGATACTCAGCTCGCCGAGCAAGGTGGCGACATCATCGGCCATCTGATCAAAGGAAAGGGGGCGATCGACGAGGGCGGTGTGGCCGTGTCCCTCCAAATCGACGGTGATGACCGGGCGGGCCCGCGCCAATTGCGGAATCATCGCGCTAAAGGCCATGTCGCTGGTAAGCAAGCCGCCGTGGAGCAGGAGGAGCGGCGTCGCCGCGCCACCGCCGTAGCGCGCGTAGTACAACTCGAGATCCCCGATGGTGACGTAGCCGCTGTCGGCCGCCCCGGTCGTTGCCGGGGTGGCGGCGGATTGGGCACCGGCCGGGGTCGCTGACCATCCGGTCGCCGCTAGAGCGGCGGGTAGGGCGAGTCCCATGGCCGAGCGCCGCAGGACGCGCCGCCGGTTGAGGCGCGTGATGCCGATGACGGATGACGCCGTGGCCGGGAGTTGTTCACGCCGGGGCATGGGGCAGTCCTCGGATAAGATCGCGGAACGGTGGTCGTGGGAACACGAAACCTGGAGTGGTGCCAACGGTCTGACCTCCGGGGGTGCTGCTCGGTAGGGGAGCCGCCACACGGGTCGCCCCGATGCGACCCGCTCCATTGCGTTTGTGCGCCTGGTCGCCGCGCGGCGCGGGCGGACAGGGCGCGGCCAACGATGCGTCACATGCGCTCCTTCCGGTGGGCTGCCGCGACCACGGCCGCGAGCTGGTCGAGGCCGGAGCCGACGCCTTGCACGTACCCCATGCCCAGATGCGTGTTCTTCATCGCCACCGAGGCGAACAGCGTACGGATGGTGAGCGTCGTCCGTCCATCGTTCTCGTCAAAGTCGATCGCGACGACCATCTTTTCGGCATCGGGAGTTTCTAGCGCGTTGTCGTAGACGATCCTCCGGTTCGGCACGATTTCGAGATACTCGCCGCCAAAAGGCGTGCCCCGCACTCCGTCCGGCCCCGTCATCGCGAAGCGGAACCGCCCGCCCTGCCGGAAGTCCATCTCGCACAGGGTGAGGGGCCAGCCTTTGGGGCCGAACCACGTCGTGACGTGCTCCGGCGTGCTGTACGCCTCGAATAATAGGCGCGCCGGGGCGTCGAACACGCGGGTGATGACGACCTCGCGATCGGCGGCCGGCTCATTCGGGCGCTCGCCTTGGTTCACTCGATCCCTTCCCTTCGTTTCAGGTCTCGCACGTACTCGTCAAGTTGATCGAGGCTCTCTTCCCAGCAGCGACGGTAATCGCCGAGCCATTGGGCGGCGCCCGCGAGCGGCGCCGCCTCCAGGCGCACGGGACGAAATTGGGCGTCGCGGCCGCGCCGGACGAGGCTGGCGCGCTCGAGCACCTTCAGATGCTTCGAGATGGTTGGTTGGCTCAGCTCGAACATCGTCACGAGCTCAGTCACCGTGGCCTCGCCCGCGACGAGCCGGGTCAGGATGGCGCGCCGCGTCGGATCGGCAAGGGCGCCGAAGACGAGATTCAGTTGCTCCAACGGCGCGGCCATCATAAATTGCTCGTCGGCTATATTCCCAGATGACTATATACCGCGACAGTTCGCCCGTCAAGCGTAGAAGTAGGCGCGGCCGCGCTCGCGATCAGCCGGATTCGTCCTTGTCGTCCGCCTCACTGATCCGCTCCCGCGGGGCGCGAACGTCAACGCCCGCCATCGGGCGAACTGGTGTCAAGCACAACTCGTCGAGCTCCCGCATCGTCTGCATATCGAGCGCGTCGATTTCGTGGAGACCAGATGCAGTCTCGTGGATCGCGGCCATCACGCTATCTCGGTACGGCCTCAGCATCAATAGAGCCCTTTCTCGGCGCGAAACGCAATTGTAGTGCCCGCCACTCTTCGAGGGATAATGGACATTGAACATCGGCAATACCGTCGCCCCATTTCGCATGGCGCTAATGTTGAGATGCGATCCGGTCGGCGATCAGGCTCGTCAGCTCGAACATCAGGTGGGCGGCGACCATGGCGGTGATCTGGTTGGGCTGGTCTTTGGTCGGCATCAGGCAGACGACGTCGGCGCCGACGATGTCGAGGCCGCGCAAGCCGTGCAGGATCGCGTTCGCCTCGTCGATGCTGAAGCCGGTGACGCCCGCTTCCAGGTTCGAGACGGCGGGGGCGACGCTGGGGTCGAGCGAGTCGAGGTCGAACGAGACATAGACCGGGCCGTCGCCCGCCCGGTCGCGGATGCGGGCGATGGTCGCCGCCGGCCCCAGCTCACGATACGTCTCCATCTCGATCAGGTCGTAGCCGAGGTTGAGCGAGGTTTCGAGCCAGTTGGCCGAGCGGGTGTTGCCCCGGATGCCGAGCTGGGTGCTCCGGGCGGGATCGACGTTGCCCTGGCGCACCGTGTAGGCGGCCCAGTGGGCGGCCGATTTGCGGGCCCCCATCCAGTGCTCGATGTTCTCGTAGGTGTCGGTGTGGGCATCGATATGAATCAGCGCCACCGGTTTTCCTTCGGTCAAGGCCGAGCCCTCGCCGGCGATCGCTTGCAGGATGGCGCCGGAAATCGAGTGGTCGCCGCCGATGGAGACGACGCGAGTCTTGGCGTCCGCGAGGCGACGGTAGTAGCGGCTGATCCGCTCGATGCAGGCTTCGTTCGCCATCGCCTCGGGCAGCGGCACGTCGCCGAGGTCGTGGATCCGGCAGGCCTCCCAGGGTGAGAAGTAGCCGAACGCCTTGTGCAGCCGCCGGTTGTGGGCGGAGACGTTGCGCACCGCCCGCGGTCCCAGGTGCTGATCTCGCTCGGTCGAGCCATTGCCGGCGGCGTGCGGCACGCCGACCAGGGCGATATCGCATTGCGTTGGGTCGGGGTTGACGGGGCACCGGAACAGCGACGGCACGCCCCACCACCACAGCGCCTCCAACAGCGTCATCTCATCGTCAGCCATCGGTCCGCGCTCCCCTCCATGCGACTGCTTCGTGTGGCGCGCTCAGGACCAGGTTCCGCCAGCGGCCCGGACCAGGTAGAATCGTCCCCAGTTTCCACGATTGTATTGGCTGGCGCCGCACGGCACGAGCCCGGCGTCACTGAACGGAGAGGCGAATCCCATGAAGCTCGTTCCCCGTGGCCGCCGGGCGCTGGTGCCCGGCGTCCTGACCTCGCTCGTGGCGGGCGCGCTGCTCGTCTCGGCCGGCCTGGCCCAGGAGGCGACGCCGCCGGCGGACCTGGCGGCGATCGTGGGTGATGACGGCGTCCTCACCAACTGTGTCGATCCCTCGTTTCCGCCGATGGAGTTTTTTGAGGATCAGAACGCGACGACGCCGGTCGGCTTCGACATCGACCTGATCAATGAGATCGGCGCCCGGTGGGGGGTCGAGGTCCAGCATATCCCGACCGAGTTCACCGGCCTGCTGCCGGCGTTGGAGGCCGGCCGCTGCGACGTCGTCGCCAGCGGCATCTACCTCACCGCCGAGCGGCTGGAAACCTTTGCCGCCCAGCCCTACTACAACAGCTCGGTCGTGCTGATGACGAATGCCGACAATGACGAGATCACGGCGCCGGAGGACTTGGCCGGGAAGACGGTCGCCGTCCAGTCCGGCACCAACTACGTCGAGATCATGAACGCCCTGAACGACGAGGTGCAGGCGGCCGGCAGCCCCGCCATCGACATCCAGCTCTACCCGGACCAGACGGACGCGATCCAGCAACTGATCGTCGGCCGGGCCGATGCCACGATCACGCAGGATACCGAAGCCGCCTTCCGGGCGATCGCCCAGCCTGACCAGTTCAAGATCGCCTACACGTATGACGAGCCCCAGACCTTCGGCATCTACCACCGGCAGGACTCGCCGGAGCTGTCGGCGGCGTTGCGAGACGCGGTCGAGGCGATGCGCGCCGATGGCGCCACCACCATGATCGCCGAGACCTGGAACCTGCCGCTCGAGGGGGTCGAGTTCAACGAGTTTGAGAGCGACGCCGCGGCGGAGGCGACGCCGGACGCCTAACGCGGATCGGGACGACCGTTCAGGGATGCGGAAACCGCGATGGAGTTCGACTGGCAGATCTTCGTTGATGCGCTGACCTCGGAGGCGTTTGTCTCCGGGGCGGCGCTGACGATCGGGCTCGCCGCCGCCGCCCAAGCGGCGGCGATCGTGATCGGCCTGGGCGTCGCCCTGTTGCGGGCCTCGCCGATCGCCCCCCTGCGCTGGGTGGCCGCCACCTATGTCTGGCTCTTCCGCGCCATCCCCACGTTGCTGCAGTTGCTCTTTGTCTGGAACGCGCTGCCGCAGCTCATCCCCAGCCTGCGCGATCCGTGGTTCTCGCCGTTCCTGGCCGCGTTCGTCGCCCTGGCCCTGAACGAGGCGGCCTACATGGCCGAGATCATCCGGTCCGGGCTAAACGCGGTCGATAAGGGGCAAGTCCTGGCCGGCAAGACGCTCGGCCTGACCAGCGGCCAGGTCTTTCGCTTGATCGTGCTGCCGCAAACGATCCGGGTCATCATCCCGCCGACCGGCAACGAGTTCATCACCTTGCTCAAGCTGACCTCGCTGGCCTCGGTCATCTCGTTACGGGAATTGCTGACGATCACCAGCCAGACCGTGTCGGTCAATTTCCGCTTCGCCGAGCTCTACACCGCGGCCACCGTCTGGTACCTGCTCATCGTCAGCATCTTCATGCTCCTCCAAAGCCGGCTGGAGCGCCGCTACCAATGGACCTCGCGGGCGGAAGGGCGCCGCGCCGCCGTGCCCGCGATCGTGACGGTGAACCGATGAGGATCGACCCCGCTCCCACCCTGCCCGCCGAGGCCGGGCCGATGATCGAGGCGGATAACCTCGTCAAGCGGTACGGCGATTTCGAGGTCTTGCGCGGCGTCTCGCTGGCGGTGGCGCGGGGCCAGGTGAAGGTAATCGTCGGGCCGTCCGGGTCGGGCAAGAGCACGTTCTTACGCTGCTTGGCGTTGTTGGAGCCGGTCGATGCCGGGCGGGTGGTCCTCGATCAGCGTGACGTGAGTTGGAAGGTTGGGGCCGGGGGCGGCACGGAGCGCGGGCTGGCGCCGTATCGCTCGCAACTCTGCATGGTGTTCCAGCATTTCAACCTCTTCCCGCACCTGACCGCGCTGCAAAACGTCATGGTCGGACCGATGCATGTCCGCCGCGCGCCGAAGCGGCAAGCCGAGGCGGAGGCGATGGCGCTCCTGGAGCGGGTCCGGCTGCAGGACCGGGCCGGACGCTATCCGCACGAGCTGTCCGGCGGCCAGCAGCAGCGGGTGGCGATCGCCCGCGCCTTGGCGGTGCGGCCGCGGGTGATGCTCTTCGACGAGCCGACCTCGGCCCTCGATCCCGAGCTGGTGCGGGAAGTGATCGACGTGATGGAGGAGCTGGCGGCCGAGGGGATGACGATGATCGTGGTCAGTCACGAGATGCGCTTCGCGCACGAGGCGGCCAACGCGATCGTGATGATGGACGAGGGCGAGATCATCGAAGAAGCGCCGCCGGACCGCTTTTTCACCGCCCCGGCCCACGAGCGGACCCAACGCTTCCTCCAGATGGTGAAACCCTAATCTGGCAGCGCCAAGGCCGCGGTGACGGCTCGCGACACCCGCGCCTCGCGCTCTTTCGCCGCCGCTCGCGCCGCCAGATACTCGCGCCACGCCTCCTTCTCGCGCTCGGGGGTCTGATGCAGGGAGACATGGATGGGCAACTCGTCTTCGACCTGGATGTCAACAAGGCGGTCGACGATGAGCTCCCATACTTCGTCGGTGTCGTCGATGTCAACCGTTGCATCAAGGTAGAAACCGATCGGGTCGGTGCCGATTGAGTCCGAGAAGGTTGCGGTTGGGTACCGCTCAGCAATCATCTGTTGGAGTTCGGCCAAGGCGGCTTTGATCCGCGGAGTCTTGGTGACTTCAACCCCTTCCATCAGCCTCATGTGTCTGCTCTCCCGGCAATCGCCTTGGTGAAGGCGCTCGTCTGCGTCAACGCTCGTCTGCCTTCAGCTCGACTCACGGAATCCGTGCTGTAATCCGCTATGCGGCGCAAAGCAAATGTCTCAACGAGCGTGGTCCGAAACTCGGAAGCATACCGCTTGCGTCGGTGGACGAGCTGACCGGCGAATTGAGCCTGTACATAGTCATGACCCCAGCGACCCGTGGGACGGATGCCCTCACGTAAAAGCGCCGCGATCGCTGCCTGAAAACAGGCGTAGTAGCAGCGGTTCGCACAACTATTATAGCGGGCGTGGCCGAAATCGCTCTCCGCCGAGGCCAGGCTTTCTTCGGCCTTGGTGAGATACCGTGCCGCGTCGTGATCCATGCGTCAAATTGTAGCAGCGACCGGAATCGCCTGCCGATGAACAGCAATCCGCCTGGTTCTGGCATCTCCAACCGGCGGGCGGCAGCACGAAGACATGGAGCATCGAGTGACCGCGGGTCGGGTATACTCAGTGGTGCATGGGCGCTAAGGCAGCGCCGGGGGCGCCGCGTACCCCGTACCCGCGCGGCTGATGGGGAGGGACTGCCAAAAGGCGGTCCCTTTTGCTGCGCGGCGCGCTCACCTGACGGCCGAGCGAGGGAAGTAGGGGCATGACGGAGATCACGGTCGCCACGACGATCTTTCTGATCACCTACGCGGTCATCATCAGTGAGCGGCTCGACCGCACGGTCGTGGCGCTGGCGGGCGGCAGCTTGATGATCGCCTTCGGCGTGCTGAACCAGCAGCAGGCGCTGGAGGCGATCGACGCCAATACCATCGCTCTCCTGGTCGGGATGATGATTATCGTCAACGTGTTGAAACGCACCGGCATCTTCCGCTACGCGGGCTGGCGGACCGCCATCGCCGTCAAGGGCGATCCGTGGCGGTTGCTCGTCGGCTTCTCGCTCTTCACCGCCGTGGGCTCCGCGTTTCTCGATAACGTGACCACGATCCTGCTGATGGTGCCGGTCACCATCGCCATTTGTGACGACCTCGGGCTCGACCCGCGGCCGTTCATGATTACCGAGGTTATCGCCAGTAACATCGGAGGCACCGCTACCCTGATCGGCGATCCGCCGAACATTTTGATTGGCAGCGCCACCGGGCTCGATTTCCTCGCCTTCATCACCAACCTCGGGCCGGTCGTCCTCGTGCTGCTGATCCTGATGCTTGGCGGGTTCTGGCTCATCTACCGCGGGCACGGGCGCCTCGGCATTCCCACGGCGGAGGCGCAACTGGCCTTGCAGCACGCCAGCGCCCATGTCCATCTCGGCGATCGCCGGCTGCTTCGCCGGGCGCTCATCGTGCTGGGCCTCACGATCCTGGGCTTCATCCTGCACGGCGCGCTCCATTATCAGGCCGGCACGATCGCGATGTTCGGCGCCATTTTGCTGCTCCTGCTGAGCCGGGTTGATCTTCACGACGTGCTCGCCGAAGTGGAGTGGCCGACGATCTTTTTCTTCATTGGGCTCTTCATCGTGGTCGGCGGGATCGAGCAGATTGGCCTGCTGGATCGGATCGCGCGGGGCGCGGTCGCCCTCACCGGCGGCAACATCCTGGTCACCGCGCTCGTCCTGCTCTGGTTCGCCGGCATCACCTCGGCGATCGTCGACAACATACCCGCGGTGGCGACGCTCATCCCACTCACCTTCTCGGTGGCCCGGCTCCTCTTCCCTGACCTGGCCGGCCTGGATGATGCGACGCTGGCGACCCATGCCTCGGTCACGCCGCTGTGGTGGGCGCTGGCGCTCGGGGCCTGTCTTGGCGGGAACGGCTCGATGGTCGGCGCCTCGGCCAACGTGGTGGCGGTGGGGATCGCCGAGCGCCGGGGCGAACCGATCGGGTTTTGGGGGTTCACCCGGGTGGGGTTGCCGTTTGCGCTGGTCAGCCTGGTGGTGGCCAGTCTCTACGTCTGGCTGCGCTACTTCGCGTTCTAGTCGTGCCCCGCGGGCCGTTGCCTGCCGATAAACGGCGGCGCGGCGGGAGCGGGGATGGGGTGCCCTCGGCCCTGGCCCGCCCCCTGGGCGACGGCGGAGCATTAAGTGGAATTCTGTTGCGCACGACCGAAATCTCGATCCGACACGCCGACCTGGTATGCTTCCGCTCAATTGGCGCGACGCCGTTGGGGATGCCAGGTTCCCCGTATCCTCCTGGCTGACGGAGGGGACTGCCATTTTGGTACGTCCTTTTGTGTTGTGTCCACGTCCAAGGAGCGCCCGCGTGCCGCAACCGCTCGATGATTCCGTTCTGCTCCAGACGACGAATCGCGGGCTGCCGCTCTACCGGGCGCTGTCGCCGTTCCGGTCCTTCGTGGCCGATCAGGTGTCGGGCGGTATTCTGTTGCTGCTGGCGACGGTGGTGGCGCTGGTCTGGGCCAATTCGCCGTGGGCGGACGGCTACTCCCGGCTGTGGAACCTGGACGCCAGCATCACGATCGGCACGGTCGAGTTGGTCCACTCCCTGCGGGATTGGATCAACGACGGCCTGATGGCCCTCTTCTTCTTCGTGGTCGGGCTCGAGATCAAGCGGGAGATCCTGGTCGGGGAGCTGAGCACCCGGCGCGGCGCCACGCTGCCGATCGCGGCGGCGCTGGGTGGGATGGTGGTCCCGGCCCTGATCTACGTCTTCTTCAACGCCGGGGCAGCGGGGAGCAACGGGTGGGCAATTCCGATGGCGACCGATATCGCGTTCGCCCTCGGCGTGCTGGCGGTGATCGGCGACCGGATCCCGATCGGGGCTCGGATCTTCCTGACCGCCCTGGCGATCATCGACGATATCGGCGCGGTCCTGGTCATTGCCCTCGTCTACACCGGCGGCATGGAGGTGACGCCGTTGCTCGCGGCAGCCGCTCTCCTCGTGGCCCTATTCGTGGCCAACCGGGCCGGCGTTCGCCAGCCGGCGGTCTATGCCGTGCTCGGGGTCGGCGTCTGGCTGGCGGTCTTTGCCTCCGGCGTCCATGCCACGGTGGCCGGTGTCCTCGTCGCGTTCATGATCCCGGTGCGGACCTGGATTCACCCGTTGGAGTTGGTGAGTGAGGGGCGGCGGCTGCTGGACGATCTGGCGGAGGCGAGCAGCCCGGCGGCATCGGTGCTCAGCAATCACGCCCAGCAGACCATCATCCACCGCCTGAACGATTCGGCGTCGCGGGCTGAGACCCCGTTGCAACAGCTCGAGCATGGCCTCAATCCCTGGGTTGCCTACGGTATTGTGCCGCTGTTTGCGCTGGCGAACGCGGGGGTGACGTTGCCGGCCGACCTGAGCGCCGCGGTGACGGACCCAATCCTCCTGGGGATCGTCGGCGGCCTCGTGCTCGGCAAGCCGGTCGGCATCATCGCGGCGACCTGGTTGGTGGTTCGCCTTCGCCTAAGCAGCCTCCCGGCCGAAGTCACCTGGCGACAGATCGGGGGGCTCGGCCTGCTGGCCGGGATCGGCTTCACGATGTCCATCTTCATTACCGGGCTCGCCTTCACCGCGGCTGACGTTACCAACGCGGCCAAGCTCGGCATTCTCGCCGGGTCGCTGATCGCCGGCATTGCCGGCTGGCTGGTCTTACGCACCGTGCCGGACCGGTCCACACGGGATGGCACCGCGAGCGAGCCGTCCGGCTGAGCCGCTTGCCAGAACGTCGCCACGCTCGAAACCTGGTTTCCTTCGCCGCTTGGCCCGATCGTGGGCGACGCCGCGTTCGCTCGTTGCTCCACTTGGCGACCGTCGCCTGCCGAATGGAGTGACGAAAGTCACCCCGGACGGCATGCCGTCCGGCACTGGTGGCCCATCCCCGCGATCGCTAGATTGAGAGCGGGGGAAACAACACGGTTTCCCAATCACACGGAGAGGGCACGACAGTGACACACGACGTCATGATCAACATTCAGGACCTACGGGTTAAGTTCGGCAACCACGCGGTTGTCGATGGGCTCAGCCTCGAAATTCGGCGGGGCGAGGTCTTCGGCCTGCTGGGTCCCAACGGCGCCGGCAAGACGACGACCTTGGCCGCTATCCAGGGCCTGCGCCGGGCAGACGCCGGCACCATTCTGGTCGATGGCCTCGACGTGGCGCGGGAGCCGTTTGCCGTCAAACGCCGGCTCGGGGTCCAGTTGCAGAAGACCGCGCTCTTCCCGATGCTGCGCGTTAGGGAGACGGTCGCGCTGTTTGCCGCGCTCTATGAGCAGTTTCCATCCTCACATGAAATCGCGGCGCTCCTGGAGCGATTCGGCTTGGAGTCCAAGGCGGAGGCCCGGCCCGGCCAGCTCTCGGGCGGCCAGCAACAACGGCTGGCCCTGGCCCTGGCGGTCGTCAACAACCCGATGATCGTGCTGTTGGACGAGCCGACGACCGGACTCGATCCCCAGGCCCGGCGCGGGGTCTGGGGCGCCATCGAGCGGCTGCGGGACGAAGGACGGACCGTCCTGCTCACCACCCATTCCATGGAAGAGGCCCAGGTACTCTGCGACCGGGTCGGCATTATCGACGCCGGCCGGCTGGTCGCGCTGGGGACGCCGGCGGCGCTGATCGAACGCCACGCGCCGCCGCTGGCCGCCGCCGAGGCCGCCCGGCGCGATCCGAACTTGGAAGATGTGTTCTTGGCCCTAGCGGAGCGCCGGTTGGCGGAGCCGGTCGAGGATTACGTGGCGGACGCGGCGTAACGACTTCGCGGTCACGTTGCGAATGAATCGAAACCAGAGGAGACGACGATGCGACGGTTTGCGGTATTGACGCGGATGTTCGGCCTGATGAATCTCCGAGACCGGGAGACGCTGTTCTGGTATTTCGTCTTCCCGATCGGTCTGCTCCTGGTCTTGGGAGCGGCGAACCTTGGTGCCGGCGCGGCGCCGGGGGTGATCGCGGCCTGGTTGATGGCTGGTGTTCTGGTGATGAACATCATGACCGCCGGGCTCGCCGGTGACGCCACCTGGCTGGCGACCATGCGCGATCGCGGCGTCTTGTTGCGGCTGCGGGCCGCCCCCTTGCCGGTGACCGATCTGGTCGCCGCCTACACGGTCGTCCGGCTCGGGCTGGTGATGCTGCAATCGGCGCTGATCGTGGCCGTGGCGATGATCGTCTTCGGCGTCCGGCCGGGCTGGGACACTCTGATCCCGGCGCTGCTGGTGACGCTGGTGGGCGGGGTGGTCTTTCTCCTGCTCGGGCAGGCCCTGGCCGCCGCCTCGCCGACCGCCAGCGCGGCCAATGTGCTCAGCAACATGATCTACTTCCCGCTCCTGTTTCTGAGCAACCTCGTGATCGGGATCGCCGCCTTCCCCGATTGGCTGGAACGCATCGCCCAATGGTCGCCCGCCGCCTTGCTGGTCGATCTGCTGCGGCCGATCCTGACCGCCGATCAGGCGCTGCACGCGGTCTGGATCAACTTGGTGGGCTTGCTTGGCTATGGGGTACTGGCCCTGATCATCGTGGCCCGCTGGTTCCGCTGGGAATCGCG
>JALZJP010000124.1 GCA_030859715.1 Chloroflexota bacterium
ACCATCACGAACAGAACTCGGCTTACTCCCCTTCACTCACCCTCGCCCCATGGTGCCTTTAGCTCAATTGGCAGAGCGCCGGTCTGTGGAACCGGAGGTTGCGGGATCGTGCCCCGTAAGGCACCCCCTCAAATTCCTCGAATTGGAGCCAAATATAGAGTGCAGGCCCGGTAATCTGGCCGGCACTCTTCAAATTACTACCCCAATTTCTACCCCAAAACTATTAAGAGCGTGTTTCAAAACCTTACCGCCGTGGCATCATGTCGCCCATGAAGAACCTGTTCCTTGTCCCCGACGACCTCTGGGAAGCCATCCAACCCCTCTTGCCCAAGGAGCCGCCCAAGCCCAAGGGCGGCCGTCCCCGCGTTCCCGACCGCGCCGCCCTCGCCGGCATCATCTTCGTGCTGCGGACCGGCTGCCCGTGGCGATTCTTACCGCGGGAGCTGGGTTGCGGCAGCGGCTCGACCTGTTGGCGGCGCCTGCGGGACTGGCAGGAAGCGGGAGTGTGGGAGAAGCTCCACGAACGCGTCTTGAACTGGTTGGGCGAGCGGGTCGCCGTCGACTGGAGCCGGGCGAGCCTGGACAGCACCAGCGTCCGGGCCAAAAAGGGGGCGAGCAGACCGGCCCCAACCCCACGGACCGCGGCAAATCTGGCTCCAAGTACCACCTCGTGGTCGACCGGAACGGTATTCCGCTGGCGGTTCGCCTGTCCGCGGCCAACGCTCATGACTCTACTCAGCTGCTCCTGTTGATCGACGCGATCCCGCCCATCATCGGCCCGCGCGGCAAACCGGGGCGGCCTCGGAAGCGCCCGGCCAAGCTGCACGCCGACAAGGCGTACGACTCGGCCGAGAAGCGCCGGGCGCTGCGTGCCCGTGGAATCGCCCCTCGGATCGCTCGCCGCGGGATCGACTCCAGCGAGCGACTGGGGCGGCACCGCTGGGTGGTCGAGCGCAGCTTTGCGTGGCTGCTCGGCTGCCGCCGCCTGGGCGTTCGGTACGAGCGGCGGACCGACCTGCTCCAGGGCTTGCTCCACCTGGCATGCGCGCTGACCTGCCTCCGCTTCCTCGCTCCGATGGAGGCGTGACGACCGCGGCTCGCCGGCAGTGCCGGCCGGGTTGACAGCCAAGACCGCGGGAGTAAGGTGGTACACTGCCGCCACGACCGGGACTCGGATGGCCGTGCTCCCGGCGACCGCAGCCCGGAGGGAGACTCCTCGTGCGCCTGCCCCCTGTCCTCGGCCTGGTCGCCTTGCTCCTCGTCGCGCCGATCCCGGCCGTGGCTCAGTCGGCCACGCCGGCCGTCACTTCGCCCACCGCGGCGAGCGGCGACGTCGCCGGGCCGGTGGACATCGGCGGCGGCCGCCGGATGTACCTGGAGTGCCGCGGCGAAGGCGGCCCAACGGTGGTTCTCGAGGCCGGGTACCGCAACAACGCCGAGGTCTGGGACACGGTCGCCCTTCCGGCCGGCGCGGCGGGCGACGCGGTCTGGCCCGGCGTTGCGGCCGTCACCCGCGTCTGCGCCTACGATCGACCGGGGACGATCGGCGACCTCGGCCACGTCAGCCGCAGCGACCCCGTTCCCATGCCCCGCACCGCTGGCGACATCGTGAGCGACCTGCACCGGCTCCTCGCCGCTGCTCAGGTGCCCGGCCCGTACGTCCTAGTCGGCCACTCTCTCGGCGGCCCGGTCGTCCGCCTCTATGCCAGCACCTATCCGGACGAGGTCGCCGGCCTGGTCCTGGTCGACGCTCTACCCGAGGGGTTGTGGGAGGGTCTCCAGGCGGCACTTACGCCCGCGCAGTGGGACCTCTACCACCAGCTCTCCACGCAGGCGCCCGCTGGACTGGAGGACTATCCCGAGCTTGAGTGGGTCGACTTCGAGGAGAGCTTCGCGCAGGTGCGCGAAGCGGCGGCCACCGCTCCGCTGCGCCCCATGCCGCTGGTCGTGCTCTCTTACGGCCGCCCGCTGCAAAGCGAGATCCCACCCGACGCGCTGCCGCCCGATTACCCGTTCGACACCTTCGATCGGGTACGTGCGGATCACCAGCGAGCGCTGGCGACGCTGGTCCCGGGAGCCCGGTTTGTGGTCGCGAGCCAGAGCGGGCACTACATCCAGATCGACCAGCCGGAGCTGGTCATCGAGGCGGTCCGCCAGGTTGTCGAGGCTGTGCGCGATCCGAGCACCTGGGCAACGCCGGCGGCAAGCTCCTCGCCCGCGGCCTGACCGCGCCCGGCGGCACCCGGCACCGGTGGTGCAAGGCGGGTTGCGTGAGGGCCGCACCCCGTGACGCCGCGGCGGGGGAGGCCGGCAAAGCCGAGCGAGGGTTTTGCAACACGCTCTAAATACCCCCAAGACTCAGCCGGCCAGGGCGCGCTCCATCGCAGCGGCGGCTTCTTGGAATGCGGCCGGCGCCAGGTGAGAATAGATGTCAGCCGTCGTGGACAAGAGGCTGTGTCCCAGCACTTCCTGCACGACCTTGAGCGGCACTCCTTGCGCGAGTAGCACGGACGCCGCGGTGTGGCGGCAGGTGTGGAACGGTCGTCGAGTGACGCCGGCCACGGCGAGTAGCTTGTGCCAGTCCCGAATGACGTTGCGCGGATCAAGCGGCGTCCCGATTGTGGACGTGAACACCATGCCGGAGTCGGTCCAGCGCGAGCCGGCCGCTTGCCGCTCGAACGCTTGCCGGTACCGGTGCAATCGCAGCGCGGCGACCATAAACGCCGGAAAGTGCAACTTGCGCCGGCTCTTCTCCGTCTTTGGCTCCTTCAGGGTCAGCGCGCCGTCGATGCGCTGCAAGGCACGGCGAACGTGGAGCGTGCCGGCATCGAGGTCGATGTCCTCCCACTTCAGACCAAGAATCTCGCCCTGTCGTAGCCCGAGTGCCAGCGCCAGGCTAAACAACGCGCCGAGCCGGTGGCTTTCGGCAGTCGCCAGGATGGTCCGTGCCTCAGCCGGCGTCAATGGCTCAATTTCGTGTGGCGCCTGTCGAACGGGCTCGGTCAGCGCGGCGGCGTTCCGCATCACCAGCCCCCACCGCATCGCCTGATTCAGCGCGGTCCGCAGCACTGCCCGGATGTGATGCACCCGGCGCGGCGACAGCCCGGCGTCTTGCTTTGCTTTGAGCAGTGCCGCGACTTGCTGGGGAGTCAGCTTGTCGAGCTGGTATCGACCAAGCGCCGGAATCGCGTGCAGTCGGAGCACTTCGGCGTAGCTGGCGTAGGTCTTCGGCGCTTTGTTCGGCTTCACCGTGTCTTCAAGCCAGCGATCGAGGAACTGGGCCACCGTTTGCCGGCCAGCGGAGAGGTCGAGTCCGGCGTCGAGATCGCGGAGCGCGGCGCGTAGCTTCTCCTGGGCTTCCCGGCGCGTCTTGCCGTAGAGCGAGCGGCGTTTGCCCGCTGGCAGACTGACGCGAGCCTCCCAAAGCCCATCCGCCCGTTGCTTGATACTGCCTTCGCCGTGGCCGCGTCGCTTTGGCATGATGTCCTCCATGTTACGATGCGTCCGTCTCTTCCTGCCGACCAGGGAGAGGCGTTGTCGGGCCGTCGCGTGGTTACGTCACGCGGCGGCTTTTCCCCGTTCGGCGATCGCCGCCGCGAACTCCGTCACCTCTTCCGGCTTCACGTCGAGCGCTGCCGACAACCGCGCGATGGTGCGGAACGTCGCCAGATGGTGCCCGTTTTCAATCGCCAGAATGGTTTTGTTTGAGACGCCGGCCGCGGTTGCCAGTGTCTTCGAGCTGTGCAGTCTGGCCGCCCGCCACTCCCGTAATGTCTTCACGTCGCGCTCCCTTCGGTGAATCGCGCCTCTGAATATTCTACACCCTATTGACACCCAACACAATAGGGTGTAATATGGGTGTAGAAGAGGTAGTGACAACGCCTCTCGGATTCGGTCGGTAGCACGAAGGGAGTTCACAACAATGGCAACCACGATCATCCGACAGCAGCAGCAAGCGACCCCGACCCGGTGGCAAAGTGCGGTCGAGCGGGCGATCAGCGAAGGCGTCCAGGTGCGGCAACTGGCCGGCTCCGGTGCCTGGATCGCCACCAGCGGCAGCGACGCGGCCACTGCTTACGAGATCGAGGTCACGGGTGAGGTGGCCCACGGCTGTAGCTGCCTGGCCGGGATCAACGGCGATCCGGTCTGCAAGCACCGCGCCGCGTTCTACTTCGCCCTCGGATTGCTGGACCCGGAGCCGGAGCCCCCGGCTCCGGCACTCGCTCCTTGTGGCTACTGCTTCGGTCGGGGCTGGGAAACAGTCATCGGCAAGAGCGGCGCCGCCTACCGCTTCGACTGCCAAGTCTGCGACGGTGCTGGCAGCGTTCCCGTCGAGGACGGCGACAACGAGCCGTCCTCCCCCGCCGCCACCCACTCCCCGTTCGTCCCGGCGCCGACTGTCTGTGCCCGCTGTCGTGGCGCCGGCACCGTCACCATGAACGTGGCGACCGCGATGGACATCTACCCGGTGGCGGTCATGTGCCGCGCCTGCTGCGGTGCCGGCGTAATTGAAGAGCCGTCCATTACAGTTGCGGCGTAGGCAGCGTCTAACGCTCGGTGCGGCCTGCGACTGACGATCAAGCGTGCGGGTAATCCGTTCGTCCATCCATTGTCACAAGTGCGGACAGCGGGAATCCTAAGAGGCGGTCTAGTTGGACCGCCTCTACTGCTAAGCTTCTCGGAAGGCATTGACGACCGATATCGACCGTGATACTAAGCCAGCAAGAGCAACGATGGAGCCCTGAGAGATCCGATATGCGCAGCATTAAGGTCGATGTAGAGCCGGCCGTCCTTGTTTGGGCAAGGGAGGCTGCCGGCTTCACCACTGAGCAAGCCGCCAAGAAGCTCAGAGTCAGCGAGGTAACCTTGCGGCTTTGGGAGGCGGGCGCATACTCGGAGTCACAGCCTACTTACGCAATGCTCTGCAAGATGGCGACGCTGTACAAATACCCGCTTTGCGCCTTCTACTATTCTGAGCCGCCTCAGGACGTGGAAAAGAATCCTCAGTTAGAAGTTCCAGATTTTCGATCCAAGCTCTCGCATGCCGATCGATCTTGGTCGCCATCCCTTCGCGAGAGCTACCGGTGGGTGAGCCTCCAGCGCGAGGTGTCGATAGAAATCGCCGAAGCGCTCGACGAGATACCAGACCCCATCTCGCTAAGAATTGATCCTTCGGCCGGGCCGGAGCATGCAGGGAAGCTCATCCGGAAATTGCTTGACGTGGGTATTGCAGACCAGCTGGGTTGGAGAACCGATTATCAGGCGTTGCGATCCTGGACCGCTGCTGTCGAGCGCCACGGCATTTTGGTTGCCCAAGCCCGTGACGTATCTGTTGCTGAGATGCGGGGATACTCCATCAGCACCCAGCCTTTTCCGGCCATTGTGCTTAATGGCGCCGACTATGTGCTCGCCCGGGTCTTCACTCTTGTTCACGAGCTAACGCATTTACTCCTGCACGAGGGTGGAATTTGTGACCTCCAAGAGACTGCGCCCATCGAAGACTTCTGCAATGCGGTCGCAGGCGCGGTCTTGCTGCCCGCTGATGCGATGTATAGCGAACTTGCGGAACTACATGTTGACTCCGTAATCGTCTGGCCTGACGAGCTAATTAGTCGTCTTGCAAGACGGTATTGGGTGAGCCGGCCCGTGCTGCTTCGAAGGATGGTCAGTCTGCACCGAGCCACGCTGGACCAGTATTTCGCCAAACTGCACCAATACTCCAGGCAGTACGAGCGCAATCGAAGCACGGAACCAAGCGAGGGCGGCAACTACTACGCAACAAAGCTGACTGATCTCGGACGGAGGTACACAGCCAGAGTCATCGATGCCTATGGGCAACGCGTGATTAATGCCGCCGATGTCTCTCAGTATCTAGATGCAAAAATAGAATCGGTGCCCGGCCTCGCTCGATTGCTCACTCTTGATCTATGAGCGAGCCTCCGGCCTACTGCTTTGATACCAGCTCCCTACTTGAAGCTGCCGCTCGATCATACCCACAGGCCAACTTTCCGGCTTTCTGGACGTTGTTCGAGGGCCTCATAGCGGAGGGAAGAGCGGTCATATGCGATGCTGTCCTACGAGAACTCGCTGACGACTCAAATAAACTACCTGAGTGGATAAAGGCACAGAAGAACTTCGTTGTTCCCTTTGATCGAGAGCAAGAGGACGCTCTAAAGCGAGTTATGCGGGAATATCCCAAATTGGCGCGGCCGAGGAGGAACGAGGGTGGGGCCGACGGTTTTGTCGTGGCTTTGGCAATGGTCCGCAAGCTTATCGTTGTTAACGAAGAGGGCCCGGGAGCTGCTGAGGGACCAAAATCCCTTACGTCTGCCGTCGGTACGGCATCCGTCCCATGAGCCTCTTGGAGGTGATACAACACGAGAATTGGCAATTCTGACGTCTTGTCTCCTAGTAGGCGGAGTCGCCGTTCTGAATGTCCCAGCCAAGGTTTACGCTACATTGGTAGCGGCGCTGAACTGTGCTTGCTTCGCTCCTGATTCAGCGCCAATAGCCGCGCAAGAATCTGATCCTCTGGCACCGCCGCCGGCTCGGGGTCGTCCCAGCCGTAGGCGGCCCACACGGCACGGTCGAGCGCGGCGTGCGCGTGGTCGAGCCACGCCGGCCGCTCGTTGTAGAGGTTGGTGAGCGTCCGCTTCTTCAGCTCGGCTTCGGTGGCATCTGGCGGATCGAGGTAGGCGCGGCGCTTCTGGTCCAGCTCCCGCGCCGCGTTTGCGATGGCGTGCAGCCGGTCATCCCGCCACGGCTCCTGTCCCGGCGGCCACGGCAGCGGGAAGGTCTCAAAGCAGGTAGTCGGGGTGTAGCGCGGGTCGTTGCCCACTCCCAGCCAGGTCCCCATCCTCAGCGACCAGACCTCATGGGCGCGGGAGTGGAGGACGCCGAAGAAGTAGTCGTCTTGTCGTGCAAAGACGATGAGTTGGTGATCGGGTAGAACCTTCACTGGCAGCCAGGCAAACAAGCGGTGCTTCGCTACGGTCGGTGTTACTACGAATCGCTCTAGCCCCTCTGAAGCAGTTCGCATTCCTGATCGTGGTTCAACGTGCAGCCACCACCGCTCTCGATAGCTTGCCCGGCGGTTAGCGGCTCGCATCGGCCGTACATGGGTTCTCACGTACTCGTAGGGAGCCTCGAAGAGTGCGGCCTCGCCTTCGGGCGTGCTAGTCCCAAAATCGATGATCCACATTCGTCGTGGCCGTCGTGTCAGATCGAGGCTATTGACCCAGGGCCGGACCACTTCACTATTTGACCGCCCATTTGGATTCATTGGCAAAGCGAGCCATCTCCTCGCAATCTCGTCTGGAATTTCGAACGGCCCGCCCTTGGTGTCGCCCATGAACGCCATGCCACGGTTCTCGTCAAGCCGAGGGGCACTGGTGATATCCACCCCTGCGGTGAGGTCTGAGCTGATAGCACTCACGATTGTCCCGTCGAGCACCCTGCTTGTCTCACTGCCGTCATCAAATCCAACTATCGCGATTCGGACCGCCGCACCATTGAGAATCCACGGCTCATCGTCCCAAGCCATGAAGACATCGCCGCTCGCCTTGATTCGCTGCAAGACCTCTCGATTCACCCCGCCACGAATCGAGTTCGTCGCGAGCAAGCCGGCTCGCTTTGAATGCTTCTCTGCTACTCCCACTCGGGCTTTCTCGAAGAAGTAGCAGACTAGATCGGCTTCCGCCGGCACCCTCCCCTCGAAGACCCGGAACAAGTCGTCAACGTAGGCATCCCCTAGTTCCGTCCGAAGCCTCTTGCCACCCAAGAACGGCGGGTTGCCGATGATGAAATCCGCCGCCGGCCATTCCGCCTCTTTCGCGTGCTCCGGGTCGGAGCGGTCGAGCAAGGCATCTTGGAGCCGGATCGTCTCTAATGGCTCCAGTACTGGGTCCCGGTTGACCTGGAAGCCGTTACTCGTCATCCACTGCAAGTAGCCGATCCAGACCACGACTTGGGCCAGCTCCCGCGCATAGGCATTGACCTCCAAGCCGGCCAGTTGGGCCGGTCCCGCCCGTGGCAGCATCGCCGGCAGCCCGCTCGCCACGCCGTAGGTCACGACTTCTTTTTCGAGGTCCTGCAAACCAGCGAGCGCCACGTAGAGGAAGTTGCCGCTGCCGCACGCCGGATCGAGCACCCGCACCGCTGCTAGTTCTTCTTGAAAGGCAAAGAGGACATTGGCGAACGCCGTCCGCGCATTGGCGACGGCGTCTCCCCTGCGCCGCCGCCGGCGCTCTTGGGTCGCCGTCGCGCTCGCCGCCTGCCACTGTGCCTTCAGCTTCTCCGCCTCGGCCTTGACCGCATCCCAGCGCCGGCGTAGCGGCGCCAGCACCACCGGCTCGACCACCCGCTCGATGTCCGTCCGGCCGGTGTAGTGCGCCCCGAGCTGCGCCCGCTGGCTCGGATCGAGCGAGCGCTCGAAGAGCGTGCCGAAGATGGCCGGTTCCACGCTCGCCCAATCGAGCCGGCCAGCTTCAGACAGAGTGCTTAGCTCCTCAGCGGTCAGCGGTTCGACCGCGATCTCGGCAAACAGGCCACCGTTGAAGCGATCGAGGGCAACGGAGCCATAGTCGCCCCCGTCGCGCATGGCGACCAAGAGCCCTTCGATGCGGGAGGCGAAGCGGTCAGGGTGCCGCACCGAGTTGGTGAGGAGGTCGGTGAAGAGCCGGCGTGGCAGCAAGCCCACGTCCTCCGCGAACAGGCAGAAGAGCAGTTGGACCAGGAAGTGCGCGGCCCGGTGCGGCTCCACGTCCCGTGCTTGCAGGCTCGCCGCCAGCGCTCCGAACCGCTCCGCCGCCTCTTGGGTGACGGCTTCCGGCGTCGTATCCGGTCGCAGGCGGGTAGGCTCGGTCCACAGGGCTTTGAGGACCGCCAGGTGCGCCGGCTCGTCAAGGTCAGCCAGCGAGAACGTGTAAACCTTCTTCACGGTGCCGGTGAAGTTGGTATGGACCTCGAAGCGGTCGAGGTCGCACACCACCAAGAGCGGCGGGTTCTCCAGGTCCTCCCGGTACTGCAAGAGCTGGGCGTAGGCTTTCTTCAGGTTGGCGTGGTGGCCCTTGTACTCCCAGGCGAAGTGGCCCCGGAACCAGACGTCGGCCCAACCGGCACCGCCGGCGGTCTTCTCCGCCCCCCGCTCAAAGGTGTAGAAGCTGCCGGTCGGGTCGGCATCGGTCGGGGTCGGCACGCCCAGCATGTGACACAGGTCGTTGAAATGCGACTGGGAGGCGGAGCGCTCTTTGAGCGTGACACCGCGCCATTTGGCTTGGAAGTGCTGAATGGTGAATGGTTGCGCCGTCTTGGCGTCCACTTGCTGCTCCCTCAGCGACCTGTTTCCCGCGCTCCGTTGCGGTCCGATCATCTTAGCAAGAAGCCAGTACGGTCAACCTACCGGCAGTCCTACCGCCGCGCAACTGGTCGCTGCCGAGTCAGAGCCGTAACGTATGGCACTTCACTCAGCATTCGCCCTTTTCACGTCCTGCGTCATCCAGGGAACTGCACGTGTCGTGTCCGGGTCTCGCGGGTCTACCGAGGCAGCATGCCGCGCTCTTCTAGCTCAGTGCGAAACCAGTCCACAAATGGCGGTGCCGTGGTCGGGTCCCGCATCACGCGATTGCTCCACATGGATGAGATCGCGTCACAGGTCCGCACGAACGCCTCACTCGCGAACGGAGTAAGCAGCCGGGAGAGCACCGGGACGGCACTCATAATCGTGAAGAGTTGGTCTTCAGGCGGAGCGGTCGGTGGCGTCGGCTCGTACCCCCCTTGCTCCACGAGGGCGGCTAGAACGGTGTCGAAGTCTAGCCACAGTCCGTCAGCGAGTTCCGAGACGAGTAGCTGGTAGTCCGCCAAAACTTCTGATGCATTTCGCGATCCCGTCCGCATGATGCCTACCAGCACGCGGAGGTCGTGGTCGTCTTTGAGCAGACTGTCGAACGCCCACCCTGGCACGTCAGATTCCGCCAAAAGCATGCCGATCGTCGCGGTCGAGCCGAGGCTGCCAACGATGACGCGGGGATCATCCCAATCGGTCGCGGCTTGACGCGGACCCTCTTCCGTCCGCGCTTCCACCATCGCACAGAAGTAGCACGTCGTCGGCAATAGGCCTCGGACCGATTCAATCAGCATCCAGTTTTCCCACGTCCAGTCGGCAACATCGCCCGCCAGATTGAGTTCCATCGCCGCCTGACGGTTTGCTTGATCTTCGACCGCACGGTCGAACCTCGGATGAGCGAGCTCAAGCTCTTCGAGACACGCCCGATCCCCACCGCTACCCGTTAGGCCAGCGATGTAGCCACGGTATTGGGGATAGCCGGGATAGAGTTCCACGAACTCACACTGAGCAGCGAGACCGGGCATCTGAGAGGCGAGAGCCACGCCTACAGCACCGCCCAGGACCGTGCGCCGGGGGATCGCTTGCGACTTCATTGTCGACCCTTTCCGAAAGATCGTCCGCCGCTGGTCGAGCACACCGATCCTATCATCCCGCCGCGCACGCCAAACACAGCGCAGTTAGGAACCTCTGCTGTCCCGTGCCAGTGATCAGTCGCGCTCGGCAAGCAGTCGGTCGGTGCGCTCCAGCAGGCGCAGGAAGTCGGCGTGGTGGGTGTCGTGCGCGGCATTAGCGATCGCCCGCCACTCCGCCCGCAGCCGATCGTAGGTCTTCCAGTGCATCCCCTTAGGCTTCGCCGGCGG
>JALZJP010000158.1 GCA_030859715.1 Chloroflexota bacterium
CCCCCCCCCTCCCCCGAATGTCGGCCAAGGGATCACCGAGCTATGGCTGCTGGGCCACCTGGAGAGCGTCTGGTCGCGCGCAACCTGCGCAAGGATTTCGCCGGCCTGCGCGCGGTTGACGATGTCAGCTTCGAGGTCGGCCCGGGGGAGATCGTCGGGTTGATCGGGCCGAACGGCTCTGGCAAGACGACGACGATCAACGTCCTGACCGGGTTGTTGCCGATCTCCGCCGGCGCGGTGCGGATCGGGGACACGGACATCACCGGCTGGCCGGCCCACCGGATTGCCCGCGCCGGCTTGGCGCGCACGTTTCAAGTGGTCAAGCTGTTCAAGGACTTCACGGTGCTGGAAAACATCGAGGTGGGGGCGATCAGCGCCGGCGGCCTCTCCCGCCACGATGCCCGGCGCCGGGCCGAGGACGTCCTGGCGCAAATCGGCATTGCCCGGCTGGCGAACGTGCCGGCCGGGGCGCTGCCCCAGGGCGAGGAGCGCCGAATCGAGATCGCGCGGGCGCTGGCGGCAAACCCTCGGTTTCTACTCCTCGACGAGCCGGGGGCCGGGCTCAATGACGCCGAGATCGAGGTCCTGATGCCGACGCTGGGCCGGATCCGGGACCACACCGGGTGCGGGATGCTGGTCGTTGACCATGACATGCGTCTCATCATGGGCTTGTGCGACCGGCTCCACGTCCTCAACTTCGGCCGGACGATTGCCGAGGGGACGCCGGACCAGGTGCGGCGTCAACCGGCCGTGATCGAAGCGTATCTTGGGACTGAGATTGATGCCGCGGGGAATGTCGCGGGGAATGCGGCCGATGCCGCCGCGGGGACGGTCCATGCTGCGGGTTGACGATCTCCACGTCCGGTTCGGGGCGATCGCGGCGCTGCGCGGGGTCTCGCTCCACATCAATCAGGGCGAGATTGTCGGCCTGATCGGCGTCAACGGCGCCGGCAAGAGCACCACGATCGGCAGCATCATCGGCATCGTCCGGCCCAGCCAGGGAACGATCTCCTTCGAGAACGCCTCGTTGCTCGGCTTGGCGCCGGAGGCGATCATCCGGCGCGGCATCGCCCCGGTGATGGAAGGACGCCGCATCTTCCCGGCGCTCACGGTCGGCGAGAACCTCCGCCTGGGCGCGGCGATCCGGAGCGATCCGGCCGGGATCCAGGAAGACCTCGACCGCTGGTGCGCCTTTTTCCCGATCCTGGGCGAGCGCTACCATCAGTCGGCGGGCAACCTCTCCGGCGGTCAGCAGCAGATGCTGGCGATCGGTCGCGCCTTGATGTCCCGGCCCCGATTGCTGCTGTTGGACGAGCCCTCGCTCGGTCTGGCGCCGAAGCTGGTGGCGGACGTGTTCGCCTTGATCGGCCAGCTGCGGCAGCTCGGGATGACGATGCTGCTGGTCGAGCAGAACGTGCGGATGACGCTGAACCTGGTCGACCGGGCCTATCTACTCAATACCGGCGCCGTCGAGTTCACCGGCACCGCGGCCGAGATGCGCCAGCACGCGGATTTCGAGCGAGCCTATCTCGGCGGCGCCGGGGCGGTGGCGACCGCGACGGACGCACCGCGATGACCGACGTTAGCGACGGCATCCAGTTCGTGATCTCATCGCTCTCGATCGGCGGGCTCTACGCCCTGATGGCGCTCGGCCTCGTCATCGTCTACGGCATCCTGCGGCTGGTGAACTTCGCCTACGGCGAGCTGATCATGATCGCCGGCTACACCCTGCTGCTCGTCGGGGATACGCCGCTGCCCTGGCTGGGCGTCGCCATCCTCAGCGTGATCGCGGCGGCGATCGCCGGCCTGCTGATGGAACGGGTGGCCTTCCGGCCGGTGCGGGATAGCTCGCCGACGACCATGCTGATTACCTCCTTCGCGGTCAGCACGCTGCTGCAAAGCGTGGCGTTACTTACGATCTCGCCCCGGCCGCGGCCGGTGCGGCTACCCGATTTCTTTGTCCAGAGCATCACCCTCGGCGACATTCGGATCAGCCTGGTCGACCTGGTCGCGCTGGCGGTGACGTTGGCGGCGCTCATCGCGCTGACCCTGTTCTTGCGCCGGTCGATCATCGGCATCGCGCTGCGGGCGGCGGCCGACGACTTCACGATGACTAGGCTGCTCGGGGTGCGGGCCAACCTGGTGATCGCGGCCGCGTTTGCTATCAGCGGCGCCCTGGCCGGCATCGTCGCCCTGTTCTGGATCGGCCGCTCGTCGCTGGTCGAGCCGTCGGTTGGGTTGCAGCCGGTGCTGATCGCCTTCATCGCCTCCGTGGTGGGCGGGCTCGACAGCTTGCGGGGCGCGGTCGTCGGCGGCTATGTGCTCGGCTTTCTCACCATCGGCTTGCAGACCTGGCTGCCCCGTGAGCTGCTCGATTACCGGGACGCGGTGACGTTCGGCATCGTCATCGTCATCCTCCTGGTGCGACCGCAAGGGCTGCTGGGCGGCGCGGCCGGAGGCGGCCGGTGAGCGATCGCGGGCGGGGACGCCCGATTTGGCTGCCGCGCCTGATCACCGGGCTCATCCTGCTCGCCGGCATCGCGTTGCTCGCGGTCGTGACCGAGGCGATCGGGGACCGGGTCTTTGTCCGGGTTGTCACCGTGCTGCTCATCAACATGGTCTTGGTGGTGGGGCTGCAGGTGTTCATGGGCAACTCGGGGCTCGTCTCATTCGGCCACGTCGCTTTCATGGGGATAGGAGCCTACGGCTCGATCTGGTTCTCGTTGACGCCGGAGCAGAAGAACCTGGCCCTGCCCGACATGCCGGAGGAGTGGTGGCTGCATCAGACCACCCTGCCGTTTCCGCTGGCGATCGTGGCCGGCGGGCTGCTGGCACTGATCGTGGGCGGCATCATCGGTATCGCGCTGGTCCGCCTGCGGGGCGCCTCGTTCACGATCGCGACGTTTGCCTTGCTGTTGATCGTCCATAGCGTTTCGCTCCAGACGGAGGTGCTGACGCGGGGCTCGCGCACGGTGTTCGGGATCCCGCCCTACACGACGCTGTGGACGGTGGCGGCTTGGGCCGTGGCGGCGGTCATCGTCGCCTTGCTGTTCAAGGAGTCGGCGACCGGCTTAAAGCTGCGGGCCGCTCGTGAGGATGAGGATGCCGCGGCCAGCCTGGGCGTCGATGCCGCCCGGGTGCGATGGTTGGGCTGGGCGCTGAGCGTCTTCATCGCCGGCGTGGGCGGCGGCCTCTGGGCCCACTTCATCACGACCTTTTCGCCGGCCGCGTTCTACCTGAGCCAGACCTTTCTGATTGTCGCCATGCTGATCATCGGCGGCTCGCGCAGCGTCAGTGGCGCGGTGGTGGGCGCCGCCGCCGTGGCCTTGACCTCGGAGCTCCTGCGTGACATTGAAGGGCGGCTCAACACCCAACGCGCGGACGGCGCTGGCCTCGGCCAATTCATCCCCTTCCAGCTCGTCGGCTTCACCGAGATCGTGCTCGCGATCGCGATCATCCTGATTCTCATCTGGCGGCCGGCCGGGATCACCGGCGGCCGCGAGATCGGAGTCGGGGGTCGTGGGTCGTAAGTCGTAAGTCGTGAGTCGTAAGAAGGAGTCAATCATGGGGCATCGAGAGACAAGCCAACCACGGGGTGCCGCCGCGCTTTCGACTCACGACTTACGACTCACGACTCACGACTCCGTCGCCCGCGATGAGCGGCTGATTAGCTCGGCGCTCAAGATCCGGTACAACCCGTTGGTTGCCGCCGCCGGTGATGGAGCGTGGGTGATTGATGCCGATGGCAAGCGGTATCTCGATTTTGGCGCGAGCTGGTCGTTGGCGCACCTTGGCTATAGCAACGCCGAGGTCCGGGCGGCGATCATGGCGCAACTGGAACGGACGATGTTCGCCGGACTTGTCTCGGGGATCAATCTGCCGGCGCTTGACTTGGCCGAGAAGCTGGTGTCGCTCGTGCCCGGCGATTTCCCGAAGAAGGTCTGGTACGGGCTCTCCGGCTCCGATGCCAGCGAAGCGGCCCAACGCCTGCTGCTGATGGCGACCGGGCGGCGCCGGTTCGTCACCTTCGTCGGCAGTTGGCACGGCACCACCGAGGCGACGATGGCGCTCTCCGGTCACCCCGGCTTCACCGGCAGCCTGGGCGGCGGCAACGTGACCAAGATCCCGTATCCGAACCCCTATCGCAACCCGTTCGGCGGCAGCTCGGAGCGGGTAACCGATCAGTGCCTCGAGCTCCTGGAGAACTACTTGTTCGACACTATTTGCCCGCCGGGCGACGTGGCCGCCATCTTTGCCGAGAGCGTGCAGAGCGATGGCGGCGACGTGGTGCCGCCGCCCGACTTTCTGCCGAAGCTGCGCGCCCTCTGCGATCGCCACGGCATCCTGCTCGTCATCGACGACATCAAGGTCGGCTTGGGCCGGACCGGCAAGATGTTCTCGTTTGAGCATGCCGGGATCGCGGCCGACCTCGTCTTGCTCGGGAAATCGCTCGGCGGCGGCCTGCCGCTGAGCGCGATCGTCGGCCGGGCCGAGGTGCTCGATGCCGGCACCGGGGTCGCCCTCTTCACCACGGTCGGTAACGCGACCAGTTGCGCGGCGGGCCTAGCGACGATCGCGGTGATCGAGCGGGAGGGCCTGGTGGCGCGGGCGGCTGAGCATGGCGAGTATTTGCACGAGTGCTTGGTCCAAGCGTTGGACAGGTACGAGATTGTTGGGGACATCCGTGGTCTGGGCATGATCCGGGGGGTCGAGCTGGTCGAGGATCGGGCCGGCAAGCGGCCGAACCAGCCGGCGGCGGCCAAGATCGTCTACCGGGCCTGGGAGCTGGGACTGATTGTCTACTACGCCGGAAACTGGTCCAATGTCCTGGAGATCACGCCGCCGCTGATCCTTTCCAAAGCGGAGATCGAGCGGGGCGTGGCGATCCTGGCCGAGGCGACGGCGGATGTGGTGGCGGGACGGGTCAGCGATGAGGCGATCGCCGCCTTCGCCGGCTGGTAACGGAGGAGTCGAGCCTTGGCCGACCCGATCGTGCGTTTTTTGGATTCCAAACGTGATGCCTATATCGCCGATCTGCGCCTGCTCGTCGGCCAGGACTCCGGTAGCCACGACAAAGCCGGGGTCGATGCGGTCATGGATTGGCTCGAAGTCCGGCTGATGGCCACCGGGTTCGATTGCGCCAGGAATCGGCAAGCGCGGTTCGGCGACGATCTGATCGCCCGCCGCCACGGTCGCGGCCGGAGCAAGATCCTGCTGCTCGGTCATGCCGATACGGTGTACCCAACCGGGACGGCGGCGCAACGGCCGTTGACGATCGCCGCCGGTAAAATCCTTGGCCCCGGCACCTGCGATATGAAAGCCGGGCTCTTGACCGGCATCTTCGCGGTCGCGGCGCTCGATGAGATTGGGTGGGACGATTACGGCACAATCACGTTCCTGATCGTCTCGGACGAGGAGATCGGGGAGCGCCATTCGGTCCCGCTCCTGATGGAAGAGGGGCCGAAGCACGATGTCATCCTGACCCTGGAGGCCGCTCGCGACAATGGCGATGTGGTCACCGCGCGTAAGGCGGTGCGCTGGTTCACGGTCGACGCGCGGGGGAAGGCGGCCCATGCCGGGGTGGAGCCGGAAAAGGGACGGAGCGCCACCCTGGCGATCGCCCATTTTATTACGCAAGCGTTCCGGCTCAACCTCCTTCGTGACGGGATGACGGTCAATCCGGGTGAGATCGCCGGTGGCGGTGATCCGAATACGGTCGCCGCCTCGGCCAAGGCCCGGTTTGACCTTCGGGCTTGGAGCAATGCCGACCTGGACGAGCTGGAGGCCAGGTTTCGCCAAATCGCGGACAATCCCGCCGTGCCGGGGGTGGCCCTGACCGTGACGATGGAGCCGGGCTCCGACTGCCCGGCGATGGAGCGGACTCTTGGCGGCATGCGGTTGGTGGAGCAAGCGATCGCGATCGCCGCCGAACTCGGCTTTCCGCTGAAAGGGGCGGCGACCGGCGGCGGCTCCGATATCAGCTTTGCCGGGCACCGGGGGACGCCGGGGCTGGACGGGCTCGGTCCGGTCGGCGGGCTCGATCATGGTCCCGATGAGTACATCCTGATTGAGAGCATCGTGCCGCGGACCGCCCTGCTGGCGAAGCTGATGATGGCGATGGGAGACCAGACCAATGGCGAATGATCCTGCCGCGGCGGCCGCGTTGCTGGCGCGGTTGGAACGCGATGGTATCGAGCATCTGTGGGTGACGTATCACGACTACAGTGGCCGGGCCGCGGCGAAGTCGATCCCGCGGACCAGCTTCCGGAGCGCGGTCGAGGATGGGGTGGTCTTTGCCCTGGCCAACCTCAACATGGACGCCCTCGACCACCAGGCCGAGACGGCCACGCTGCTCGCCGATTCGGGCGACTTTCTCGCCCTGCCCGATCCGCGGAGCTACGCCGTCTTGCCCCGCTATCCCAACACCGCCCGGGTGCATACTTGGATGCGAGCCACGGACGGCACGCCCTGGCCGGGGTGCCCACGGACACGGCTGCAATGGATGGCCGATGAGCTGGCCCACGATGGATTCTCCGCCTATGTCGCGTTGGAGCCCGAGTTTTATCTCCTGCATCGCGACGGCGACGGCGGGTACGTGCCGGTCAACCGGACGCGGATGTTCAGCGAAGAAGGACTGGCGGTCGAAGACCAATTCATTCGAGCGGTGCTCGCCGACCTGGCGGCGATGGGCGTCACCGTGCCGCAATTCGGCAAGGAGTATGGCCTTGGCCAGTACGAGATGTCGATCCGGCACACGGCACCGGTCGCGGCCGTCGATCACTATTACACGCTGAAATCGGCGGTCCGGGACGCGGCCCGCGACCGGGGCTACGTCGCGACCTTCATGCCGAAGCTGGACGCGACATGGTCCGGCAACAGCATGCACGCCCATGTCAGCGTCTGGGATGCGGCGGGGGAGCGCGATCTGACCGCGTCGAGCGAGGACGACTCCTCGCTGTCGGACCTTGGGCGCTGGTTCATGGGCGGCCTGCTGCATCATATCGACGCCCTGACCGGGCTTGGCTCGCCCACGGTCAACAGTTACAAGCGGCTGCTGCCGGGGTCGTGGGCGCCGGCGAATACCTACTGGGGCTACGGCAACCGTTCCGGCGTGATCCGGGTGCCGGGCGTGGGGGACCGGCGGCACATCGAGCTCCGGTCCGGCGACAACAGCGCCCAGCCGGCCCTCTTCGTGACCGGGCTGCTCGCCGCCGGGCTCGACGGCATTCGCGGCCAGATGGACCCCGGACCAGCCTTCGAGCGGGACATTGGGCACATGAGTCAGGAGGAGGTCGCCACCGCCGGCATCGGCTATCTGCCCAGGTCTTTGCCGGAAGCGTTGGCCGCGCTGGAGGCGGACGAGGCGATCGCCGGCGCGGTCGGGCCGGAGGCGCTACGACATTTTCTGACCGTCAAACGAAGCGAGCTGAGCCAATACAACCTAACGGTCCACCCGTGGGAACGGGACGCCTATCTGGAGGTCATCTAACCGTGGTTGAGGTCGATCACCTACCAGTCGTTGACGTTCACTGTCACCCGTTCTTGAACCGGGGCGAGATCTCCGCCGCGGATTTCGTGAGCTGGACCGCGTTCGGCGGCGGCTCACGGCGGTACATGGAAGAGGGCGGCATCGCGTTTACGGGTGAGGTCGGCGCCGAGCTGCACCGGGTGAAGACGGACACGGTTTACTTTCGGCGGATGATTCGCGACCTGGCCGGCTTCTTCGGGGTCGAGCCGGACCTTGAGGCGGTCATCGCCCAGCGGAACGAAGCGGTCGCCGCCGGCTACACGGACTACGTGCGCAAGCTCTATGGCGCGGCGAGCCTGACCACGCTGGTGATCGACTTCGGCATCCCGATTCCCCAACTTGACGTCGATGAGGTCAAGCGTGAGCTGCCGGCCGAGGTCGTCCCCGTCTTCCGCATCGAGCCGTTGATCGCTGATCTCTTGAAGACCGATATCGGCTGGTCCGAGTTCAAGCAACGCTACGACGAGACGCTGGCCGAGGCGCTGACGACGCGGGGCTATCGGGGGCTGAAGTCGATCATTGCCTACCGGACGGGACTCGAGGTCTCGCCGCTGAGCCGCACCCCGGACCAGGGCTTGCAGGCGCTGGACGCCATCCGCCGCGGGCTGGGCGGCAACAGCATGAAGAAGTTGCGCGACCATCTGCTCTGCCGCGCCCTGGAGCTAAGCATCGACCACGATGCGCCGATGCAAATTCACACCGGGATGGGCGATTTCGAGGTCAACCTGCCGCTCTGCCGGCCGGCCTATCTGATGGACCTGCTGCGGTTCCCGACCTTCCGCGCCGCCCGCGTCATCCTGGTCCATACCGGCTATCCGTATCATCGGGAAGCGGCGTACATCGCCAATGTCCTGCCGCGTGTCTATTGCGACGTCAGCGAGGGGATCCCCTTCGCCGGGCATGGGGCGCGGGCGATCTTTGCCGAGGTGTTGGAGATGGCGCCGATCTCAAAGGTCGTCTATGGATCGGACGGATTTACCTTGCCGGAGATTAATTTCACCAGCGCCCTGCTCGGTAAGCAAGCGCTGGCCCATGTGCTGAACGATCTGGTGGCGGACAACATGCTGAGTGAGACGGACGCTCAGCAAGCGGCCGGCATGATCCTGGCCGAGAATGCAAGGACGCTGTACGGCCTGGAATAGCCGGCGAGACAGCCTGACGAAGCCGGATCAACGAAGGAGAGCCCACATGGCAGCAAGTCGTCCGGTGCGCGGGTTTGGTGTGGCCGCGGATGTTCCGCTGGAGATGATTCGCGAGCTGGCGGCGGCGACGGAAGCTGCTGGCTACCGGACGTTCTGGGTCAATAATCCGGCCAACGGCGATGGGCTCGCGATACTGAAGGCCGCGGCCGAGGTGACCGCCACGATCAGGCTGGGGGTCGGCGTGATCCCGCTGGAGCACGTCCCGCCGGATCAGATCCTGGAGCGTTTGCTCGCGCACCGGCTGCCCCAGGAGCGGGTGACGCTCGGTATTGGCTCGGGGCGCCGGCCGGGCGCGATCTCGCGCGTGCGGCAAGCCGGCGAGCAACTGCGAGCAGAGACCGCGACCACGGTCGTCGTCGGCGCCCTCGGCCCCCAAATGCTGCGGGTCGCGGGGGAGGCGGCGGACGGTGTCCTGCTGAACTGGCTGACCGCGAACTACGTGGTGACCGCTGCCGAGCAAACGATTCGGGCCGCCGCGGCGGCGGACCGGCCGCGGCCGCGGATTGACGCCTATGTCCGATGCGCCCTGGGTCCGGACGCGCTGACCCGGCTCCAGGCCGAGGGCGAGCGCTACACCGCGATCCCGCAATACGGCGCCCACTTCACCCGGATGCGGGTGCGGGCCGTCGATACCGCGGTGGTCGGCTTGGCGCCGGACGCGATCCAACGGGGCCTGGCCGAGTTCGACGGCAAACTGGACGAAGTGGTCCTGCGGGCCATCGTGGCGGAGGAAACGCTCGCCAACTACCGGGCGTTGCTTGAGGCGGGAGCGCCATAATCGGTCCTGGATTGCCGCGAACTCCGAATCTTGGGGATCACGAGCAACACGTCATGAATCGGCCCGCGCCCATGCGGTCGCCGCCAGGCCGTGCCTGGCTCGGAGGCCGGCGTACGCGGCACGAAAGTCGTCAACCATCGCTCGTTTCTCCACGTCCGGCAGGAACGAGACGTGGACCGCGTTGAGCGCGATCCGTTCGATGTCATCGATGCCGTAGCCGAAGCTGGTCGCCAGCAGCCGGTATTCGTCCGTCAGCGTGGTGCCAAAGAAGGGAGGATCATCCGAGTTGACGGTGACGATCACCCCGGCCTCGTCGAGCCGGCGCAGGGGGTGGTCGGCGAGGCTCTTGACGACCCCCGTGCGCAGGTTGCTGGTGGGACAGATTTCCAATGGAATCCGCTCGCGGGCCAGCCTGGCGACCAGTATGGGCTCGTCGATGGCGCGGATGCCGTGGCCGATGCGCTCCGCCTTGAGCAGGTCGAGCGAGTCGCGAATGGTTTCCGGACCGGTCGCCTCACCGGCGTGGGCGACGACGTGGAGACCGGCGGCACGAGCCCGAGCAAAGGAGTCGATGAAAAGATTGGGCGGGTAGCCAGCCTCACCGCCGCCGAGGCCGAGGGCGACCACGCCCGCGCTCGGGTGGAGGGCGGTGATCCAATCGACGGTGGTGGCGACCGAGGCGGGGCCGCTCTCCGCATCGCGAACGCCGTCCGCGATCCACCGTAGCTCAACGTCCCAACGGTCCCGAACCTCGGCTCGACCACGATTCATACCGGCCAGCAGCTCGTCGAAGCGCAAGCCCCGCCGCCGCACATGAGGCTCCGGGTTGAAGTGGATTTCCAGGTAGCGGATGTGCTGGCGGGCGGCGTCGGCGCCAAGCTCGTTGACGACCAACGTGAAGTCGTCCGGCGTGAGCAGGCACTTGCTCACGACAGCGAATACCTCGATGAAATGCGGGAAGTCGCGGATTTGGAAGAACCGCTCCAGCTCAGCTTCGGTTGTGAACGGCAACGTGACCCGGTTGCGTTCGGCCAGCAAGAGGACGGTGGCAGGCTGGATCGCTCCCTCCAAATGGAGGTGGAGCTCGGCCTTCGGCATCTCGATGATGAATTGCTCAAGCGCGGTCGTCACGGTCCCTCCGTCGAGCTCGATCAGTTGGCGGTGTCAGGTCGATTGGATCATACGATGGTTGGCCGCGTCTGTCCGCTCGATTTTCCGCGTCGCCGGCAAGCGGCGGCGATGCGCTCGTACCATCGTCAATGTTCGTCGCGGCGCCGGTCCAGATAGTGCTCGATGCCGTCGAGGATTCGCTCCAGCCCGAACCCGAAGAAGTAGGCGTCGTCCTCAAGCTCTGGCGTCAACGTGTCGGTGAACAACCCGCTGCTCACGAGCGCATACAGCGCGGGCATGCGGTCAGGTTTGACCAGCGTGGTCAGGACCCGCGAGTAGTAGATATCCTCTTCCTGTTGCGTTCGTCCGCTCGCCCGCTGCGCTCGCGCCACATCTGTCCATACCCGCGCCTCACCCCGGGCATAGCCGCTGAGCAACAGCGCCGTCGAGATCTGCTCGGCCGGGGCGAGGCGAATCGGTTGCATGATCGCCAGCGCCCAATCCAACCAATCGAGCTGATTCGGCATCATCGGCGCACCGCTGATGGGGACGTCGATGATCCAGGGCCGGGCCATGTACAACTCCTTTAGAGCCTGGACCCAGATGGCAAGTCCCTCCCGCCAGGCCGCTCCCGAAGACCGCGCCTTCGGCGCGGGACCGATCGCGGCGTCCACCATCAGGGTCAGCAGTTGATCCTTTGATTCGACATACCGATACAGCGCCATGGTGGTGAACCCGAGGGCCGTGGCGACGCGGCCCATGGCGATGGCGCCGAGGCCATCGGCGTCGGCGATGGCGATGGCGGCGGCGGTAATCCGGTCGAGGCTGAGACCGGGCCGGGTGCCGCGCCGCGACCGCTCGTCCAATCCCCAGGCGATCATCACTTCCGGCGGAAGTGCTTGCTCTTGATCGGTCATCGTCCCCTCTCGCGCCGCCGGGTTGACAGCGGCTCCGCGTCAGTATATACATTACACGGAGTGTATGATATACACTCAGACGTATTTCGTACACTGACGACGGAGGCACCGCCCATGATTCCAGAACCGGCTATTCGTATCCAGGGGGTACGCAAGGCATTCGGCCAACACGTCGTCCTCGATGGCATCGATCTCGAGGTCGCTCCCGGCACCGTCTTCGCCTTGCTCGGCCCCAACGGCGCCGGCAAGACGACGCTGATTCGCATTCTCGCAACCTTGACCACCCCCGACGAAGGCGCCGCTTGGGTGGCGGGGCACGAGGTCGCCACCGCCGCTCTCCAGGTGAAACGGTCGATCAGTCTCACCGGTCAATACGCGGCCGTCGACGAAGTCCTCACCGGCCGCGAAAACCTCACCATGATCGCCCGGCTGCTCGGCTTCTCGCGGGATGAGGCGCGGAGGCGGGTCAATGACCTGCTGACCCGGTTTGATCTCATGGCCGGGGCGGACCAGCGGGTCGCGACCTACTCGGGCGGCATGCGCCGGCGGCTTGACCTGGCGATCAGCCTGGTCACCACCCCGCCCGTCATCTTCCTCGACGAGCCGACGACCGGGCTCGACACCCGGAGCCGGCAGGCCTTGTGGCAGCTCATTCGCGCCCTCGCCGCCCAGGGCGTCACCATCTTGCTGACCACGCAGTACCTGGAGGAGGCCGACCAGCTTGCCGACCGGATCGCGGTCATCGATGGCGGCCGGATTGTCGCCGAGGGCACGGCGGCCGAGCTCAACGCCCGTGTTGGCGGCGAGGTGATCGAGATCCGGAACGCCCGTGACGAGATTGTGGAAGAGATCGCGACCGATGGCTCGGTTGCCGGTCTGCGCGCGGTCGTCAACGGCATCGACGCCGCCGGCACGCCGGGTCTCCACATCGCCATCCGCAAGCCGAGCCTGGACGATGTCTTCATTACCCTGACCGGCTCCAACGCCGGATCCCGCCTCGATGCCGCAATCCGTCCCGAATTGGAGGTTAGCCACGCATGACGACCACATCACTCGCGCCGGGAGGCGCTGCCCTCATCTTTATCGGCCGGAGTATCCGGCACACGCTGCGCAACAGCGAAGCGCTGATCACGGCCATCGTCTTGCCGGTCATCCTGATGCTGCTGTTCACGTTCGTCTTCGGCGGCGCGATCGAGCCGGGCGGCGACTACGTCAACTACGTGGTGCCCGGCATTATCCTGCTCTGCGCCGGATTCGGCTCGGCCAGCGCGGCGGTCGGTGTCGCCCAGGACATGACCAAAGGCATCATCGATCGTTTTCGCACCATGCCGATTCGCGGCTCGGCCGTCCTCACCGGCCATGTCGTGGCTAGCCTGGCTCGCAATCTGATGGCGACGGCCATCGTCTTTGCCGTCGCCCTGCTGGTGGGGTTCCGGCCGCGGGCAGAGCTCCTGGCCTGGCTCGGCGTGATCGGCCTGGTCGCGCTCTACATTCTGGCGATCACCTGGCTGGCGGCGGCGCTTGGCCTCGTGGCCGGCAGCGTCGACGCGGCCAACGGCGTCACCTTTGGCTTTCTCTTCCTGCCGTACGTGTCGAGCGCGTTCGTGCCGGCGGAGACGATGCCCGCCTTTCTCCGGGGATTTGCCGAGCACCAGCCAATTACCCCCATCATCGAGACCCTGCGCGGGCTGCTGACGGGCACCTCGATTGGCGACAGCGCGTGGTGGGCGATTGGTTGGTGCCTGCTCATCCTGCTCCTGTCGTATGGTGCCGGGACCTGGCTGTTTCGCCACAAGACCGCTCGCTAAACCTCGATCTCAGGTGGTCCAGCGAAGGCGTGGGCTGCTGGTACAAGCCGGCGCCGCTGGATGAAAGTGACGTTGAACGAGCCGGCTCCCGGCACAGTGGCTGAATTTTGACCATCCGGCACGATGTGGGGCGTCGCGAGCCGGTCGTGGACCATCCGGTGAGTCGAGGGCGGGGGCTGATCGCGTTGATCCGGTGCAGCTCCCGTGCTCCGCGATCAAGCTGTCCACCTCGGTGAAGCCCGGCCCAATTTTCCCCGAACTTCCCTCTTGCATCGCAAGCTTAGTTGACATACAATTGTCTTGCCAGCATCGAGTCTTGAGCTCGGCTGGCCCCCCGTCTGACGGTCCGGTTCCCCTTCCCTCCCCGGACCGTCAGCCTTCTCTTAAATCGCCCAACGATGCAATATGGTGTCATCATGTCACAGATGGACGCTCGCCGTCATGCTCGGTGACGGCGAGCCGTGCTTCGGGCCCGCTGCCACCCGTTGCCGAACCTTGGGCTCGTGTCCCCGTGTGCCGATTCGTCGTTGTGGTACTATCACAAATCGAATCGTCCGGTCGCCGCGGCACTCATTTCGACGGCGTGGCGGCGCAACCTTCATCCAGACACGTTCGGAGCGCGACCGCGTGCCCAAACAAATCGGGATCGATCTGGGGACGGCGAACGTCCTGGTGTTTCTTCGTGGTCGCGGCATCGTGATCAACGAGCCATCGGTGGTTGCCATCTCGGCCAAAGACGGCAAAGTGAAAGCGGTCGGGCTCGAGGCTCGCAACATGTTGGGCCGCGAGCCGCGAGAGACGATCGAGGTCGTGCGGCCGATGCGCGACGGCGTCATCGCCGACTACGTCGTCACTCAGGAAATGCTGCGCTATTTCATCAACAAGAGCTGCGGCCGCTTCTCGCTGATCCGGCCGGAGGTCATGATCTGCGTCCCCGCCGGTGTGACCGGGGTGGAGCGCCGGGCGGTGCGCGATGCCGCGCTCAACGCCGGGGCCCGCCGCGCCTATCTCATCAGCGAGCCGTTGGCGGCGGCGATTGGGGCGCGGGTACCGGTGGCTGATCCATCCGGCAATATGATTATCGACATTGGCGGCGGCACCACCGAGGTCGCCGTCATCTCGCTCAACGGCATCGTCGTCGCCCGGTCGCTACGAGTCGGCGGCAACCGGTTTGACGAGGCGATCAGCAACTACATCAAGCGCAAGTACAATCTTCGGATCGGCGAACGCACCGCCGAAGAGGTGAAAATTTCGATCGGGAGCGCGATGCCGACCGACGAAGGGGTGCCGATGGAGGTGCGCGGCCGCGACGAGGTCGCCGGCTTGCCGCGGACGATCCAGATCCACCCCAACGAGATCACGGACGCGATCACCGAGCCGCTAGAGGCCATCATCGGCGCCGTCCGCGCCGTGTTGGAGGAGACACCGCCGGAGCTTTCCTCGGACATCATCGACAAGGGGATGATCCTCACCGGCGGCGGCGCCATGCTGCGCCATCTGCCAGACCTCTTGATGGAAGTCACCGGCGTCCCCTGCTACGTCGCCGACGACCCCCTCTCTTGCGTCGCGGTCGGCACCGGCCTCGCCCTGGAGCACATGGACATCCTGCGCGACAGCCTCGAAGAGCCGTAGTTCAGTCCGAGCGTGGGTCGCTCCTTCGATCAAGCCGGTCTCCGTTTGTATCGGTATTAGACCCGTAGAACCATCAACGCCAGGTCGGCGAAAAGCGGACCAGCATGATGGACCGTGTCCGTCTTCGATATCGACCGGTGCTTCTCGATTCGATTACGTCGCACAGACGAGGGCGCAGAAGTTGCCGCCGTTTTGGGTGCAGCAGGAGCCGCCGGGGAACGATTGGACGCAGACGGCGCCGGCGCCGATCGTGGCGCAGTCGGCGTTGGTGATGCACTGGCCGCAGGTTAGGTCGGGCGTCAGCGGGTCGATGCAGACGGTCGCTCCCTCCACGCTCTGCTGGCAGCGGCAGTCGTCGGTGGCGCCACAGAGGTTCTGGCCGCCACCGGCGCAGCCATCGAACCCCGGCGGGCAGCCATTCGCCGGCGAGACGCAGGCGCCGCCAACACATTCCTTCTGCTCGTCGCACCGCCTGCCGCATGATCCGCAGTTGCGCTCGTCGGTGTCGCGGTTGGTACAGTCGCCGTCGCAACAGTGCTCACCAGCCCGGCACCGGTTGTCGCAGCGACCGCAGTGTTTTTCGTCGGTGTCGAGCCGTTTGCATTTCCCGTCGCAGTTCGAGAAGTCATCCTTGCATTGGCAGTTCTGATTCTTGCATGCCGCGTGGTCGCAGCAATCGCAATTCCGATCGCAGGAGCGGCCCACCTTTTTGCAGGAGGCAAGGGCGTGGTCCGGGCGAACCCCGAGCACGCGGGCCGGCAGGGTCGTGGCCAAAGCGGCGACAAGGCGCCGGCGCGGGCTCCCTTTCGCCAGCGCGCGGGCGAGGGCGTCCATCCGCGGGTGGTCCATCTTTTCTCCTCGGACCGGGCTGATCCCGGTCGATCATCAACAGTTTCGGCGGTCGCTATTTGGCTCGCGATTCGCCGCGGACCCGCCTCGGCGGACATTTAGAAATCGCATCGGTCGTTGACGCAGAATTCCGGCGCACAGCAGTCGTTGCCACAGGCAACGCTTGGTCCCGGACAGGTAAGGCAGAGCCCGCTCTCGCAAATCTCGTCGGCGGAGCAGGCGTCATTGCATGAAGCGCAGTGGTCGTGCTCGCCCAGCGTGGTGCATCGTCCGGCGCAGCAGACTTGGCCGAAGGCGCAACTGAAGCCACAAAGCCCGCAGTGGTCTCGATTCCGGAGGAGATTGGCGCACACCCCTGGCTGGCAGCAGAGTTCGTTGGCCGCGCAGACGTTGTCGCAGGCACCGCAGTTGGCCTCGTCAAACCTGAGGTCGACGCAGTCGCCGTCGCAGCATCGCTCGTTTGATTCGCAGGAACGGTTGCAGGCGCCGCAGTGGGCCTCGTCACTCTTCGTGTCGGGACAGGTCCCGTTGCTGCAACATTGCGGCCCAGTACAGATTCGGTTGCCGTTCGGTCCTGTCGTGCAGACATCGGGGCATCGTGTGCCACAGAGGCCGCAATTGTTCGGATCGCTCAGAATGCTCGTACATGCCCCGTCGCAGCAAGCTTCGCGGATATCGGGTGAGCAGGCGTGGTTGCAGGCGCCGCAGTGGTTATAGAACGTCTGCAAATTGGCGCACTCCCCATCGCAGCAGGTTTTACCGGGGTCGCACGCGTGGTTGCAGGCGCCGCAGTGCTTCTCGTCATTGGTGAGCTTCTTGCACTTGCCGTCGCAAGCATCGAAGCCGTCCTTACACTTGCATTCGTCGTTCTTGCACTCGGCGTGCTCACAGCAGTCGCTATTGCGATTGCATCCGCGGCCCACTTTCTTGCAGGCGGCTCCGGCTTCGTTCGCGAACCGCGGGAAGAGCGTGGGGATGAGGCTGGCGAGCAGCCCGCCCGCGAGTTGGCGTCGCGGCACACCGGCGGCAAGCAACCGGGTCAGACGATCGAACCGATGCGGTTCCATGGGTAGCGCTCCTATCGAGATGAGTCCATTCGGACGGCGGTGGCTTCGCGGGCTTGATGTGACCTACTCGGGACACGGGAGGATGCACGCGTTTTGGGCATCCGGGCCGCAGCAGACCGCGATTGAGGTTGACGCGCCACAGACGGCGTCTGGTCCAAACTCGGCGCAGTCGGCACTCGTGGCGCAATTGCCACAGAACGAACCGGGGATCGGAGGGCCGGCACAGACGGTCGTACCCTCGGTGGTCTGTTTGCATGTGCAGTTGGCGCTGCTTCCACAGTCGAAGTCTTCGGACGTGGCGCACGAATCCGCTCCTGGGGCGCAGCCGCCCGGGGGGACGACGCAAACGCCGCCGACGCACTCCTCGGTCTCGTCGCAGGCGTCCCCGCAGGCGCCGCAGTGGGCGTCGCTTTGGTCGAGGTCAACACAGTCGCCGTCACAGCAGCGTTCCCCGTCCCGGCACCGGTTGTCGCAATTGCCGCAGTGCTTCTCGTCGGTGTCGAGCTTCTTGCATTTGCCGTCGCAGTTCGAGAAGTCATCTTTGCACCGGCATTTCGTACCGTTGCATCTGGCGTGATCGCAGCAGTCCTTGTTTTTATCGCAGTTCTGGCCGACCTTCTTGCAGGCCGCCATGGTGATGGCGGCGGGTTGGAGCACGGGTGACAGGATAACGCCCGCGATCACTCGGGCGATGAGGCGGCGTCGGGGATGACCGGTGGCTAGGCTCCGGGCCAGATGATCGATGTACCGTTCAGTCAAAACGATCACTCCCTCTTGTCAAGGTGAAACGGGCCGCATCTGGCCCGGGCAGCGGTGGAGATGGACCGGATGACCACAACGTGGTCCGGGTTCGTCGCACTCGTCGCCTGACGTCATGTCGCGGTTCAGAGTCCACAGGTCAAGACGCAGGCGTTGAGACCGCCTGGACAGCAGTCGTTCCGGGCGCAGAACGTGGTCCGAGGGATCTGCGGGCAGTCACCCGAGTTTTCGCATTGTCCGCACACCGCACCAACTGGCAGCCGGTCGCCGCAGAACGTGACGCCCTCGGTGTTTTGCAAGCAGACGCAGCTCGAGCTGCTGCCACAGCTGATTGCGCCGCCGGCGGCGCATGAATCGCCCCCCGGCGGGCATCCTCCCAACGGATCCCGGCATGTGCCCGAAACGCACTCTTGCTGGACCGGGCAGACGACGCCGCACGCCCCACAGTTCTGCTCGTCAAGATCGAGGTCAACACAATCGGCAGCGCAGCAACTTTCTCCGGGATCACAGTCGGTGCCGCATGATCCGCAGTTGCCCGGGTCGGTGTCGAGGTCAACACAGGCGCCATCACAACAGCGTTCACCTGAAGGACAGGCATCGTTGCAACCGCCACAGTGCTTCTCGTCGGTGTCAAGCTTCTTGCACTTGCCGCCGCAGTTCTTGAAATCGTCTTTGCATCGGCAGCTCTCATTCTTGCATTCGGCATGGTCGCAACAGTCTTTGTTCTTGTCGCAGTTCTGGTTGACCTTTTTGCAGGCGGCATCGGCCCGGCGCGCCGCCGGCGGAAATGTCGCGGCGGCGAGGCTGGTCGCCAGCCCCGCGATGAGGCGACGCCGGGGCAGGCCAGCGGCGACTCGGCGGGCCAGCAGGTCGATCCGTTGTTCGTTCATGCTCGGGGCATTCCAATCTCGACCATGGTGGACGCATGCGGATTTGTAGCAACTCACCACCACTATGCCGGCCGGGCGCCGCGGACACCACGCAAAGCACACGCAAAAGCGGTCACAGCTTTAGCAGGGCGGAGCAGCACTGTTGAGGGCGAAGGTGATATGCTCGATGGCGCGTGCAACCGTCGCGATGAACTTTCCCCGTGGACCGAGGTGCGCCATGGGCGTCAGATTGGGCACCAGCGGCGAGACGGTGGCCGCCTTTGGCCTGCTCATCAAGCGGATCCGGCTGGCTCGTGGTTGGACCCAGGAAGAGCTGGCCGAACGCGCCAGGGTCAGCACTCGCTTGATTAGCGACTTGGAGCGCGGTTCGATCCACCGCCCGCGGCGTGACACGGTCCAGCTCCTCGCCGACGGGCTTGGCTTGGCCGGCGCCGACCGCGAGTCGTTCGTGACCCTGGCCCAGGGCCGGACGGCCGCGGATGCTCTTGGCTCGAGCCGTCAGGGGGCGGGAGGACCGTCACTGTTGCCGATTCCGCCGACCCGGCTGATCGGCCGGGCGGGGGAGATCGAGGCGGCGACAGCGCTCCTGATGCAGACAACCACCCAATTGCTCACCTTGACCGGGCCGGGCGGGGTGGGGAAGACCCGGCTCGCCCTCGAGCTCGGATCTCGGGTCCGCGCTGGATTCCCCGACGGCGTCTTCTTTGTCGATCTATCGTTGGTGGATGCGCCGGCGCTCGTCCTGCCGGCGATTGGGTTGACGTTCGGCATTCGGAACGGCCACCGTCAACCCCTGCCGCGGGTGATCGCGGCCAGGCTCCAGGCGAAGCGCCTGCTCGTCATCCTCGACAATTTCGAGCATGTCGTGGCCGCGGCCCCGGTCGTGGCTGATTTGCTGACACGCTGCGCCGAGATGTGCGTGCTGGTGACCAGCCGGGAGACGCTGCGCCTGCGGGCGGAGCGGCAATTTGAGGTCCGACCGTTGGCGGTGCCGGACCCGCGGCCTGGCTCATCGAGCGAGTCCCTCACCAGGAACCCGGCGGTCGATCTCTTCGTCAACCGGGCCGAAGCGGCCGACCCGGGGTTTGCCTTGACGGAGGAGACCGCGCCGATCGTGGCTGAGATCGTCGCCCAGCTCGACGGCCTGCCGCTGGCGATTGAGTTGGCCGCGGCCCGGATCAAACTCCTGCCGCCGGCAACCATGCGGTCGCGTCTGGAGCGCCGGCTGCCGCTCCTGACCGGCGGGGCACGGGATCTCCCGGCCCGGCAACAAACGATGCGGGCCACGATTCATTGGAGCTACGACCTCCTGCCGGTCGAGGAACGGCGGATGTTCCGACGGCTCGCGGTGTTCGAAGGCGGGTGCGCCTTGGAGGCGGCCGAGGCCATCGCGTGGGGACCGGATGATGGCGGGCTGGACCCCATGGACGGACTGGCTTCCTTGCTTGCCAAGAGCCTGCTGCGACCGCTGGATACCCTGGCCGGCGTTCCTCGATTCGGCATGTTCGAGACGATCCGGGAGTTCGGCCTCGAGCAACTTGGAGCGAGTGGTGATGAGCCGGAGGTTCGATCCCGGCACGCGGCGTGGTGTGTCGATCTCGTTGAGCGGGGCGGGCGGGAGCCGACCGGACCGGGCCAAGAAGCCTGGTTCGCCCGGCTCGAGCTCGAGCTGCCGAACCTTCGCGCCGCGCTCCGCTGGTCGGTGGCGCGGCGCGAGGCGGAGACCGCGACGCGGCTGGCGGGCTCGCTCTACCGATTCTGGGCCACGAACGGGCGCACGCGGGAAGGCTCCCGCTGGCTGGAGCAGGTGCTGGCGCTCGGTCCCGCGGAGGCGACGACGCCGTGGGCGAACTCGGTCCTAGGAGCGGGGGTGATGGCCTTCTTCCGGGGTGACTATCAACGGGCCGAAAACCTGTGGGAAGAGGCACGGCTGCTCTTTCGCTCGCTTGAGGACACGGAAGGGATCGCCTACGCGCTGGGCAATCTGGGTCTGATTGCCGATGTCGATGGCGACTCCGTGCTGGCGGCCGCACGGTATGACGAGGCGCTGGCGCTCTTTCGCGACCTGAACGACCAGACATCAGTTGGCTTCATGCTCCGCAACTTGGGCTTGATCGCCTGTTTTGACCGCGACTACGACCGCGCGCGATGCCGGCTTCAGGCCGCGCTCACGATCGCGCGATCGCTGGCCGACTGGAACAGCGTCGCCATGTCGCTTGGTGATCTCGGGCTGGTCGAGCTTGGCGCGGGGAACCACGACGCGGCGCTCTCGCTGCAAGTCGACGCCCTGACTGTCGGGCGTCCGTTGAATAACAAGCCCTGGCTGGTCCGGAACCTCGAAAACTTCGCCCTAATTGCCGCCGCGACGGCCGACCCGGTCCGGGCTGGCCGGTTGTTCGGCGCCGCCGCCGCGCTGCGGACGGAATATGGCGCGGCGGCCATCCCGAAGGATCATGCCCTGTTCCAGCGCCATATTGACGATGCGAAAGCTCAGCTCGGGGTTGATGCCTTCGCCGCCGAGTGGCAAGCGGGCGCGGAGATGTCTCTCGATGACGTGATCACGTTTGCCCTCGCTCATCCTGCCTCCGGGTCAAGATAACGCCGTCAGCGTTCGGTCCCCCTCACGGCACCTCGACGTCGCCGTGAGATGAGGAGTCGTCCCCGACGATCGGCGGCTCGGGGCCGACAAGGGTCAGACAAACCCCAGACAGGCATGTCTGATGCGGATCGCAATCATAGCCGCAGGCGCCACAGTTGCCGGGGTCGGCGTCGAGGTTCTTGCAGACACCGTTGCACGACCGGAAGCCCGACTTGCACACGCAACGCCTTCCCGTGCAGACGGCGTGGAGACAACAATTCGCGGTTGCCCCGCAATACTTGCCGGCGTGCCGGCAGGAAAGCCCGGTCGCGATCTGAAAATGTGGCAGACGAGGCGAGAGCAGACCCCCGAGCAGTCCACCCAGGAGACGTCGCCGGGCGACGCTGGACGCAATCAGGCGGGCGATGTGATCCAGATGCGCGTGGTGCATGACGAACGCTCCTATTCTGGAATTGGTACGCATAGCTGTCGGTCGAGCGGGTGCCGCCTCCGCGTGGGTGTCGAAAGAAAGTCCCGTGGGGCGCATGGGGGCCCAGTCCGTAGCCTTCGGGCATCGCTCACTCGCGAGTCAGATAGCGGCCTTGTTTCCGTGCTAAAGCTAGACCAAGGGGCAGGGCAAGCGACAGACGTTCTGGGCGTCAGGGCCGCAGCACTTGCTCTCTCCGGTCACCATGCAAAAGGCGTCGGCGCCAAATGACGCACAATCAGCGCTGGATGAACAGTTCCCGCAGAATGAGTCCGCGGTGTTTGGTTCGGCGCACATGGTTCGACCCTCGGTCGATCGCTGACAGCGGCAATTGGGGTGATCTGGACAATTCACGGTCTCATCCGACAAGCAGTGTGATGATCCAGCCGGGCAGCCTCCCGGCGGCTGGACACATACCCCGTCAATGCACTCTTCGGCAGTGAGGCAGGCGGCGCCACACGCCCCACAGTGATTCGGATCGGTATCGAGATTTGCGCAATCGCCATCGCAACACTGCTCGCTCGCCTTGCACCTGTTGTCACAGCGATCACGGTGCTTCTCGTCCTTGTCGAGGTTGAAGCACTTCCCGTCGCAATTCTTGAAGCCGTCCTTGCACTGGCATTTGCTCGCCGGGCATTCGGCGTGGTCGCAGCAGTCCTTGTTCTTGTCGCAGGACTTGCCGACCTGCTTGCAGGCGGCGGCTACTGGCGGGGGACGGAGCGCGGCCGGGGCGACCATGCCGGCGAGCAGCCCGGCCACGAGCGTGCGGCGGGGAAGGCCGGAGGCGAGCAGTCGCGCCAGGCCGTCGATTCGGTCGCCATCCATCGGGTTACCTCCATTCAACCTGTCGCGACGGCGAGCGGTGGATTCCGCCCGGTCGCCAAGAGCCAGGACTAACCAGGCCACTGTTCGGTGGAGTGGGCAAACGGTCGCCGGTTCACCCGGAGGCGGAGCAAAAAGCGTTGCGCCGTCAGCTGGGCTCTGCTGCCTGGTTGGAATGCGATGGCGGTGCCCGCCCGCCGAGGTTCGCCGTCAGAGAGCGCCCGTCGCGCGTTGGCGAGAGCCTCATGGCGCCGGAGCTCGGCGGCGCGATAGTCGCGTTCAACCATGCCTGGTACCATCGCGTTGTCCTCCGCCGGCGTTCCCAACCGGATTCTGGCTGCCCTGCCGCGTCCCATGCTCGATACATTGCCAGCGGCATGGTGTTCGCACTCGACCTCCGAGGTTCGGGCCGGCCGCTTCGCCCGATCCGCATCGGGCCTAAACCAACGATGCCTGTTCAGTAGCCCATGCACCACGAAAATCACTCGCAATCACGGTCGCAACTCGTTGGCAAAGACGTCCGGGATGGTGGCCCAACACGACTTCAGACCAGCTTGGTACGTGCTAAGATCGAACATCGTTTGTGGTCCTGTTGCCAACGCGGGCCGCGAGCCGAGGAGCGCCATGGGCCGGCAATTGGGGTGATCGAGCGCGACACCCTGGCGGCGTTCGGCCGTTTGGTGAAGCGGCTTCGCCAGGCGCGGGACCTGACGCGGGAAGAGCTGGCGGAACGAGCCCACGGTTGATCAGCGAGCTGGAACGCGGCTCTCGTCATCAGCCCCGGCGCGACACGGCACAGCTCCTCGCCGACGGCTTGCGCCTGACCGGGCCCGATCGGGACTCCTTCCTCGCCCTGGCCCGCGGTCGAGCGCCGGCCGCCGCGGGCGCTTCGATTGCCGGCGACCGGCCACCCCAATCCGCCCTGCCCGTCGCCCCGGCGCCGATCATCGGCCGGCTCAAAGAGATCGCGGCCGCCACCGCGCTCCTGCTTCGCACGGATGTCCGGTTGCTCAGGCTGACCGGCCCCGGTGGGGTGGGAAAGACGCGCCTCACCCTGGAAGTGGCGGCTCGGACCGAGGTGGCGTTCACCGATGGGGCTGTCTTTGTCGACTTGGCCCCGGTCGATGACCCGGCGATCATCCGGCAATCTATCGGCGAAGCGCTCGGGCGCCGCTTTGACCAGGACCAGGTGCGGCAAGTTGAGCTCGACGAGTGGCTCCGGGACCGCCCGCTCCTCCTTGTGCTTGACAATTTCGAGCACCTGATCGCGGGAGCGACGGTGGTCGCCGATCTGCTCGCCGCCTGTCCGGGGATGACGGTGCTGGCAACCAGCCGGGAAGTGCTGCGCATCCGGGCCGAACGTCACTACGATGTGGCGCCGCTGGCGTTGCCTGATTTGGAATCGATGGTCGCGACGGATGAGTTGACCGGAGTTCCCGCCGTTCAGCTCTTCGTCGACCGGGCGGAGTCGGCCAATCGGACGTTCGCGCTGACCGCGGAGAACGCGCGGTCGGTGGCCGAGATCGTCGTCCGGCTGGGTGGCCTGCCGCTGGGTCGTGGCTCGGGGTGACGCCGGGAGCGCGATGCGACTCGGCGGCGCGCTGTACCGCTTTTGGGCGACGAACGGCAATTTTGACGAAGGCACGAGGTGGCTCGACCAAATTCTCAACCTCCAACCGGACACTCGCTCGGCGGCGCGGGGTCATTGTCTGCTCGGGTCTGGGTGATGGCCTACTTTCGCGGACAGTACGAACGAGCTGAGTCCGACTGGGAGCGGGCGAAGTCGCTGTTCGATTCCCTGGGCGATGTCCGGGGTGTTGCGTACTCGTTCGGCAACCTCGGGTTGGTCGCCGACGCCGCCGGCGACTACGAGCGGGCGACGGCGAGCTACGAGGCATCGCTGGCCCTCTTTCGGACACCGCGTGACCAAACCTACATCGGCTTCATGCTCCACAACCTTGGCTTGATCGCCCATTTCCAGGGAGACCAAGAACGAGCGAGCAGGCTCTTTGGTGAGGCGCTCGCGCTGGCGCGAGAACGCGGTGATCGAAACAGCACGGTCATGACGCTGGGAAATCTCGGTTTGGTCGCCTTTGCCCGAGAAGGCTATCGCCGGGCGGCGGCGTATCAGACGGAGACGCTCGCGCTGGGCCGGTCGACGGCCAACAAACCATGGTTGGCGAAGACGGTCGAACAATTTGCGCTGATCGAGGCCGTCACCGGCAAGCCGGCGCGGGCCGCCCGCCTGTTTGCCGCCGCGGCCGCCTTTCGCGCCAAGATCGGGGCGGCCGTGCCGCCGAACGATGATGCCTTCAACCAGAGCTTCATTGCCGCCGTCCACGATCGCCTGGGTGACAAGCCGTTCGCCGCGGCGTGGCGCGAGGGCGAGGCAACGACGTTGGCTGATGCGATTGGTGCGGCGATCGATCCCAATGATCTTTGACTCCACGCCCCGTATCAGCCGTTCGACTGGGAGCGTGACGTCAAGCCTGCCCCGCGACCGGGGGCCGGACGCGGTGGAACCGGGTGGCTTGCTCGAAGGCGTAGGCGAGCTGGAGGACGCCGAGATCGTCGTGGTGCCGGCCAACGATTTGGAGGCCGACCGGAAGCCCCTCGCTGGTGAACCCGGCCGGGACCGAGATGGCGGGGTGGCCGGTGACGGTGATGAACGAGCAGGATTGCATCCAATCGATGTAGGTCTCCATCGCGACCCCGGCAATCTCGGTCGGATATTCGGTGTTGAGGTCGAATGGCGGCACCTGGTTCACCGGCGCCAGCAGAAACTCGTGCTCTTCGAAGAAGAGTCGCGTCCGTTCAACGATCTCGGACCGTAGCGCCTCCGCGCGGCTCATGTCACGGCCGGTCAGCGCGCGGCCGCGCTCAATGTTCCAGATCACGGTCTCTTTCATCTGGTCCCGGTGCGTCTCGAGGAGATCACCGTACGAATGCTCGAAGCTCCACGCCCGTAGGGTCTGGAAGACGTCGTTGGCGCCGCTCAGGTCGGGGGAAGCGTCGTCGACCAGACAGCCGAGGTCGGCGAAGACCGGCCGTTGTTTGGCGAGCGTTTCGATGACGCGCGGATCGACCGGAAGCCCGCCCAGGTCAGCGCTCCAGGCCACCCGCACCCCCCGGAACTCCCGCTCCAATGGCGGCGCGAAGATCTCGGGTGCCTGCTCGATCGCGATCGGGGAGCGACGATCCGGGCCGGCGATCGCCGTCAGCAGCAAGGCGACGTCGCTGACGGTTCGCGCCAGCGGGCCATGGACGGCCAGCGAGGACCACGCCGCCGAGGACGGCCAGGAGGGAACCCGGCCGATGGAGGGCCGAAACCCGACGACATTATTGAAATTGCCAGGGTTGCGCAGCGAGCCGCCGAGGTCGCTGCCGTCGGCGATGGGGTGCATGCCGCAGGCGAGCGCCACGGCGGCGCCGCCACTGCTGCCGCCCGCGGTCTTGCTGAGATCATATGGGTTCCGGGTGGGGCCGAAGATCGGATTGAAGGTATGTGAGCCGGCGCCAAGCTCGGGCACGTTCGTCTTGCCGATCGCGATCGCACCCGCCCCATGCAACCGCTCGATGATCAGCGCGTCTTGATCGGGGACGTGGTCACGGTAGATCGGGGAGCCGAACGTCGTCCGAATGCCCCTCGTCATCGTGGTGTCCTTGTGGGCGATCGGCAGCCCGTGCAGTGGTCCGAGCGCATCACCGCTCCCGATCGCGGCATCGGCATCGGCGGCGGCGGCCAGGGCCCGCTCGGGCAGCAAGGTGACAATCGCGTTGACCACTGGATTGACTCGTTCGATCTGTTCCAGGTGCGCCGTGACGACCTCGACCGCCGAGAGTTGCCGCGTCCGGATTCGAGCCGCCAGCTCAACCGCGTCAAGGAAGCACAATTCGCTCACGCCGTGTTCTCCATCTTGTGTACTTCGAGCGCCGTCCCCGGCCGCGCCGCGATCGTCGCCGGTGGTCGGGCTCATCCGGGTCCGATTGTACAAATTGGATGGGCTGGCCGGAGCATGCCCGCCGTGAGTTGGGCATTGACAGGCTGACCCCGCTCGGTACACTACGGCCGCAACGCCGTCTTCGCGGCCCGTGTTCCGGTCGCGCGACCGAACAGCCTCGGAGCGGTAGACACGGCGAGTGGCCGCTCAGCGTGGCGCGGCCCAGGGCGTGAAGGGACCGCCGATGACCCTCGACCGAGCCCAGGTGATCCGGTCGTTCAGCGTGGATCCCAACGAGCCAGGCGAACGCAAACGCGTCAACGGGGGCCGCCCGAGCGGCGGTCAGTGGCTCTCCATCCACGATGCCTGCGTGTTGCTCGGGGTGGACCCATCCACCTTGCGGCGGTGGAGTGACCGTGGCAAGGTGCCGGTCTTTCGGACCCCTGGCGGCCACCGCCGCTATGTCGAAGCGGACCTCCGCCGGTTGATCGGCGATGGCCCATCGCCGCGGGAGCGGACTCGAGTCAGCCGCCAAACGTTGACCGACCGCTCACTCTCCGGCTATGAGGACGAGTACTTGCGGGCGGTGCGAGAGCGCCCTTGGTTCCGATCATATGGCACCGAAAATCAGGAGGAGCACCGGCGGCTCGGCCGGCGGCTGGTCGATCTCGCGGTCCGCTACGCGGCGTCCGCTCCCAACGCGGGCGATCGCGCCTCGCTGTTGGTGGAAGGGCGCCAGATCGGGGAGCACTACGGCCGCTCCGGCGCCGATCACGGGTTGACCCCGGCCGAGATGGTGGAGGCATTCCTCTATTTTCGCTACCCGGTCTTTCGGGCGGTGACGAGCATGATCGAAGAAGAAGAGCTGGCGACCCGGCGGGCGATCCGCTTGTACGGGGAGATCAGCAATTTCATGGATCAAGTGCTGACCGCGACCGTCCAGTCGCACGAGGTGGCCGAGCGCCGGGCCAGAACAGATCATCCGCTGCCGGCCCCGTCCCCGGCCTAATGAGCCCCTTTCAAGCCGTTGACCATGGGAGCGTCGCGCGCTCGCTGTCGTCCGTCTGGCAGGCGGCAGCGAGCGGATTGTCGGTCGAGGACGGTGACGACCGCACGACCAGGGAACCTGGACCCCTTATCCGGGAGGCGTGGCGAGTCCCGTCGTCCAAGTCCTCGGATCGCGTACCACGTCAACGACCGCACGGATCGCCTGGATCACCAGCTCCGGTTGATCCTGGTGAATGTTGTGTCCGCTCCGCGTGGCCAGGACATGCCTCGCGTTCGGGACGAGCCGCGCGAGGCCGTCCTGGTTGGCCCGCATGATCCCTTCCATCGTCTCGCTCGGCCATCCCGGGAAGGCCTCGGCAAACGGGATGCCATGCGAGAGGACGACCAGGGGCATCGGCCGAAGCGGGGAATCGATTTGCGCCTGACGCACCTGGCCGGTGCTGGCGTCGTCCGCCAACGGGGCGGTCCAGAGCCGCTCCGCCTCCGGATAGACCTCCTGCAGCTCCCGGTTAGTGACGGTGAGCGCCTCGAACTCGCTCCATTGGGCGGGGGTCAGGGCCCCCTGGAAGCGGCGCCAGACGTCCTCGGTCGTGGCGTCGACGAGCACCATCCCCACCACCTCGTCCGGGTAGGTGCTGGCATATAGGCGAACCGCCAGGCCGCCGGCGGAGTGGCCGGCCAGGACGTAGGGGCCGGGGACAGCGGCGGCGCGCAACAGCGCGTGCAGGTCGGCGACCAGGTCCCGCGTCGTGCGCGGCTGGGGGACGGGATCGCTGCGGCTGGGAAAGAACAGCGGACCGTCCGGGTCGAGGTCGGGGTTGACCTCCCCGATCGTCCCTGGGCGGTCGTAGGCGCAGACGCGGGTGAAGGCGGCGACGCCGGGCAGGACCATCGTCCGCTCACCTTCGGCTTCCTGATAGTCCCGGCTCCAGATGTCGGAGCGGCTATTCAATCCGGCTTCGAGGATCACCGTGGGACTGTCCTGTCCGCGGCACTCCAGGTACATCTCGCGGCCGCCGCCGATGTCGATGAGGCCGGCGAAGTCGCCAGTGGCCGCACTCGGCGATGCGGCCGCCGGCGTAGCGGACTGAGCCGCTGCCGGGATCGGCACGCTGAGTAGCAGGCCAATCAGGCCGAGGATGGAGATCAGACGCATGAGACACCTCCACTTGGGCGATGCCCGACGGAGACCATCGGCCATCGCTGTTGATGCGCCGGGCGTCATGCTATGGCCGGAGCCGGTCGCGTACGAGGGTAAAGATCGTCCTGGCGGCCGCGATAGCCGGTCCTCGCACCTCCGCGCTGGTGCCGCCCTCGGCATCGGTCCAGTTCAGGAGCAGGGCGAAATAAACCCAGCGGTCAGGGACGTACAGGCCGCCGGCAAGGTTCAGCACGTGGCTGCCGTCAAAATCAATGCTGCCGCCCTTGCCGAAGCCGTTGACCCCCAGCGGCATGGTGATGAGGACGTCACCCATCGCCAGAATGTTCCGGAACTCCGACAAGGTCTCTGCGTACTGGAAGCATTCGCCGGGCAGCGCGCGGGCGTAGAACGCGACCATCTCGCTAGCGGTGCTCGCCATGGTGATCGTGTCATTGAGGATTGGCCGCGTCGCGCCGGGAGCATCTTCACCTTGCAGTTCGGCCCAGGTGGTGGCCCGCCAGTCCGGGACGCCGGCGACGTAGCCGAAAAATTGGCGAGTGCTGGTGGGAATCTCGCTCTGCCGCGGGCCGATCCCGTCGATGAACGCCCGCACGCGCTCAGGTCCGACGTGCTGGAGGACCATGTCCGTCGCGGTATTGTCGCTATGCGTGATCATCGCTTCGAGCGCCGTCCGCAGCGTCACCTGGCCCGTGAGATTGGGTGGATTGAAGACCGGTGAGCCGAGCGTGAAGACCGACTCGTCAAGTGTCAGCTGTTGCCCCAAACGGGCGGCAAGCTGCCCGGCGAGCGGGGTTGTGCCGCGCGGATCGAGCGCGTCCTCCTCCCGGCGGAGGCATTCGGCCAGGACGAAGCCCTTGAACACACTGGCGATGAAGAGGCGATCATCCGGGTTGAGGGCGGCGGACCATTCGGGACGACCGGCATCCGGGGGCGCCCAGAGCCGCAGCCCTTTCTGACCCGGCAGCACGGTGAACGCCTCCACGATTTCCTCGCTGAGACCATCCCGGTTCACCTCGGCCGCCGGGGTCGTCTCCTGCGCCAGGACGCGCGGCACGACAGCGACCGTGCCGAAGGTCGCGGCAACGCTCGCGGCGCCAGCCCGCAGCGCGGACCGGCGCGTGATGGTGCCCCGTGTAAAGATCCCAGTCATGATTGCTCCTTGGTGAAGGTCATGAACGCGCTGGCCTGGCGCTGTCTCGCTGAGTACCAACGATGCGGACAGGTTCCGTCTGTCATTCCACTGCCGCCATGGCCTCGACTACGCGGGCGGGGTTGCCGCGCCCGTCGCCCAGATGCTTGGGTCGCGCACCGCGTCAACCACCCGCTGAACCGCCGCGATCACCAGGTCCGGCTGCTGTATCTGAACGTAGTGCCCACTCTCGGCGACGCCTGGATCGCCGAGTCGGGCAGAAACGATGACGCGGCCAGCGGCCCGGGCGTCGCGGCCGGCGTTGCCGGACCGGCTTCGTCCAGTGCCGCCTCGCTAAAGGGCGCGACGTCCTCGGCGCAGACAGTACCCACCGGGGGGAGCGACCCGTCGATGAGGTAGGTGGCCATGTGCTCGTCGGCGCAGCTGCTGCGGCCGGCCAGGAAGAAGCCATGCCCCCACCCATCGATGGTGAGCAGCCGCGCGTTCGCCAGTGTCTCGGCGGCGATCATCGCGCCGCCATGGGGCGTGGCCGGATCGTACACCCGGCTAATCAGGAGGATCATCGCGCTGGTCTCGGCGTTCCACGGTCCCGTGTAGCGATCGGCATCCTCTGCCGGCCAGAACGCGCACGGCAGCGCCAGGTAGGACCAGAGCGTGCCGAAGTGCGGGCTGCGCTCCTCCGCCTGCCGCGCCATCTCCGGGTAGAGCGCCGGGTCGTCCGGATTGTCGGTGTCGAGGCAATTGTTGGCCGGACGCCCCTCGGGCTCGTTAAGGTAGGCGGGCGACGGCGGCCCACCGATGGCGCCGGTGACGACCACGAATCCGGCGCCATCGCCTTCCTCGAGGCGCTGCAGACCGTCCGCCATGATCGGCCACGCCTGCGCGCGGTACAGCGTTTGCCACAGCAAGTCCACCACGATGGAGTAGGTAACGGTCAGGGTGCCGGCCGGTCCTTGCAAGACCATCGGTTCCTTCCGCAGCCGATCCATGAGGGCGTCGAACTTCTCACGGGTCTCGGCGGCGCTGGCGGCGGCGAAGGCGCACCGGTCGGGACCGGCCGCGGCGCATTCCGCGAAGAATGCCTGCACCGCGACCGCCGACCCCTCGGGGCTGAGAACGCGCAGGAACGACGTGGTGTCAGGACCAACGATGTCGCCGTCACCATGATCGAAGCTGACGTAGGACGGCGGGTTGATCACCCCGTCGAGCACCATCGCCCGGATCGTGTCGGGGAAGAGCTGGGCGTAGGTGGCCCCGAGGAAGGTGCCGTACGACGTGCCGATGTAGGTCAACGCCTCGTCGCCAACCGCCTGCCGCAGTCGGTCCAAGTCGCGCGCAACGTTTGCCGTCGAGAGATGCGCCAGGATGTCGGCGTTGCGCTTCGCGCATCCCTGGATCATCTCGGCCGTGGCCCGTTGCAGGGCCGTCTCTTCTTCGGGACCAACCGGCACGCGGGGCATCTCGGCCACGGCCGCGACCTGCTCGGCGCTGCTGGCGAAGCAGCGCACGGGGGTACTCTCGTTGATGCCACGCGGATCGAACGCGACAAGGTCGAACCGCTCGCGCACCGCCTCGG
>JALZJP010000160.1 GCA_030859715.1 Chloroflexota bacterium
GCGGAATCCGCCGCGGATGTCGCCCCGGCGGCGGAGGTCACGGCCGCGGCGGCGACAAACGGCGCGGCGGAGAAGACGGCGGCGTCGCCGATGGCCGTCCCCGCCAACGGCGGCGCCGCGGCAACCAGCGGTGGCGGCGGTGAACGCCTCCGCGCTTCGCCGCTGGTGAAGCGGCTGGCGGCGGAGCATGGGATCGACCTGGGCGGGATCACCGGCACCGGTCCCGGCGGCCGCATCGTCAAGGATGATATCGCCGCTCTGCTGACCGGCGCCCCGGCGCCAGCCCCGGCCACCGCCGACGCGGCGGCCGCCCCCGTTCCAGCGCCAACCCCTGCCGCCGCCGCGCGGCCGGCCGGCAACGTGCGCGAGCTGCCCCGGATTCGGCGCACGACAGGGAAGCGGATGGCCGAGTCGAAGCTGTCGGCGCCGCACTTCTACGTCACGGTCGAGGTCGATATGGCCGCCGCCGCCGCCTTCCGGACCGAGGTCAACGCCCAAGTCGAGGATGACGCCTCGAAGGTGTCGTTCAACGACCTGGTGGTGAAGGCCGCCGCCCTGGCCCTGCGCCAGTTTCCCAACTTGAACGCCTCGTTCCAGGACGAGGCGCATGTGCTCGATCACGCCAACATCGACATCAACATCGCGGTCGCGATCGATGGTGGCCTGATCGCGCCCTTCATCCCCCACGCCGACGAGAAGAGCCTGGGCACGATCGCCCGGATGGCGAAGGACCTGATCGGGCGGGCCCGCGCCGGCGGCCTGACGCCGGAGGAGTACCAGGGCGGCACCTTCACGATCTCGAACCTCGGGATGTACGATGTCGAGGAGTTCATCGCCGTGATCAACCCGCCCCAGGCGGCGATCCTGGCGATCGGCTCAATTAAAGAAGTCCCGGTCGTGGTCGACGGCGAGATCGAGGCCGGCCAGCGGATGAACATCTCGCTCTCGGCCGACCACCGGATCACGGACGGGGCGGAGGTGGCGAAATACCTGCAAGCGGTGAAGCGCTACTTGCAAAACCCGATGCTGTTGGCGTTGTCGTAGCCCGGTGCGTTGTACATGGGGGCTTGCTCAGTTCACCGTATCCTCGCGGGGTGTTGGAGGCTGGTGAGGGGCTGGAGGATCGACATCGCGACCAAGCGCGGGAAAAAAATGGCCAGACGGCGCCCCGCGCTGAAGCTACAAACCACCCTGATGGATGCTCATGGCCGCTCATCCGCGCTTGCTCATCATTGGAGAGGGGCCGACGCACCATCCAGAGCCGGCTGCAGCCGGGTTTGTGAATTCAGCGCGGGGATCTATTCCCGCGCTTGGCTGACTGGAATCATGTCGATATAGCAAAGAAATTACGATATGTTCGTATATTATATGATCGTAATCAGCCCCGAGATCGGATCGTGACGCGCCAGCGGGACCCGGGAGGGGCATGAGACAGCCACGATCCTGGCGTGAGCGCTTCTCGGCTCGGATGGACGCCGCGAGCGGTGATCCGGCTCCCCCCGGCTCTCGGCTCGCCTCCTTCCGGCGTCTCTACCGCTGGCTCAACCTGACGCTCGTTCACCAGGGCGCCTGGCCGCTCTTGATCCTGCTTGCCGGCGCCCCCGTGACCCGGCCCGCGGTCACCCCCTTCCCCTGGGAGGTTGCCGCGACCGGGGCGCCGGCGATCGCGGCGCTGCTGGCCTTGGTGTATGTCGTGCAGCGGGGTCAGTCAGGGGAAGAATCGCGGCTGGGCGCATCCAGCATGATGCGGGAGCAGGCGCGGCTGCTCTTGTTCGGCGTCGTCGTTGTGCTCGCCATCGCCCGGATCGTGATTGGGCCGGCGCTGCCGGCGGCGGCATACTTGTTGTTTGGCGTCGCCGATGTGCTGGCGTATCAACTGATTCACTTTGGGGTAGTGGCCGGCTCGTTTGCCGAGGTCGATCAGGGCCAAGCGGTGGCGGTGCTGCTCTTCGGGCTCTCTTGGGGATTTCGCGAGCTGTTCCTGGCCGGCGTCGGGGTGGGCAATGCCGATCTCGGCCTGGCGTTCGTGGGCGGCGTGGCGGTCGGGGTGGCGATCGGGCTGCTGTCCCGGCTGCTCCGGCGCTGGCCGGGCGGGTTCTGGGCGGGGGCGGCCGGTCATTGGCTCGTCATCTACCTCGTGGTCGGCTTTGCCGGCTGAGCCGCGACCTCACGGTGAGCCGTCGATCTCGACTTCGGCCGCGATGACGACGGCGTTGTTCATTGGAAGAGCCGCCATGCCGACGGCGATCCGGGCGTGCTGGCCGATCTCCTCGCCGTATAGCTCCACGATCAGGTTGGAAAAGCCGTTGATCACCAGCGTCGTGTGCGGGTAGCCGGGATCGGCGTTGACCATGCCGGACACCGTCAGCCAGGCCGTGACCCGGTCCAGGTCGGCGAGGGCTCGCTTCAGGCTGCCGAGGATCGCCAGAGCGGTCTGCTGGGCCGCCATTTGCGCTTGCTCAAGCGTGACCTCGGACGGCACCTTGCCGAACGGGCCGGCCGGCGTGCCATCGGCGTTGAGGGCGCTATGGCCGGAGATGTAGACGCGGTTGCCACGAACCCGGGTCCAGGCGAAGGAGAGCCTAAATTCGGGAGGTACGTTCGGCGCCGCGGGCAGCGCCAAGCCGAGCGTTTCAAGTCTGCTCTCGATGGCCATCGGTTTCTCCTTGTCGCGCCGAGCCGCCGTGGTCAGGATGGTTCGTTGACGGGGGCCGCGGGCGACGGTAACGGCTGGATCTTAGCCGTTCTTGAGCGGTCTCGTGCCCGCGGCGGCCGCATGAACGTCCTGCTCGCTATACTTTAACGGGCCGTCGCGGGCCGGACGAGGAGCGGGTTTGGGACTCACCGAGTACGCGCTGTTGATTGTCGTCGTGCTGGGTATCCCGCTGGCGATCGCCGGCGCGGTGACCTTGTGGTCGTTGAAGCAAGTACGGTACCGGCCGAAGCGGCGCGGGCCACGGCCGGCGGCGGGTGATACGCCAACGCCGGAGGAGGCGGCCAAAGCGTCTGACGCTCCGTCGCGGTAGCGGTTGGCCGGTGCGCTGCCCATGTCGTCTCGCGGACGCGACGTTCCCCGTGTTAGTCTGCGAAGGAGAGGCGGCGGCCGCGATCGCGCGGTTCGCCGGAATGGTGTCGGTCAGTTGAGGTGAGGGAATCCGTGGCAAGGGAGCGAACGCTGGTGATCGTCAAGCCCGATGGCGTGCAGCGGGGACTGGTGGGTGAGATTATCAGCCGCCTGGAGCGGCGCGGGTTGCGGATTGTCGCGCTCGATTTTCGGGTGATCGAGCCCGCGGTGTCGTCGGTCCATTACGCCGAGCATCGGGGGAAGCCGTTTTACGCGGGACTGGTCGATTACATCGGGTCCGGGCCCTCGGTCATCATGGTGCTGGAGGGCCCGGACGTGATCCGGGCGGTGCGGACCACGGTCGGGGTGACGAACCCGGCGGAGGCCGCGGCGGGCACGATCCGGGGCGATCTCGGCTTGGAGCGGGGCCGGAATCTGGTTCATGCCTCGGATGGGGTGGAGAGTGCGAGCCGGGAGATCGACCTCTTCTTTGGCGACCGGATGCCACTCTCGTACGAACGTGATATTGATCGCTGGATCGTCGAGTAGGCGTCGCCCCCGAGGTTCCACGTGAAACATGACCGGTGAGCGTTGGTCAACATCGCTTCCCCGCCAGCTTACGAATCGGTGATGTGGATCAGGCCCGGCTGGGCATTGTACCGAGACATGATTTCCGCGATCAGATTGCGCAGGGCTTGATCGGTCGGGATCGGCGGCAAGGGCCGGCGGTCGTTGGCCGGCTGGCCGGAGAACTTCTCCCGGCTGGCGCTCGACCGGGCATCGGTCCGGGACGACCGGTAGTAGAGGTCGGCCACGAGGTCCGGCCCGTTGGCGACGATATAGAGCGCGTAGCTGGGGTCGATCTCGATCCCGATCGTCCCTTCGTCCACCGCGTCGACCACAACCGGGTATCCATAGGGAGTGCGGGACTCGTATTCGCTCGCGACGAGCCGCAGCATCGGCATCATCCGGTCCCGGATTCCCTCGAATGTCTCATTCGCCACGCGGTTCTCTCCGATAGTTCCGCTCGATCGGACCGCGCTCAGAGCGCCGCCAGCTAGGATCGCATTATCCCCGGCAACGATGCCAGCGTCCACAACCGGTCCCGATCGACGTTTCACGTGAAACCGCTTGGGCGAGGAATCACCGATGCCACCAGCGAGGTTGCCGATGACGAGCCCCCGCTACCGGTCGTCCGACGCCCCGACGAATGCCTCGTCCCGCTCCGCCGAGCTCTCCTCCGCCAGCAGGCTGGCCCGCGGCGCCCGCTGGCCGGCGTACTTGGCGTTGCGCTTCATTCGATAGGGGACATCGACCGGGGAGCTGACCTGCTCGAAGGAGAACGAGCAGATGCGCATGCCGGGGTAGAGGGCCACCGCCATCCGGCCCAGGTTGCTCAGCTCCATGGTGGCGGTACCGACCCAGCCCGGCTCGAACACGGCGGCGGTGGAATGGACCGTGATCCCGAGCCGGGCAATGCTCGACCGTCCTTCCAGGCGCCCCAGCAGGTCGTCCGGCAGGGTCAGCGTCTCGACCGTTGAGGCCAGCGCGAAATCACCCGGTTGCATGATGAACGGCTCGTCCGGGCCGACCTCGATCGTGCGCATGGCGTCGCCGATCGATTGTGGCCGGCGGGGGTCGATAAAGCTGTAGCGGCTATGCTCGAAGACCATGAAACCGCGACCGAGCGTGAAATCGACCGAGACCGACCCGAGCTGCGCCTCCAGATCGGGCGCGGGATCAATCTGAATCCGGCCGCTCGCCAGCGCCGCCCGGATATCGCGGTCCGACAGAATCAAGCGCGTCCCTCGCCCCGCGGTCGTTCCCCGCGCACGACAAGCCGGTCGCCCGGCGCGACTGTACGTACACCTTAAGCGAGAATAACCCCGGCGTCAAGCCCGGCATCCGCCGCGAGATCATCCAGGCGCGCCGGCCACCGGGGCCGCGCCGTTCGCGACGAACCGTTTGTCCGCCGTTATGTTATGCTCAGGCCGTCAACGCTTCGGTGAGAGCGGAGTCCAATCATGGCCGAGCATCCGTCCGGTCTGGCGCGCGGTTCCCAACTACCACTGCCGCCTCAGACCGTGTCGCGGCCGGTGACCGCTCACCCGGTGCCTCGTCCCCTGACCCCGCTCCTCGGCCGTGACGAGGAATCAGCGGCCATTGAGACCCTGCTTCGCCAGGAAGCGGTCCGGCTGCTCACCCTGACCGGGCCAGGCGGCGTTGGCAAGACCCGCCTCGCGCTCGAAGCCGCCGGAAGTTTAGCCGATCAATTCCCAGACGGCGTTTGGTTCGTGCCGCTGGCGGCGCTCAGCGATCCCGCCCACGTCCTGCCCGCCATCGCCCAAGCGCTCGGCGATCGGCCACGGGCCGAGCGGCCGATCGCCGCCACCCTCATGACCCTTCTCCACGGGACGCGAGCGCTCTTGGTCCTCGACAACATGGAGCATCTGCTCCCGGCGGTGCCGATGATCGTGGCCCTCCTCGAAGCCTGCCCGGAGGTGAAAGCCCTGGTCACCAGCCGAGAACGGTTACGGGTCGCCGGCGAACGCGAGCTGGCGGTGCCGCCACTGGCGGTGCCGGATCGGGCGGCGCCGGCGACCGCCGCCGGCCTGGCCGGTTCGGCCCCGATCCAGCTCTTCGTCGAACGGGCGGTCGCCGTCGCGCCCGGCTTCGACCTGACCGACGACAACGCGCCCGCCGTGGCGGAAATCTGCCGGCGCCTCGATGGGCTGCCGCTGGCCATCGAGCTGGCCGCCGCTCGGAGCAAGGTGTTACCTCCGGCGGCGCTGCTGGCCCGGCTCGAACGCCGGCTGCCGCTGCTCGTCGGCGGCAGCCGGGATGCCTCCCACCGGTTGCGCACCATGCGCGATGCCATCGCCTGGAGCCACGATCTGCTGACCCCGGACGAGCAGGCGCTGTTTCGCGCCCTCGCCGTCTTCACCGGCGGCTGCTCCTTGGCGGCGGCCGAAGCGGTCGTCCGTGAGCCAGGCTCCCGGCCGGACCCGGCCCAACCCGCCGGTAGCGCCGTCCTCGATCTCGTCACCTCACTGGTCGACAAGAGTCTCCTCCGGCCGGTCTGGCCCGGCCCCCGGTTCACGATGTTGGAGACGGTGCGCGAATACGCGCTGGACCAGCTGGCGGCGAGCGGGGAGGAAGAAGTCGTCCGCCGCCGCCACGCCGCCTGGTGCCTCACCATCGCGGAACGGGTCGAGGCCGACGCCTTTGCCGGCGGTTGGGAGCGCTCGCTGGAGACGATGGACCCCGAATACGACAACCTGCGCTCGGCGCTCGGCTGGGCAACGCGACGGAGCGGGGAGGCGACCACGGTCGGGCTCCGCTTGGCCTGCGCCCTCTGGCTGTTCTGGTTCCAGCGTGGCCACGCCGACGAAGGGCAACGCTGGTTCGCCCGCGCCCTCGCGGCTGCCGAGGACAACGCGACCGCCCTGGCCGGCAAGGCGCGGCTCGGCATGGCGAGTCTGATCGGCGCTGGCGGCGACCTGGCGGGGGCGATGGCGGTGGGGCACGATTGCCTGGCCCTCTACCAGTCGCTCGATGATCGGCTCGGCGTGGCCCGCTCCTTCCATCTCCTCGGCAGCACCGCTCATCAGCTGGGTGACGCGGTGCGCGCCGTGTCCTGTCTGGAACAGGCGATCGCCGGTTACGTGGCCGAGGGCGGCGAGCAGATCTGGCTGGCGACGGCGACGGCCGAATTGGGCGTGGTCGCCTACTGTCGTGGGCAGCGTGATCTGGCCGCGACCCTCCTGGACCAAGCGGCGGCCATCCAGCGGGAGCTTGGGCCAACCTGGCCGGCCATGTTCACGGTGCCCAGCCTCAATCAGCTCGCCGCCCCCGGCCCCGGCGCGGCGACGATGCCCGCGGCGGCCGGCACCGGACCGGCGGCAAGTCTCTCGCCCCGCGAACGGGAGATCCTGCGGCTGATCGCCACCGGCCAGACCAACCAGGCGATCGCCGACGTCCTCTGCATCAGCCCCCGCACCGTGTCGACCCACGCGGCGAATATCCTGAGCAAGCTCGACCTCGCCTCCCGGGCCGAAGCGGTCGCCTTCGCCTATCGCCACCGGCTCGTCTGAGCGTCTCCCGGACCGAGTCTCCGTCTACGTCGCGCGACGTAGTGCCCCTGTTCACGCCACCCCAACGAATACGTCGCTCGCCCGATGCGCGCCGCCGGCAATGAGCGCATCATCGAACCGCGGTCGCAATCGGCGGTCGCACCGCGATGTCCTGGGAGGATGGCATGGCAGTGACCGGCGGTACCGAGCCGGCAGCCTCGACCGCGGCCGGGGCGACGGTGACGGCGCTGCTGGCGGCGATCGTGGCCGGTGACGACCGGGCGCCGGTGTTGGCCGGGGACGTGAGCCTCGCGGTGATGACGACCGGCGAGGTCACGCGGGGGCGGGAGGCGGTGCTGGCCCTGCTCGCCCATCTTTACCGGCACGCCTTCGCCGTCACCCCAAACGTGAGGACCGTGGTCGCCAGCGCCGAGCGGGCGATCGTCGAGTCCGAGTTTGCCGGCCGGCACGTCGGCGAGTTCGCCGGGATTGGCCCGACCGGGGCGCCGGTGCGGGTGCCGTACGCGGCGGCCTTCGATCTGACGGCGGGCGTGATCACCGCGATCCGGCTCTATCTCCCGCTCGATCTCCTGGTCCGCCAAATTCGTGACGGACACCGGCAGCCAATTCGCGACGAACCGCCGATGGAGCCACCCCCCGAACGATGAGGCGATCGGCCGGCGCCAGCGCCACAACGAGGACGAGGAGGTGTGCTGCCACTGGATCAATAATACGGACTTCGGATGATCACTTGGAGGTTGGCACCGCGGCGACCGTGCTCAGTCCTGAAAGGACTTCGTGATGCTCAGCGCGGAATTCATTCCAGCGCCGCCGCCGACGCGACGCCACGATTTTTCCACGATTCATCCGAAGTCCATATAACGCGATTGGATCGTCGTACTCGATGCACATTGCCGGCAGATTGCTCTTCGGTTCGATGCGGACTTCACGATGAGGCCCGATCGGCTTGAACAAGGAGATGACCATCCCATGTATCGAACGCTCACGCTCGCGCTGTTGCTCTTCGTCCTCAGCTTTGGCTCGTTCGCCAGTGCCGCCGTCGCGGCCCAAGACGCCACGCCCAGCGGCGGCGCGGCGGGGCCATGCACCGCCCCCGAGCTGCCGCCCGGAACGCCGACCCCGATGGAGGCGATGGCCTCGCCGGCGGCGATGGAAGAGATGGCCTCCCCCGAGGCCGCCGATGGAGATGCCGGTCCACCACCCGAAGCCGCCGGGGCGCCCGCCGGCACCCCGGTCACGGGAGCGGACGCGGACGCGGCGGCGGCCGGTCTCGAAAATCTCGTCAACTGCGTCAATGCCGGCGACTACCTCGCCACCGCCGCCTTGATGACCGACAACTTCGTGGCGAACTTTATCGGGGTGCCGACTCGCTACGACGTGCCGGCGGCATTCGAAGATCCGGAGTTCCCGGTCCAGCCGATCGAGATCCGCGCGATCGGCGACGTTCACGCCTACGACGATGGGCAGGTCAGCGTCGACTGGATCTACGCGGGCCTCTTCTCCGGTCCCGGCGCCCTGAGCAGCGAACGCTGGTACTTCATGGAAGCGGACGGGTTCTACACGCTCGACAACATCATGCCGATCCCGGTGCCGGAGGGCGCCTTGCCGATCGCCACCATCGTCGAGGTGCAGATGGTCAACTACGCCTTCGCCCTCAGCACGAACACAATCCCGGCCGGCCCGGTCATCTTCCGGCTGGCGAACACGCCGGACACCAACGAGCCGCACGTCGGCGTCCTGGTGACGTACCTGGAAGGGACGACGACTCCGCAATTGATCGAGGGTGAGGTCGACGTCCTGGAGGACAGCACCGGCTTCTTCGGCGCGATCTACCTGGAGCCTGGCCAGAGCGGCGATCTGGTGTTCGAGAACCTCGAGCCCGGCACCTACTTCCTCGGCTGCGACGTCGAAACCGCGGACGGCATCCCGCACTACCTGCTGGGCATGGTGGCCGAAATCACGGTCGAGTAGCTCCCGCCCGCCGCTCGTTTCGAGCAGACGACGACCCGGCCAGAACCTCCGGCCGGGTCGTCGCGTTCGTCGCGCTCAGGACCGGGGCAACGGCCGGGCCGCGGGCTGGCACACCTTCTGCATACGACCCGCACCAGAGCTTGTTGCCGCCCGTCGCCGCCAAGGCACGAGCGGATCGCTGGAAGGAGCACACCAATGTCAGATGACCACAGCCCTGGAGACCGGCGCCAGCCCTATGCCGATCGCGGCGGGCCCGAAGCGCGGCACGCCGAAACCCACGACGTGCGGCGGGAAGCGCTGACCAACCCGAAAGGACCGGAACCAGAGGATCCCACCTTCGCCGAGCAACTGGCGCCGATGGAGATCGGCGGTGGCCATGCCGACGAAAGCGCCCCGGCCGCGGCCGACAAAGAAGTCCACAACATGCTCTCCACCTTTACCGGCGACGAGCTGGCCCGGCTCCCCATCGTCGAACCGGGGGCCCGGCTCGAGCAGGGCGGCACCTATCTCAACCTGAACGACCTAGCGAGCGGTCCCTTCAAGGCGATGGGCGGCCATGAGGCAACGGACGACGACCGCTTCGTCGCCAAGCGGGATACCGATTACGAGCTCTGGAACCGGCTGGCCGGCGACGACCGGGAGCCGGCGATCGAACGCCCGGAGACCGGGTCGTGAGCCAGCGGCCAATCGTCGCCGGGCAGACCGCTCCCGGCGAGTACGCGCCGGCGGGCGAAGCCCAAGGCGAGCATGCGCGCTTCACCGCCGATGAGGTCGCGGCCGCGTTCGGGGCCGCGATCGAGCGGGTGGAACGCGCCATGGCGGGCGAGCTCCACCTCGAGGCGGACGGGCGCATAGATTCCCGGCAGGCGCAACGCCTGGCCGAGGCGCTGCTGACCGAGCTGCCGCTGGCGGCACGCGAGGCGGCCCTGATGCGCCTCGGCGCCTTCACCCCGCGCCCCGATCACGCCGGCGGCTTCGGCGAGAAAGCGCCCGGCGAGGAGAGCGACCGCATTGACGACGAGGGGTAGTTTGGTTCGCGGTTGAAGCGAGGCGTTGGAATGTATTCCAGCGCTCGCCGACGTGGCGCCGCGATTTTCGCCACGATCTACCCCGCGCTCCGCGACGAAATCTACGATCGCCCGAGCCAGCGCCCGGCTAGCGTTTGCCCGGCCGGTGCCGGTGGAGCACGCGCGGCTCCGGCAAGTCGTCGGGCGGGAGGCCGGTGGGCATCGCTTCCACCAGGTCACGGATCGCCGCCGCGTGCCGCTCGGTGAGTTGGGCCTGGTCTTCGCTCCGCTCCGCCAGCCGGTCATGGCCACTGGCACTGTTCCGCGCCGCCAGTTGCCGGGTCAGCGTCGCCTTCTCCTTGAGCAGGCGGACGCTTGACCAGAGCGCCGCCTCCAGCGCGTCCGACTTCAGATCGAGCAGCAGGTCGGGCGCGTAGGCGTGGCCGACATGGCATCGGAAGTGAAGCCCCGCCCCGGTGGCGTCTTGCCACAAGACCCCCCCGCAATCGGGACAGGTATAGATGGTGGTGTCGGCCACCCGTTGGTCATTGGCTTGCTTGGCAAAGTCGCCCCGGATCACTACCTCTAGCCGCTCCTCTTCGTCGGCCATGGCCTGTCCTCCTCCCGTGGACGTTGATCGTCGTGTCAACTCAACCAGAATCGGCGCGATGGCGTCCGCCCGCGCGGTATGGTCGGCGTCCACCAGCGCCAAGGCGTGGCGCGGCATGCCGTCCACCGCGGCGTCGTCCGGATCTTGGACGATGGCGACCCCGCCCCGGCCCTGGACCGCCAGCAGGCCGGCGCCGCCGTCATAGAGGAAGCCCGACAGCACCACGCCCACCACCCGCCGGCCATAGGCGCGGGCGGCGCTACGAAAGAGCGGATCGACCGCCGGCCGGACATGGTTTTCGCGGGGACCGCCCGTCACCTCCACCTGGCCGCGCCGGACCAGCAGATGGCGGTTGGGCGGCGCCACGTAGATCCGCCCCGGCACGATCGCCTCGCCATGGACCGCGTGCGCCGCCGGCAGCGGCCCCGCCCGGCCGAGGATCTCCGGTAGCCGGCTGACGGCATAGGGGGGGATGTGGACGACGACGAAGATTGCCGCCGGCAGATCGGCCGGCAAGCCGCCGAGCAGGGTGATCAGCGCCTGGATGCCGCCGGCGGAGGCGCCGATGACCACGATATCTTGGCGTTCCATGCGCCCTCCCAGGGTCCGGTCGATGGCGAGACGACGCCGGGTCACCCCGCCGCCCCCGGACTCACCGGGGGGCGATGGCGACGTGCCGCCGGGGCTCAGGCCGCGGCGCCGGCCGGCAGGCGGACGCGAAAGGTGGTGCCCTCCCCAACGGTGGACTCCACGTCGAGGTCGCCGCCGTGGGCGACGACGATCTCCCGCGCAATGTACAGGCCAAGGCCGAGCCCGCCCTGCACCGGCCGGTTCTCCTCGCCTTGGAAGAAGCGCGAAAAGAGATGCGGCACGATGCCGGGCGGCACCCCGGGCCCGTAATCCTGAACCTCGAGGATGACATCGCCGTCCTCCCGCCGCAGCCGGAGATCGATGAACTCGGACTCGGCAGCGTGGGCGATCGCATTGGTGATGAGGTTGAGCAGCACTTGCTCCAGCCGGTGGGCGTCGCCGTTGTAGTTCAGCGGGGCCTCCGGCAGATCCAGCCGGATGGTCTGGGTGTTGACCAAAAAGCCGGCTGTTTCCGCGACATGGCGCACCAACTCCGTCAGATCGACCGCTTCGCGCTGGATGCGCAGTTTGCCGCCCTGCAACCGGGCGACGTCCATCAGCTCGCTGATGTGCGCCTCCAGCCGTTGCGACTGCTCGAGCGCCCGCCCCACCAGCTCCTCGACCCGGGGCTCGGCCGCCCCCTCCCGTAGTCGCCGCCGGAGCAACTGGAGCGACCCGGACAAGGTCGTCAGCGGCGTGCGGAGCTCGTGGCTGGCGATGGCGATAAACTCTTCCTGCAAGTGGCGCAGGCTGCGCTCGGTGATGTCCCGCAACACGATGATCGACCATCGCGTATCATCGGGCCCCGGCACCGGCTGGCTGTTGGCTTCGAACCAGCGCCGGTTGCCGTTGGCCCCGGGCGAGGTAAACAAGAGCGTGAAGGTTTCGCCCCGCGCCGCCCGCTGTTGCGGCCGGTCCGCGTGGAGCAGCGCCCGGCCGTGATCGTCTTCGGAGGCGAAGTCGGCGGTGGCGCCAAAGAGCCGCTCGTAGGCCGCGTTCGTCAACACCGTGGCGCCGGCCTCATCGAGCACCAGCACCGCGTCGCCCATGTTCGCCAGGATCGCCGCCAGGCGATCGCGCTCCGCCGCGCCGATCGTGTTCCGTTCCGCCAGCGACGCCGTCATTTGCTGCAGCTCGTCCGTCCGGGCTTGCAGCTCGTCGTTGAGGGTTTCCAGCTCCTCGACCGTCGCTTGCAGCTCCTCGTTGAGGGTTTCCAGCTCCTCGTTCGTCGCTTGCAGCTCCTCATTGAGGGTTTCGATCTCCTCGGTGGCGGCTTGCGCTTCTTCGGCTGCCAGTTGCAGGTACTCGTTCTCCGAGTAGAGCCGGCCTTGCTCGGTCGCCATCGTTTGATTGGCCTGGCGCAGCTCACGCACTTCTGTCACGGCGTCCGCCATCCGCGCTTGGAGATTGTCACGGCTGGCAATGATCTCATCTCGTGCCGCCGCGAGGTCACGTTGGCGCTGGGCCAGCTCGGTCACCTCGACGACTTCGATCAGCACGGCATCGATCACCGCCGGCGACTCATCGAACCCCACCGGCATGCAGGTCACGGTGAGATCCCGGCTGCCATCGACGACATCGCGCGCCACCTGGCTCCGCACCGACATCGCTTCACCGCCGAGGGCGGAGTCGATGGCCGCCCGCAAGTCATTGGTCAGGACCGGCGCCACCCCGTGAATCAGGTCTTCTCCCAGCGACGCGTTGCGGATGCCGAGCAGGCGCCGGGCGGCGATATTGATCGATCGGATGTCGTAGTGGCGGTCGACAATGACGATGCCCACGTTCAGCTCGTCGAGGAGTCGGTTTGCCTGTTTGGAGACCAGCGCGGTTTGCAGCGCCTGGGGAACGCTTGCCGCCAGCCGGCGCCCGCTCGGTCGCCGATGCTGCTCGCGACGTCCCAACGGGATCGCTTCCAGCACCTGATCGGCCGGGATCGGCGCCGGCTCGCCGACCCGGCGATAGAGCTTGAGCCGGGCCTGCTCGACCGTAAAGTAATCGGGCAACGGGCTGACCGTCTCGGCCTTGCCGAGCGCCAAATAGCCTTTCTGGCGCAACGAAAAGGCGAACAGTTGGAGCGAACGGCGCTGGAGCTCGGGGGTGAAGTAGATCAGCACGTTGCGGCAGAGCACCAGGTCGATCCGGGGAAAGGGCGCCCGGTGCCCGAGGTCATGCTCCCCGAACACGACCAGGCCGCGGACCCGCTTGCTCACCTCGAACACCCCATCGCGGCGGACGAAATGGCGCTCGATCACGTCCGGCGGCAAGTCCGCCAGCGCCGTCTCCGGATAGATGCCGCGGCGGGCGAAATCGACCGCGTCCACCGCCACATCGGTGGCGAAGATGCGCACCGGGATCTGCTCGTCCTCATCATCGAGGAGATCGGTGACGAGCATGGCCAGGGTATAGGCTTCCTCGCCGGTGGCGCAACCCGCCGACCAGAGCCGCAGCTCGCCGCGCTGGCGGGCCTCGGCGATAAGCTTCGGCAGGACCTCGTCCCGGAGATAGACAAACAGCTCGGGATCGCGGAAGAACTCGGTCACCTTGATCAGAAAGCTGGCGACCAGCCGTTGCAGCTCGTCCGGATGCCGTTCGACATGGCGGCGATAGTCATTGAGCGTCGCCGTGCCGGCGGCGGCCATCCGCCGTTGCAGGCGCCGGGTGATCGTCGGCCGCTTGTAGGTGCTGAAATCGAGCCCGCCGTGGTCCCGCACGTACCCCAGAAACGATTGCAGATCTTCGCCGTCTCGCTCGGCGAGGACGTGCTCCCCGCTGAGCAGATCGACCAGCAAGCGGCCGATGTCCTCGATGTCGGCCACGATATCAACGGTCAGCGGCGAGACCGCCGCCGGCATGCCGGGAAACTGGGCCGTCTTGGGGTTCTGGATGATGACGGTGCCGCCATAGGCTTTCACGGCCCGCGCCCCCGCCGCCCCGTCGCTGCCGGTCCCGGTCAAGACCACCGCGATCAGATCATCGCCATAGACGCGGGCGGCCGTGGCCAGCAGGCGATCGACCGACGGCCGAAACGGCCCGACCGCATCGCGGTGGAGCCCGACGTGATGATCGTCGATCTCGACATCGCGGTCGGCGGGGACGACGAACACCGTGCCGGGGACGAGCGCCTCGTGGCCGGAGACGGTCTTCACCGGCAGTTTGGTGCGGGCGGCCAGGATCTCTCCCAGGTGGCTGGCGCGGGTGCGATCGATGTGCTGGGCGATCACGATCGGGGCGGCGAAATCAGCCGGCAGCGAGGCGACCAGCGTCATCAGCGCCTCGATCCCGCCGGCGGAGGAGCCGATCACCACCAGCGGCGTCCCAGCTTCATTCTGCCGCTCGCCCAGCGTAGTATCCATCCCCATCCCGACGACGCCCAGCATGTCCATTGTTGGCACGATCGATCATAGCACGCGGCCTTTGATAGCCGCTCTCTGGGGGCGATCTTGCCCGAATCACCGCTCCACATCAGCTTCGGCACTGGCACGGCCATTGCTTTGTCACGACGTATGAGCGGCGGTGACATCCGCGGCGACGCGAGCCAACCCGAGGTGGAGGAACGGCAGATGGAGAGTAAAGCCCGCGCCTTCGGCCATCCCATTCATCCGATGCTGATCCCCTTCCCGCTCGGCCTGCTCGGCACCGCGGTCATCTTCGATCTCGTCGGCACCCTCGCCGATCGTCCCGGCTTGCGCCGGGCGGCGCACCCAATGATCGGCGCCGGCATCGTCTCCGGGGTCCAGGCCGGGGTCTTCGGCGCCGTCGATTGGGCCGCCTTGCCGGAGGGGACGCGGGCCAAGCAGGTGGCGACCCAGCACGGGCTGGGCAATATCGTGGTGCTGGTGCTCTTCTCGCTGGCCTGGTGGCTGCGTCGCGAGCAGCCGGCCTCACCCTCGGGCGCCGCGCTCGGGCTCGAGCTGGCCGGCCTCGGCGGAGCGGCGGTCACCGGCTGGCTCGGCGGCGAGCTGGTCAACCGGCTCGGCGTCGGCGTCGACCAACATGCGCATCTGAACGCGCCAAGCTCCCTTTCTGGGCAGGGCGGAAGCGGATGAAACGGCTTGTCCAGCGCGATCCCCGTGTGGGCGACGCCGGGTGTCTTTAGTGCCCGGCTGAGCCCACGGAAGCATCCTGAAGGAAGCTGAAATCGGCTTGCCGACGCCGAATCCACACGCGCAAGACCGTCCTCCAGCCCCTTTAGGAGGCCTTCGTAGCGTCAGCCGGGTGTCTTGAGCGCCCGGCGAGACGGGGACGACGATCGAGTTGGATACCCAACCTCGTGAGCATGCGGCACCCGCGCCTACGACCCGTCCCGCCGCCAGTCGAGCATCCGCATTGCTAGGGGCATTTCCGCCGTCCCTTCCCGGTTCAGGGGCAAGCGATCGACGTGCGCGGCAAGCTCCTGAAAGAAGCCGGCAACCTCGGGCGTGGCTAGGAACCGGTGAAACTGATCTTGAAAATCGCCGTCGGCCACGGTGATTTCCAGGGCGTAGAAGCCGCTGCCGATGAACGCCGCTACCCGCTCCACCCCGGCCCCACGATCGAGGGCCGCCACTGGAAACCGCTCGTGAATCGCCCGCACCTGGACCTCGTTGCCCAGCGCCATCGGCGACACGTACAACACCGTCTGCATCGGTCCGGCTCCTCTATGCTCCGTGGGGATATGAGCGACGGCCACCTACCATGGAGCGGTGGCGGCCCCTCGGAACGCTTCGTCTCGCGACCGCAAGATCATTGCCGAGAGCACCAAAGCGAAGCCCCTCTCCCACGGTTGGGAGAGGGGTTGGGGAGAGGGCCGTTCGGCGAACACCCGAAGTCCGTATTAACGTTCGCTCATCTTCTTGACCGCCATCGCCGCGATGCCGCCGAGCGCCACCTTGGCCAGCGGGTTGTCCAGCAGGCTGCCGCCCTCCTCTTGCTGGTGGCCCTGAACCTGGGGCTGGTTGTTGTTCCCGCCCAGGCCGAAGAGCCCGGCTAGGCCGCCGCCGCTGGTGTCCTCCTGCTGGTAGCGGGAGGTCGCTCGCGCCAGCTCCCGCGGATCGTCATTGTTCTCATCAATATTGATCCGGCCCTTGCTGCGCTGCTTCATTTCGCGGCGGAGCCGCTTCCGGTCCTCCTGCGGCATCCGGGCGAACGCCTCGGCGGCGGCGTCCTCGAACTCTTGGGGGGAGAGCGAGCTGGCGGCTTGGCGGTAGTTGTGGATGGCCTCTTCGTCCGAGTACCCCTCGTGCGGCAGGCCGGTCTCGTAGCGATTCACGAAGTCGCGGCCGCGAGCTTGGCGGCGAGTGGCATCCTCGTCGGCTTGGCCGCCAAAGAGCCCGCCCAAAAGCTGGTCTACCATGATTGTATCGTCCTCTCAACTCACGATCCCAAGCGCCGCGCGGGCACTCGGCCAGACACCCAACCTGATGCCTGGCAGGGAGGCAGAAGCATAAAGGATGCCAGTGATGTCTGGTGGCCACGACCACCGGAGTAGTTCTCGACGAGTGGTTTCATCGGAATGATGGACGGCGACGAACGACGATTGTCTACACGCGCGCGGGCTCCAGAAATGCGTAATTTTTTCTCATACGGTCTTGCCATCGGTCCTTTACGCTGGACAAGGAGAGCGGCACTCGGCCAGAAGGAGGACCACATGGACACCGACCGACTCGTCTCCGGCACACGCCTGTCGCGCCGCGGGGCCAGCCCGCCGCCGAGGAGGCGCGCTGGCCCTGTTGCTGAGTGGCACGACCGGGCCGCCCCCGGCAAGCAGGGCAAGCAGAAGAAATTCGAGAACAAGTCCAAGACGTTCACGAACGTCTCCCCCATCACCATCCCCGCCCTCGGTGCTGCCAGCCCGTACCCGTCGGAGATCCGGGTCTCCGGCTTCAGGCAGGGCAAGCTGCTCGACATCAACGTGACGCTGACGAACCTCAGCCACCCGCATCCGGCGGACATCAACGTGCAACTGCTAGCTCCGAATGGGCGGCGGGCCATCATCATGAGCGATGCCGGCAGCTGTCTCGGTGTTAACAGCATCACCCTGACGTTGGACGATCAGGCCGCTGCCCGCCTGTCCGGCGCGACCCAGATCAGTTCCGACACGTTCAAGCCAACCAACTACGGCGCCTTCGATCCCTTCCCGCCACCTGGGGCAAGCACGACCAACGTGCGGCTGTCGACATTCTCGGGCATCGACCCGAATGGAACCTGGCGCTTGCTCGTCGTCGATGACACCGACCCCGACGGCGGGAGCATCGGCGGCTGGTCGCTGAAGATCAAAGCTCGCGTCAAGAAGTAGGGTCCGGGCACCGCGTCAGCTTGCTCAAGGCGCGGCCGAAATCCGGGCCACGGCCCGCGGGTTGAGCTGGATGCCCCAGCCCGGCAAATCGGGCGGGCGGACGTGGCCGTGCTCCGGCAACGGGTCGCCGGTGAAGAGGCCGTCCCAGATCGAGACAATGTCTGAACCGTCCGGGCTCATCGCCAGGATCTCCTGGAACGGCCCGTTCGGCGTCGCCATCTGGAAGTGGACGCTGAAGACGCCGCTGCCATGCGGCACGACCGGGATGTCGTGGGCGGCGGCCATCGCCGCGATCTTGCGCGCCTCGGTGATGCCGCCGACCCAGCCGAGGTCCGGCTGCAAGATGTCGACGTGGGCGCGGGCGATCAGCTCGCGAAAGCCGTACCGCGTGTACTCATGCTCACCGGTGGTGAACCGCTGCCATGGGCAGGCGGCTTTGATCCGGGCGTGGCCGTCGTAGTCGTCGGGCGGCAACGCTTCCTCGATCCAGCGCACCCGGTAGGGCCGGACCGCGTTCGCCAGGTCGATCGTGTACGGCACATCGAGCGCCATGTAGCAATCGAGCATCAAGTCGAAATCGGGACCAACTTCCTCCCGCGCCCGCTCCACCATCGCCACGTTGGCCTGGAGCCCCGCGTACCCATCGGCCGGCCCGTGGGGGAGCGGCAGCTTGCAGCCGAAGTAGCCAAGCGCCTGATACCGGGCCGGCTTGATTCCCGTGACATAACAGGGGATGGACTCTTTCGTGGCCCCGCCCAGCAGCTTGTAGACCGGCTCGTCGCGCAGCTTGCCGCCGAGGTCCCACAGGGCGAGGTCGATGGCGCTGATGGCGTGCAGGGCCAGCCCCTTCCGCCCGTACGGCAGGGTGCTGCGCCACATCTGGTCCCAGAGCCGCTCGACATCGCGCGGATCGGAGCCGACCAGGAAGCGGGCCAGGTGCCGCTCCACGATCGTGCCGCCGGCGCTGCCGCCCTGGCTGACGCCGACCCCGATCGTGCCGTCTTGGCCCTCGATCTCCACGATCAGCCCGCCCAGGGCGTCGATCCCCCAGCTAGTCCGCGTCGCTTTGTACGCCGCGTAGACCGACATCGGATTGGCGATCACCGAATCGCGGATCCAGTGCCCGCTGGGGCGGCTGAAATAATCGGTCCCCGTGCTGACCGGCACGAAGGCCCGCACATCGACGATCCGAAACCGATCCGCGCTCATCCGCCCCCTACTCCTGGTAAAACATCTCGGTCATCGGCCAGATCTTCGTTGTACGCCATGAACGGCGCAAGCCGTACTCTATCGCGTTGCTACCTACGGCCGGAGGTACTGGCTGCTCCCGGCCGTGGTTTGGATGGCGAGATCGAACGATCGAGCGACCCGGAGCAGAGCTTCATCCGTTGCCGCGATCGGCACGATCAATCCAGGCGGGTGACGGCCCTTGACGCGATCGTCGAACAGCGCCCAGCAGTGCCACGCTTGGATGTTGAGCCGGGATACGTAGCGAATACCGGCAAAGCGGGGCCTGCCCTCGGCATCGCTTCGCTCGTGAATATGCACGGCGCAGGCTTGGGTGAGACGACGCTGGTTCGGATCGAGCATGATGCTGAAGTCGATGTCCTGGATGCCCAGGTGCTGGGCCAGCGAGGCGAGCTCACGACGGAGGTACAGGCGGCTGCGCATCGTGGTGAGGTCGGCGAAGCGCAGATCGGGGTCGAGCGTCAGGTGGCAGAGCCGGCGCCGGGCTCGCCATTCGGCTCGGATGATCCCGCGCACCTTGCCGGTTTCACGATCGAAATCCAGGACGCCGGCAAGCACCTCCGCCAGCGGTTCGACATCGTCCACCGCGGCGAATTTGGCTAGGTACGCGAGCGGGGGCTGGAAGCCGGCCAGCACTTCGCCGAACGCTGCCTCCGCGGTTGAGCCAAAATAGATGCAGCGGAAGCAGTCCGCGAGGGGGCGCCCCGCTGTTGCGCGGGCATCATCGAACCGGTTGGCGAAGGTGAGGTCAGATGCGACAATGGACCACGGCGGAGGGTCACAGGGAGCGTGATGGAAGCCGACGCGGACGATCGCTTCGGCGGGGGGACCGATCTCGTCGAGCCCATGCTCCATGACGCCGCCTATGGATTCGCGACGAACGCCTCGGCGGCGGCGATGGCCTCGTCCAGGTTCCCATCGCGAATCACCTCGAGCGGGGGCTGGTTGCGCAGCCGCGGGTTGAGGCTGATGAACCACGCCCGGATGGTTTGCGTCGCCATCGACGCTTCGCGAAGCAGGCTGACGATCTCGTAGGCGACGCGCAGGCGGCGTTCCGCCTTCTCGTCGCGGATGGCGGTAATTTCACCGCTTGCCCAGCGAGCGATGGTCCTTCCGTCTTGGACGTTGACGAGGTAGGCGGTGAGCCGGCGTGAGAGCACGGCCTCCAGTCGCTGCGCCAACTCCTGAACCGATGCCTGCATTGCCGCCCGATGGGCCGTCTCGCGCGCGCGTTCAGCGACAACCGCCGCGTTGACAGCCGCCGCGTTGGTCAGGCTCATGGCGGGCCTCCTGTACCGGTGGCTCCGAACGATGCCGTCGCGGCACGAATGGTCGCGTCGATCGGACCAGCCAACCGCGCCTCCCGCCGTTCGGGGCGTTTCGCCTCCGCTCAACGGCGCGAGCCGTTGGTAGCCCACTGTATGCTCCCCGCCGCGCCGATGTCAACTCCGTGCCGGGCGAATGCGCGATGAATGTCCTCACATTATCCATCGTATGTCTCGTTCGGGTCGCTACTCCTGGTAAAACATCTCGGTCATCGGCCAGATCTTCGGCGTGTGGTCGTCGTTGTACTCCATGTACGGTTCCATCATCAGCCACCAGTCGCGCTGGACCGGGTCGATCGCGCCGCCGGTGGCGAGGGGGGCCGTTGGCTCATCGGTCTCGTAGTAGGCAAAGAGATCGAGGCCGACCCGGTGGATCGAGTAATTGCGAATCCCGGTCCGGCGGATCAGGTCGGCCACCTCCGGCCAGACGGCGTCATGCTTCTCCTGATAGATCGCTTCGCATCCCGGCTTCAGACGCATCTTGAAGGCGACGCGGGCCATAGGGTTGTCTCCTTATTGCGTAAGGCGATCGCCGTGCCAGCTGCGCCGGGCGCTAAAGACGCCCGGCTGACCCTCGAAAGCCTGGTGAACCAGGCTGGAAGTTGCCCGGATGGGTCCGACAATTGGCGTCAAGTCGCCAAAATCAGCTACCTTCAGGATGCTTTCGGGGGCCAGCCAGATGTCTTTAGCTTCTGGCGCGCGAGGGCGACGATCGCGGTGCATGGTATCCAAATCGCAATCCACCGCGTCCGGCCGGAGGTTCATCCGGTCGCGACGTCCGGCATCCGCACCACCCGCCCCGTCCGCGCCGCGTCCAGCGCCGCGGCCAAAAACTCGACCGTCAGCAGCCCAAGCTCGCCCGAGACCAGGACCGGGCTCGTCCCCAGGATCGTATCGACCAATTGCCGCGTCGGCTGGAAGAGGAGATACCGCTCCGCCTCGGAGAGCGGCGGCTCCTCGCGAACCGTGCCATCAGGAGAATAGATCGTCAGCGTGCCGCGCGCCGTGTCGACCAGGGCGTGACCGGCGCTGCCGAAGATCCGGTACTCCTCGATCACGCGCTGGGTGCGGGGCACCGTGCCGGTGCTGGCCAGGGAACCGGCGGCGCCGGTCGCGGTCTGGAAGTTGATCGCGTCCCAGACATCGACCCGCGTATCGTAGGGGTCGGTGAAGGCGTGGACCGCGGCCGGCCGCAGCCCGGTCAGGAAGAAGAGGAGCGAGGCCGAATGGGTCACCTGGGTCAGCATTTGGCCGCCGCCGCGAGCGGGGTCGCTGTAGGTATCGGTGCCGGGGCCCCACATCGCGCCGGCCTCCGGCTCGCCGGCGAAGGCGGTGATCCCTTTGTAAAATTCGTAGGGCGAGGTGGCGAAGAGGCTGCTGCACAAGAGGATATCGCCCAGCTCGCCGGCCGCGATCAGCTCCCGCAGGAGCCGGTTGTGGCGGGTGTAGGGATAGGGGTAGCCGATGTGGAGGTTGCGGCCCCGCTCCCGGGCCAGCGCCACCAGCTCGCGGCCATGAGCCGGGTCGACCACCATCGGCTTTTCGACCAGCACATCGCAGCCGGCCAGCAATGCGTCCCGGACCAAGGCGTGGTGGGTATCGTGCGGGGTGGCGATGACCACCCCATCCGGCTTCAGATCGAGCAACGCCCGGTGGTCGTCGAATGCCCGCTCGGCGCCGAACCGGGCCGCCGCTTGCTCGGCCTTGGCCCGGTCGAGGTCCGCCACCCCGACCAGCGCCGCCGCCGGATAGGCCGCCAAGCTGGGCAGATGGGCAAACGTCGCCCACCACCCGGTGCCAATCACCCCGATCCGTGCCCTGTCTCCCGCCATTCGTGCCTCCTTGGCGCGTCATTGAGCTTGTAATCTACGACATTTCGGATGCCGGCGACGCCGGATGATCGGCCCGAGGCTGGGCGCCGTGGCGGCGCGTGGTCCGTCCGCCGGGGATTGACAGGAAGCTGAAGCGCCTTTATTATACCGATTAGCTAATTAGTGAAGTAGAGACCAGACCATGACTACCGACCACTTGAGCGCCACCTTCGCCGCGCTCGCCGACCCCACCCGGCGGGCGATCCTGGCTCGCTTGGCGCGGGGCGAAGCCACCGTCACCGAGCTGGCCGCCCCCTTCGACCTCAGCCTGCCCACCATCTCCAAGCACCTCAAGGTGCTGCACCAGGCGGGGCTGATCAGCCAGGGCCGGCAGGCGCAGTGGCGGCCCTGCCGGCTGGAGACCGCCCCCCTGCGCGAGGTGGACGCCTGGATGGACGAGTATCGTCAGATCTGGGAAGAGCGCTTCGACCGGTTGGACGAGTACCTGCGCCAGTTGAAACAGGAGGAGCGGCGTGAGGGCGGGCAATGAGCGGGGACCGGCCCCCACCGTGACCAAGCGCGGGGCGCCCTGGGCCATTCAGTCCCGCGCTCCGCGGCCGACGGCTCATATCGCTGCCGGCCATCAATCAGGGGATGGCCGTAATGACTCCGATCCGGATTACCCCATCGTGGTCGTATGCTCCGGGCGGACAACGATCACGACCCGCTCTTCGCCCGGCTGGTGCCAAGGGTAGACGTCCTGGTCGAGATATTTTTTCGCCATCAAGTTGATGAACGTTTTGTCCGGGTCCTCGTCGATCCGTTCGACCACGCCCCGAATCTCCAGGTAGCGGTAGGGATTGGCGGGATCGACGATTGAGAGCGCCACCCGCGGCGCGCGCTGGACGTTCTTGTACTTCTGGCGGGCTTTCGTGTGGCTGAACCGGATGGTGCCATCATGGACATCGAACCAGACCGGGTTGGTCTGCGGCGCCCCGTCCGGCCCGATGGTGGCGACATGGGCCAGCGCGGTAGAATCCAGCAGATCGGCGTGGCTATCGGGAATCACATTCGTGATCGCCGTTGTTGCCATAGGAACGTCCCCTCTCATTGGCGTCGGTCGTGCGCCATGGTGTGCATCGCCGAACCGTCGTCCATCGCGAAGCACCGCGTACATCCCGCCAATGCTACCATATATGAAGTTGCTATCAATGATGAAGCATAGATTGTGACGATCTGGCCGCGGGGCTACGCCCGGGTCAGGACCGCGAGATAGGACATGGCCCGGGCCAGCGGCGCTCGCTCCACCCACGCTCCGGTCGTCTCGTCGATCGTGCCGCCGGGCTCGATCCCAACCAAGCCCAGGCCGGTGCCCGCTAGGAGCAAGCGGAGGTCGGCGGGCGAGTAGCAGCGGAGCGACTGGCCGACCAGCGCCGTCTGGTCGGCGAGCGGCCACCACTCATCGACCATCCGGCACTCATCGGCGTCGAACCCATAGCGTCGTGCCACGTCGCCGAGCCGCTGCTCCTTGCCGGCCACGTTGGCCCAGTACCAGGGCGTGAAGATGTCGATCAGGGCGCGTCCCGCCGGGTGCAGCCAGCCGGCAATCCGCCGGAGGAGCCGCCGCTGGTCGTCGTCCGAGCCGATCCCGAAGCCATCCCAGTAGCAGACGACATCAAACGGGCCGTTAACCTCGATGTCGTAGAAATCGCCGCGGTGAACGGTCATGCTCCCCGGCCGTGGCTCGGTGGCAAGCGACCTGGCCCGCGCCGCCGCCCGCTCCACCAGCTCGACCGCGACCACGTCGTAGCCAAGATCGGCGGTGGCGGCAGCAGCGTGACCACCCCCGGCGCCAAGCTCCAACACCCGCCCCGGCGGCCCGCTCGTCAGCCGGCCAATCCTAGCCGCGATCGCGCGATGCCGCTCGCTGACCGCGGATTCGGCATACTCCGGCAGCCATTCGTGCTGCCGCGCGTAAAACGGCGCGACCCATTCCATAGCCGACCCTTCCCGTCGTCGCGCGAAGCGAAGCGTAAGCGACGTCGCGTTGCCGCATGATCGCTGGTGCGAAATTATGCCCGGCAGGGGTCGTCACCGTGAGATCACTATGAGCGATCAGACGCTTTGGCGGAACGGAAATTTCCTGCGGCTGTGGGGGGCGCAGGCGATTTCGTTGCTTGGCTCGCAAATCACCCTGCTTGCGCTCCCCATCGTCGCGTTGATCACGCTCGACGCATCGATCTTCCAAATGGGGATGCTCGCCGCCGCCGCGACACTCCCGGCCCCGATCCTCGGTCTCCTCGCCGGCGTGTGGACCGATCGCCTGCGACGACGACCGATCTTGATCGGGGCGGACCTCGGCCGCGCTCTGGCGCTGGCGGTGATTCCCTTCGCCCTCTGGAGCGACGTGCTGAGCATGGCGTTGCTGTACGGCGTCAGTCTTGTGACCGGGATCCTCGGGGTCTGGTTCAACGTTGCCCACCGCTCGTTGCTGCCGTCGCTGGTGCGGCGGGAGCAACTCGTGGATGCCAACGGTAAGCTGGAGACAAGCTACTCTGGGGCGTTCATCGTTGGACCCGGCCTAGCCGGGCTGCTCATTCAGTTCGTGACGGCGCCAGTGGCAATCATCGTCGATGCGATCTCGTACCTTGCATCGGCATTGCTCCTGACCCGGATCAAGCCGGAGGTCGAGCGTCCGAATGCGGACGTGGCCCGGCGCGGTGTTTGGGCCGAAGCGCGGGAGGGGCTGCTTGCGGTTCGCGACAATCCTATCTTGATGAGCATGGCAATGTCGCTGAGCGCCTTCAACCTCTTTTTGAGCATGCTCAACGCGTTGCTTGTCCTCTATGCCGTCCGCGATCTGGGTATCGATCCCGCGGGATTGGGCGTGATTTTCGCCGTCGGCAGCGCCGGCTTCCCGATTGGAGCCGCTGCCGCGAATGTGGTTGCCAAACGCATCGGCGTCGGGCGGGCGATTATCTGGGGTGCGGTGGTGAGTGATCTCGCGCTGCTCCTCATCCCCCTGGCGGGAGTTGTGCCCGGTGGCGCCATCCCTTTGCTCATCGCGTCACGCTTCATCACGATGCTCACCGGTCCCGTGACCGCGATCAATCAATTGAGCTTGCGACAGAGCATCACTCCCGACAACGTGCTGGGCCGGACCAACGCCACCATGATGGTCTTGTCGTTGGGCCTCGCTCCGATTGGGGGCGTGCTTGCCGGACTCCTCGGGGAGCTTTTCGGCGTCCAATCGACCATTCTGGCCGCGGCCATCGGCGTTCAACTGGGATTCGTGATCCTCCTGTTGTCCCCCATTCGGTCGCTCGATACCCCCCTGATTGCCAAGGCTCGCGGCTGAGAATCGCTCGTCATCGGTCGTCACGCCCCGTTAGGCATGGTCCAGGACCCGGCCCAGGGCGGCGATGGAGTCGGCGGCGAGTTGCGTCCGCCGCTGCCACGACGCGGGGTGGTCATAGGTTTGCCGGACCCAGGGGTCGAGGCCGCCGGCGGCGGCAATCGCGTCGGCGTGGAAGGCGGCGGTCTCGAATTCTAAGCCGTCGCAGCGGAGCTGGCCGAGGCGGTGGCGGTCGGCCCGGAAGATGAGGGCCGGCCATTCGAGGTCGGTGGCGGCGGTCGGCGCGATCGACTCCCGCGGGATCAGGTCAGCCCCTTCGCGCGATAGCCAGGCGGCGCCGGCGGCGGCGTCCATCCTCCGGCCCACCGCCAGCGAGAGGGCCGTGTTGGTGACGGTCTCTGTCAGCCGCTGCGCCAGCGGGTGGGTGGCGAAGGCGCGACGGGTGCGGCCCAGGCAGACGTACCAACGGCGCGGCCGCTGCCGGGCGACGCGGCGGGGGATCGCCGCCAGCTCGTCCGAATACGTTCCCGCCCAGTGCAGCCAGCGGTCGAAGTCAATGGCGAGGAAGGCATCGTGGCCGGCGGCGACGGCCGATCGCAAGGCGGCGCGTCGTGCCGTCCCGATCTCCGGCCCGCCCCCGACGAGGATCACGCCATGCGTCGCGAGAGCGGTGTGCAGGCGCGGATCAGTCTCTGGCGAGACCGCGAGATAGACCCCGGCATACAGGCGGAAAAAGGTCGCGCACCGCTCCAGGGCGGGAAGCTGGAGGCCATCCGGGTCATGGACCGTGCCGGTCAGCGCGATCGTCATCGGGCGAGGGCCGGGGTCACCATTCGACCGAAACCGCCGCCCGGCCCGGTGCGTCTGTAGCAGTGGGAAGGGAGAACCAGCCGTGACCAATATCTTTGCCGTCGTCGGAGAGCATCGCCGCGAGCCTGGCCGGCTGTTGTTGCTCGGCGAGGATGGCCGCTACTACGCCTATCGCGCCGATGGGGCGCCGCTGGAAGTCGAGCCCGGCGCCGCCTGGAACCTGGACGAAGAAGCGCTCGCCGCCGCCGCCCGGACCAACTCGGTGCCGGCCCGGCCGTACCGCCCCGGAGCGGGATCGCGGCAGTCGGAGCGGCCTGCCGAATCTGGCCGCCGGCGGCCCGCCTCACGCTCCGGAAGCCGTGGCTAGGGCGGTTCATCCGGGTGGCGCCGGTGAGGTATCCATTGGGCCTTGCTTCTCATCTGGCACCATGCTCCCCAGCGCGGGGGTTAGGAGCGGCGCCACGGATTGACAGGGTTGTGGATCGCGATCGCCGTCTCGGCCGCGCCGGAAGCTAAAGCCATCCGGCTGCCCCCATGGAAGCACCCTAAAGGGGCTAGGGGTATCACGGTTTTTTCGTAACCTCATGCTTTTGAGCCACGCACAGCTTCCTTTAGGATGCTTTCGGGGTCAGCCGGATGGCTTTAGCTTCCGGCGACATGGAACCGACGATCGTGATGTCACCGCGCCAGGCGAGCGTCATCCCGCCGTCATCCCCGTCTACACATTGATCACCGTCCCCCGGTGCTGGTTGGCGCCGCCAACGTCGGGGAACTCCTGGCCGGCGATGGCATAGGCGCCGGCAAAGGGGACCGAGCTCCGGCTCCAGTTGCCGCCGTCCGTCGTCTGCCAGAGGGCGAAATGAAGGTGCGGCGTGCCCGCGAAGCCCGCTTCGCCCGGGCCCGAAATATGACCGATGACCTGGCCCGGACGCACGGCCGTGCCGTCGCGCAGGCCGGGGTCGACCGCGACGTGGAACATGGCGACGGCGTGGCCGTTGCCGATGTCGATCGAGATGCCGCCGGTCGAGGGATCCTGCCAGCGGACCGTGCCGGCGGCCGGCGCCAGCACCGGCTGGCCGGCGGTGTCGCCATTGGCCCGGACCAGATCGAGCGAGTAATAGTACTGCCAGGTCGAGCTGTTGTCCTGGTGGCTGCTGCCGTTGTAGCCCTGCATGATCGTCCAGTTGCCGCCGGCCACCGGCCAGCTCAGGCCGCCCCCGGCCGCGGCTTCTGGCTCCAAGCCGGGGCCCGGCGCGTAGGCGCCGCTCGGCTCGGCGCCGGCCGCGCCGTCCTCCCGCAGGTAGGCGCCCGACACCCAGCCGGTGACGCCGTCATAGGAGACCTGATAAAACCCGCTCTCCGGCCCCGCCAGCGGGGTCAGGGCGACGCCGCCGGGGATGACGCCGATCACCTCGGCGGCGATCGCGGCCTCGGCCCGGAGGTTGACCGGCTCGAGCGCGGTCCGGGCGCCGGTGGCGCTCGTGGGAGCCGGGGCGGGAGCCGCCGCCGGCGGGGCCGTGGTCGCGGGTTGCCCGCCGCCGTCGATGGCTTGGGTCGAGAGCCAGCCGGTGGTGCCGTTGTACCAAACCGGGATGTACCCATTCGTGGCCTCGCCGGTGACCGTCACCTGGCTCCCAGCCGGAAGGACGCGCAGGATGGCGTCATCGGCGCTCGGCCCCGCTCGGAGGTTGGCCAGCACGGTGACCCCGGCGCCGGCGCCGGCCGGAGCGGCCGCGAGATCGCCCACCAGCGGCGCCTCCGGAGCGGCGGCGGCCGGTTGGGCGGAGGTGATCTCTTCGGTGCCGGTGAAGCCGGACGCCGGGTCAGCCGTGGTCGCCATCGTGGTATCGGGGACCGGCGCTCCGGAGCCGATAAAGGCGCCATCGGCCCACCCTGTTTGCCCATTGTAGACGACGCCGAGGTAGCCGCTACCAGCCTCGCCGGTGGTGGCGACCGGGGCGCCGCTCGGGATCACCATGAGAATCGCGGCGTCGGCGCTCGGCCCCGCTCGGAGGTTGAGATCGGCGGTGGCGAAGGCGTCGCCGGCAACGGGCGCCGCCACCGGCTGGGCGGCGGTCGGCTCCTGGCCGCCGTCCGCTGCCAGCTCGGGGG
>JALZJP010000021.1 GCA_030859715.1 Chloroflexota bacterium
GCCGCTCCCCGCCGCCGAGCTGCCGCCATCGTCCGGCGCCAGGGCCGCGTTGTCGTCGCCGCCGGCCGCGCTGCCGAGCGCGGTGCCGCCATCGACCGCGACATTGACGATGAAGGAGGTCGCGATATCGGTGCCCGTGAGGATGACGGTGGCGTCGCCGCCGGTGCCGCCGTTGCCATCGCCGCCGACCGTGTGGCCGACATTGATCCGGCCGCCGTTATTGTCGCCGGCGAAGACCGGGCCGGTCTCCGCGCTGCCGGCATCGGCCGAGGTGAAGACGGTGCCGCCGCCACCGGCATCGGCGCCCTGGCGATCCCACGGCAGGTCGACCTCGGCGCTACCGGAATCGACGCCGACGATCTCGAGCCCAAACCCGGTGGCGGAAATGTCACTGCCGTCGATGGCGACCGTGGCGTCGCCGCCATCACCCCAGTTGCCATTGCCGCCGAGGACGTTGCCGACGTCGATGTCGGCGCCGCGATTGTCGCCGGCGTCCGCCCCGGCGGGGCCGCTGGCGGAGGCCAGGATGCCGCCGCCGTCAATGAAGAGGGTGGCGTCGCCGCCGCGACCGCCGTAGCCGTCGCCGCCTTCGACGAAGCCGGCGTCGATATCGGCGCCCTGGTTGCCGCCGGCGTAGGCGGGCGAGCCGATGGAGGAGGCGTTCGCGGTGAGGTCGCCGCCGTAGATGCCGACCGTGGCGTCGCCGCCGTTGCCGTTGCCGCCGCTGACCCCGGCCAGGTCGATGGTGGCGCCCCGGTTGTTGCCGCCGATGATGCTGAACAGCTCGCCGGTGACGGTGCCGATGGTGACCACGCCGCCATTGGCGGCGGCGGCGGTCGATCCGCCGTTGCCAGCGGCCGCGATCTCGTTCGCGTTGCCGGTCGCGGCGGCCAGGTTCTCATTGCCGCCGATGGAACGGGCGCGGGCCAAACCGCCGCTCGCCACGCTGAGCTCGGTGACGGTGGTGGCGGTCAGGGTGCCGCCGTGGATATCGATCGCGATGTTGCCCGCGTTCGGGCCGACGCCGCCGATGATGTCGCCGACGTTGATCACGGCGCCCTGGTTGCGGCCGCCGAGGATCGTCCCCACCGGGGCGAAACCGCCCCTGGCGCTGGCGTCGGCGGTGCCGCCGTTGCCGGCGGCGGCGATGCTGCCGGCGACCTCGGCATCGACCGGGGAGCCGATGATCGTCGCCACGTTGCGGTCACCGCCGAAGGCTTCGGCCTCGGCAATGCCGCCGGTGATGTTCATCGTCACGTCGGTCGTGATCGCGGAGTCGCCGCCATAGATGGAGACCGTGGTCGTGCCATCGCCGCCGGCCACGTCGCCGACGTTGATCGTGCTGCCACGGTTGCCGCCGGTTTCCACGATCGGGATGAGACCCCCATCAGCACTTTCCGGCGAGTAGAGGGTGCCGCCGGAGGCATCCGAGGTGGTGGTGCCGCCATTGCCGGCGGTGGCGATGTTGCTGGTCTCGATGACCTCGCCGTTGGCGACGCCGCTGCTGTCCTCGACCACGGCGGCCACGTTGTCCTCGCCGCCGCTCGAGTCAGAGGTGCTGACCAAGCCGTCGGCGTTGAGCGTGACCTCGTTGTTCGTCGAATGGTTGCCGCCGTGAATGTACACGGTGGCGCCGGGAGGAGGTTCCGGCGGCGCCTCTTCCTTCGGTTTTTCTTGTTCTTTTGGCTCTTCTTGGGCTTGCTCTGATGCCGCTTTCTTATCGTCTTGCGCCAGCGCCAACGGGGCGCCGGCGGTCAGACTGACAACCAGTGCCAGCGCCACGGGCAGGCGCAACAGCGCTGCCGCTTTGGATTGACCCATGTTCCCCTTCTCCCCCTCCGGACCATGTGACCACCAGCGCTTCCCGAACGCTACGGGCCGTTCGTTTCGCGAGTCTGAGCGACTCCTTCTCGGGCGCGGATGAGATGGAGCCGCCCCTTCTAGCCCCAGTCTCGCGGCCGCTGGTCACACGCCGTGATGTCCGACCGACCCTGACCCCGGGCCGCCCCGCCGCGACGAACCGCGACGAAGCGCCCCGCGAATCGGGCCGCTCGTGTTGGCATCCTACCAGACCGTGCCACGCTTGTCACCACCCATCACGCCATTTCTATCGAGTTTTCGGCCGTCAACCTCCAAGAAATCGCCTTCGGCGAGCGTTGCATGCGTCAGGCGAAGCATTTGCCCGCCCAAATCCTCTGTACGTTCACATTGCCTGGTTCGTCTCCGAACGATTCGCCGTGCCTGGCTGTCATCGCTGACGCGGCCGACCGCGATCACAGGTTGAACCCGATCCGCGCGTTATCGACCAGGAAGACGAACCGGACCGGCACGAAGTCGGCCGGGGCCTGGAACGTGACCCAGCCCGCGATCGACTCGCCTGGCGCCAGCTCGCCCAGGGTGATCGCCGGATCGAGGCCGCCGCAGATCGCGGCCACCTCCCGGCCCTCGCTATCGACCAGGACGAAATCGGGCAGGTCATACGTCACGTTGTGGTTGGTGTTATTCGTGATCGCGACATCGATCGCGGTCAAGACCTGGTCCGCCGCCGGCGCCGCCACCCCGTCGGCATCGGGCCGGATCTGGAACGCTTCGACTTGGACGCCGTTGGCCGTCACCCGGCCACCGAGGCTGCTGGTGACGTTGGCGTTGCCGCCGCGGTCGGCCCGGCCCCGGCCAGGCTCGGAGGGCGTGGTCGGGGCCAGACTGCCGACGGCGCTGCCGGCGGCGGTGCCGCCCGTGGCGTAGGTCACGGCCGAGATCTCCTCGGCCGAGGAGAAGAGCAGGGTCGCGGTGAAGGTGCCAACTTCGGCCACCGGGCCACAGCTACCGTCCGCCACTTGCCGCGGGAAGAGGGCGGCCAGGGCCGCGCTCGACGCTTGGACGGTCAGCTCGACCCCGGCGGCGGGCGCGGTCTGCTCCGAGATCAGGGTACCGGCGCTGGCGTCGGCCGGGGAGAACCGGCTTCCGATCGCGTTCGCCTCCTCCAATGTCCATGCCGTCTCGCCGAGCCCCGGCAACAACTGGGCGGCCGACCGCGGCGGCGTCACCGTCAGGTGGGTGGCCCGGCCGTTGGTAAAGGTGGCCGTCACCTCGCCGATGTCCGCCGCATCGTAGATGAGTTGGGCCGAATCGCCTTCCAATGGCGGATCGGGGGAGACGTTCGCCTCGGCATCGACATAGCCCACCGGCGCCCCGTAGGCGGCGTCGAAGCTGGCCCGCGAGCCGCCGAGGCGGCCCCGAATCAGCTCCAGCTCGACCCCGCCCACCAACGCCAGCTCGGCCTCCAAGACCGCGATCTGAGTTTGCAAGGCTTCGACGCTGGGCGGTTCCGGCGGCGGCGTTCCCGCATCCTGCGCCGCGCTGAAGGACTCCGGGCCGGAGCGCAACGGGATCATCACCAGCGCGGCCAGGAGGACGGCGGCCACCGCCACCAGCCCAACTCGTTCCCGGCGCATCGCACGACCTCCTGGTCTGAAACGTCTGGACGAGCCATCGCTCTCCCAGAAGACAAGACATAGTTCGTTCTGACCGCGGCGAATCCGCCACGGTCCTCACAAGTGATAACGCATGAGCGGGGCGCGGGTGTCGCGACACCACGCCGCGCCCTCGCGCGTCAAGAGGAAACCGGGACCGGTTGGCATCGGCGGCGCTGGCAACGTACAGTAGGCCATCGTCGTGGTCGCCCCGTTCGACCGCGTCGCGGACCGCAGCTTGATGACGAGCCCGCGCCGCGCGAGCCGATATTGCCGTCGCCCTACACGGTACCCGGCACCCGGCCCGCCTCGGGGCGCGCTCGGACGAGGTGAAAGAAGACCGCATGAGACGCTTGGAACCGCGCTGGATTGTTCTCCTAGCCGCGCTCCTCCTAATCGGAGCGATGGCGGTACCCCAACCGCACACGACGGCGCAGGAGTCGGCCCTCACGCCACCAGCCACGGGGGAAGGGCCGATCCGGGAAAACTTGTTCCAGGCCATTCTGCAAGACCTGCCACCGGCTCCCGCCTTTGTCCGCATCGTGCGGATCATCCTTCAGCCCGGCGCCAGCGTGCCGCTGCATACCCATCCCGGCCCGGAGTTTGGCCGGGTCGAGAACGGCGTCCTCACGGTGCGGGTCGAGGGCGAGGTCGTCATCGCCCAGGCAACGGTGGCGGGGACGCCGCGGGCGCCGCGGGTGCCGCCGATCGGCCAGGAGTTCGATCTGGTGGCGGGCGATCAGATCGTCTATCCGGCCGAGGTGCCGCTGAGCTTCTCGAATCGTAGCCAGGACCCGGTCTCGGTCATGACCGCCGTGATCCTGCCCGCCGGCAGCGGCCGCCCGCCCAGCTCGGAATGGATCGAAGGGACGCCGGGGCCGGAGGCGATGGCCGGCGTCACCTCGGAGATTTTGGGCGATGCGGTGGCGCCGGGCTGGCCGGAGCCGCCCTTCGCCGTCATCCTCGACCGGTTGGTGCTGGCGCCGGCCGAAGCGATCCCGGCCCGGGGCGGCCCGGTCATCCTCTCGGTCGAGCTGGGCCGGTTCGGGTTCGCCCTGGTCGACGGCCAGTTCCAGCTCTCACGCGGCAACAGCGGGCCGCTGGCGGTGGCCACCCCCGGCGTCCCCTACATCCTGAGCCCGGGCGACGCGGTCTTCTTCCCCGGCGGTATGAACGAGGTGCCGCGGCCGGAAGCGGACGGCGTCCTGGTCCTGGTCCGCTTCTCGGTGCTCAATGCCGGCGGCGCCATCCCCGGCCCGGGGCAGGCGCCGGGGCAACCCGCCACCGGTCAGCCCACCCCGGCCGCCGGGCCGG
>JALZJP010000189.1 GCA_030859715.1 Chloroflexota bacterium
GATCGGGCGGCTTCGGCGTAGAGCCGCGCGGCGGTGACGGCATCACCGTCACGCTCGTGTAGGTACGCGGCGGCGGCGGTGTGGCGGGGCAGGGCGGGGTCGAGCCCCGCCAGGGCGGCCAGGCCGGCCCGCGGGCCGTCAGCCTCGCCGACCGCGACGGCCCGGTTGAGGCGGGCCACCGGGCTGTCGGTGAGGCGCACCAGTTCGTCGTACCACTCGACGATCTGCACCCAGTCGGTCTCCGCGGCCGTCCGGGCATCGGCGTGGAGCGCGGCGATGGCGGCTTGGGCCTGGAACTCGCCCAGGCGGTCGCGGGTGAGGGCTGTCTGGAGCACGGCGACGCCCTCGGCGATCAGGCGGGTGTTCCACCGGCCGCGGTCCTGCTCGGCCAGCGGCACGAGCCTGCCGTCGGGGCCGGTCCGTGTCGGGCGCCGGGCGTGGTGGAGCAGCATGAGCGCGAGCAGGCCCGCGACCTCCTCATGGTTGGTCTTGGCCGCCAGTTGGCGAGTGAGCCGGATCGCCTCGGTGGCGAGGTCGACGTCGCCGGAGTAGCCCTCGTTGAAGACCAGGTAGAGCACGCGCAGCACCGTGGCGACGTCACCGGGCTGGTTGAACCGGACGCCCGAGACGGTTCGCTTGGCCCGGCTGATGCGCTGGGCCATGGTCGCCTCCGGCACCAGGTAGGCCCGCGCGATCTGCCGCGTGGTCAGGCCGCCGACCGCGCGCAGCGTGAGGGCGACGGCCGAAGCCGGTGTCAGGGACGGGTGCGCGCATAGGAAGTACAGTCGGAGCGTGTCGTCTGCCACCTCGCCCGGGCCGGGCATGGGCTCGCGCTCGACGAGTACCTCGCGGTGCCGGCGGGAGGTATCGGCGCGGGCGGCGTCGAGGAACTTACGCCAGGCCACGGTGACCAGCCAGCCCTTGGGGTCCCGCGGCGGGTCGTCCGGCCACATGCGCACGGCCTCGACCAGGGCGTCCTGCACGGCATCCTCGGCCGCCGCGAAGTCGGCTCCGCGACGGACGAGGATGCCGATCACGGTGGGGGTGAGAGTCCGCGGCAAGGCCTCATCCACCGGGCGTCACTCCGTGATGGTCGGGGGCGCGGCCAGGAACGGGCGCACCTCGAGCCACTCGTGGATCGGCTTCCCACCCGCGCCCGGCGCCGCGGACAGATCGCCGGCCAGCTCGAGCGCCCGCTCGTAGGTCTCGACGTCGATCACCATCCAGCCGGCGATCAGGTCCTTGGTCTCCGCGAACGGGCCGTCGGTGACCGGTGATCGTCCCTCGCCGTCGTAGCGGACGAACGTGCCCTCCGGGGAGAGCGCCTGACCGTCGACGAACTCGCCGCTGGCCTCGAGCCGAGCGGCGAAGTCCTGCATGTACTGGACGTGGGCCGACAGCTCCTCCGGCGTCCACTGGTCCATCGGCACGTCGTTGACCGCTGCCGGCGCGCCCCGGTAGTGCTTGAGCAGCAGGTACTTGGCCATTATGTTCTCCTTTTCTCCTTCGTGCGGTCCGGCCCATGGTGGCCGTGTTCACTCCGAGGACGGAGCCGGGCTCGGATTCTCGACATTCCACCGCGACATTGTCCCGCCGTGACATTTCCTGGCGGACTTCGATGACACCACGCGCTCCGAGGCGCCACGGAGGCGGCCCAGGGAGCCGCTTCGCGCCTCGGACGCGAAGCGGCACACTGGCGGGCCAGACCCCGCCGCGTCGGATCGCCGCTGCTCGATCGGCACCCGGTGCGGCCGGCAGGAGGAGGCCTTGTCCGTGCACCGCGGTGGGGTTGCGGCGGGGGCGATCCACCCACCGCGGGCGACCGGGCGGCGCTCAGGCCCGCTGACGCTCGTCCCGCTGCCGGACCAGCTCCTCGACCGCGCTCGGCAGCGTCGTCTCGAAGTCGATCAGCTTCGCCCACGTCGGGGTCACGACGATCCGGACCATGCCGTCGTAAAGCGAGCGGATTTCGGCCTCCCACTCGACCCGTTGCTCGGGCGTCATCTCGTAGGTGCCGCTCGCCTCGAGATACTCGTCCGGGATGCCATCGACGACGTCCAGCTCCACCCGACCTCGGATGAGCAAGATCTTGGGCGGATGCACCTCGGTGTCGATCGTCAGGGCAACGGTCGGGTTCTGGCGCAGGGCCGGGAGCTTCGGGGCGTTCTTCGTCGTGCACATGACGATCTCTGAGCCGTTCCAGGTGAACCCGATCGGGACGTTGCGGGGTGTGCCGTCCTTGGCGACGTAGGCCAAGCGGGTCAGGTCGCGGGCCAACAGTTCCTGGCTGATCGGTCGGTTCAGCACCTCGGTGATCTCGTTCGGTTGCACGGTCATCCCTCCCATTGTCGTTTGCTTCGTCCGCCCAGCGTCCCATCGGGCTCGCGCGCTTGACGGTGGTGGCTGCTGGCGAGACGGAAACGCATCGTCTCCGACGGTCGGTTCGAGCAACCATGCGGCCCCCGAGGGGCGCCACACCGACCTCCCGCACGAGGATCCGCATGCGGCACGCGAGTCGGATCGCTCTGGTTGGTCGCGGTTCGGCCGCGACGGGCCGTTAGCTGATCCGCTCCGCCAGTTCGACGATGATCCCCTCCGGGCCGCAGACGTAGCAGAGCCGGTGGCTGTCCTCGTAGCGCTCCAGCTCACCGACGAGCTCCGCGCCGCGCGCTCGAAGGCCGGCGACGACAGCGTCGATGTCGTCGACAGCGAAAGCGACGTGGCGGATGCCCGGGGTGTTCGCCGGCGCATGCCGGTCACCGTCCTGGTCCGACGGCGTGTGGAACTTCGTCAGCTCGAGTCGGCCGTGGCCGTCCGGGGTCGCAACGACCGCGATATCCGCCCGGACGCCCTTGAGCCCCACTACGCGGTCCACCCAGCTACCCTCGACCGGCCCCTCACCCTGTAGCCCGAGCCCGAGCTCGACAAAAAACGCCGTCGCGGCCGCGAGATCGTCGACGACGATGCCCACGTGGTCCATCCGTTCGATCATGGTGGGTCTCCTTCTTCGTCGCGCGGCCCATCGTGGCCACTCGTGTCCCTGGGACGGAGCCAGCGCCACATTCTCGACACCCGGCAGCGTGCTGAGTTCTCGGACCTGCTTCTGACTTTCACCGCCCCGCGGCGCCCATACCGCCGAACGAGATCCCGCCCGCACGCACGCCGATGGGCAAGCGTATTCCGGACACGTTCTCAGTTCGACGCTCCTAGCCGCTACGCTTCAGGCGGCCGGTGCGCTTGGCGTAGCGTTCGGCCTGGTTGAAGACGCCGATCCCGAGCGGCAGCGAGAGCAGGCCGAGGATTAAGATCGGCAGCATGTACTGGCCGAGGGTCGAGGTTGCCGCGCCGTCGAGGACCGCCGCGCGCATCCCTTCCAGGACGTAGGTGGCGGGCGAGACGGCGGCCATCCCCTGCATCCAGCCCGGCAGGACCGTGATTGGGTAGTAGACGCCCGAGACCAGCAGCAGGATCGAGCTGATGACGAAGCTCATTTCCTCGCCCCGCTCCGGGAAGAGCAGGGGCAGCGAGGCGGCCATCACGCCGACGCCGATGAAGCTGACGCTGCCGAGCAGCATGATCAGCAGGCCGCCGCCCAGGTTGGCGTTGGTGAGATCAACCTGGAAGAAGAGTGACAGCGTCGCCAACAACAGCGCGGTGCGGGCAATGCCGTAGACGATGCTAAAGAGCGAGGTGCCCAGCATGTGGGTGAAGCGAGAAATGGGCGCCATCATCGTGTACTCGATCGTACCTTCCCACCGTTCCCAGCTAATCATCTCGCTGATGTTGGAAAAGACCGCCCGCAGGTAGGCCCAGACGATCGTGCCGATCCCCAGGTAGAGGACCAGGTCGACCGATTGCTGGCTGGCGGCGGCGCTCTGGGCGCCGTCGAATTGCTGCTGGGCTTTGCCGATGTAGAGCACGCTCATCGAGGAGGTGACATTGAAGATCAGGAAGGCGATCTCCCAGCCCCAATAGCGGCGCACCAGATAGAAATTGCGCTCGACAAAGGCCAGCGAGGCCCGCATCTCGTGCCAGAGACCTTTGCCGGGTAAGGGATGGTGGGTGTCAATCCGCGAGTCGCTCATGATGTCCCTTTCGTCTCAGTCTGCTTCCTCGGCCGCCGCCTCGTCTTCTTCCGAGAGGCCGCGGCCGGTCAGGTGAATGAAGATGTCTTCCAGGGTCGGCGCCGGGCTGTCGATGCTCGGGCCATAGGTTTGGGTCAGGCCGGCCACGGTGTCGAGGGCGACCAGGCGTCCTTTGTCGATCAACGCCACCCGATCACACAGCTCCTCGGCCTCGCGCATGTCGTGCGAGCAGAGGATGATCGTCGCGTCGTGGTCGTCCCGCAGCTCGAGAATGAACTTCTGGACATCCCGCTTCGAGCGGGGATCGAGCCCGGTCGTCGGCTCGTCCAGCAGCAGGACCACCGGCGAGGTGAGGAAGGCGCGAGCGATGGCGACCTTCTGCTGCATGCCGCGGGAGAGCTGCTCCAGCGGCCGCCCGGCCCGGTCCGGGGCGATACCGAGACGATTGAGGACGGCCTCGATCTCGGTCCGCACCGCGCTGCCGGTCCTGCCGTAGAGGCGCAGGGCGTAGCGCAGGTTCTCGGTGGGAGACAGCTTCTTGAAGAAGGCGGCCTCGACCGAGACCCGGTTGATCCGGCGCTTGACCTCGGCCTCGTCCCGTTGGACATCGAAGCCGAAGATGCTGATGGCGCCGGTATCCGGGATCATCAGGGTCGACATCATCCGGATCAGGGTCGATTTGCCCGAGCCGTTGGCGCCCAGGATGCCGAAGATCTCCTTGCGGCGGACGCGCAACGAGACATCATCGACCGCGTGGACGTTCTTCCCCGGTTGGCGGCGGAGCAGCGAGGTCTCGGAAAACGTCTTCGAGACGTGCTCGACCACGATCGCGTCGGCCGTGGGATCCTCATGGCGGTCAAGCCCTGACTCGATGATCGTTGAGGCCGATGGGCGTTCGATCGTCAGCATGATGTCTCCTTTGGTCGACTCGTCTGGCTTCGGGCAAAAAAAGAACCGCGGGCGAGAATTGGTGTTCTCTGCCCGCGGTGGGAGTGCTGAAACTGGCGAATCGCGCTCAGTCAAACACGCTCCCGGGCAGACTCCGGCCACCAACACCGGCCATGCGAAGCCGCATGCCAAGACCGCTGGCGAGCCAGCAGTCTCCCGTGGGGAAGGTGGTGATGATGCGTGTGTGCATGGCCGACCTGCCTTCGACAAACGTCCAGACATCGCGATCCGTCGGAGATCGCCAACGCATTCTAGGGGCCGGATGTCCGGCTGTCAACCGGGGATATGCAACAAGAATTAGAAAAATCCACCACTTAGCCGAGATAGGGAAATAAATTCCGCTCCTTGCGTCTATATATAAAGGATCCACACTAAAAATACCATAGATGGTGACGATGCGAGACACTCTCGCCGCGAACATCGGCCGTACAAGAGCGTCGGATGCCATTATTCTGGTGGAAGGTTTCTGGCTATGAATGCGTCAGTGTCCGAGTCATAACCTCCCCATTGCAGGATTTGTTGAGAAGACGCTTTGCCGATTCCATCTAAGACATTTGCAATCTCAGCATCAGTTCGATTCGCTATCGACTTTCTGAGACTCTCATCACTAATCAAGTCTGCGGCAATCTTCTGAACGCGTGACGAGTAGAAGCGCGCGAAGCTCGGAAAGAAGGGACTTTTGTCGGGGGATCCAGCCGCGATATCGATCGCAACTACACACGCAAGAAAGTCGAACTGCACGAGGCTCGTCAGCACTTCCTCCTCTTCAATGATCGTCATGTCTGGCCTCAGGCAGGGAAGTCGCTCAACTTGTCTCAGCGCAAACGTTAGCAGCGATTCGTCCCGTCGTGATTGATCGGATTTCAAGAGGTTGTCGCGGCTTGCCATTACCAATGCGTGGCGATACCAATTAGAAGAGAACCCTTTGTCGAAATCGGTACCACGTCCTCTCTGGGCAACCAATGCACGAACTTCGGGCCATCTACGCAACCTAGTAGCGAGCGCTCCAACCGCGCAAACGCGCTGGAGCACCATGAACCAGAGCTGGGCAGCTGGGACTGACAGCTGCCTCTTTCGCGAACCCTCTGAATCGATGGGGAGTCTATAGGTATCAACGAGACCCTGGAGCGTCAATCTGAAAATTGCTGATTCGTCTAGCTGGAGTGTCAAGCAGGCGAGGCAGGTGAGGCGATCAAGAACAACTTCGAGGCGCTCACGTCCTGATGGGTCAAGCAGGAAACCCCCAACCTCAGCGCGAACATTGCTCAACAGATACTTCAGAGGGATTACCTGACCTCGGCTGAGTAGCTCAAGCACAGCTCCTCTAAAGGTATCGGTGTCGAGTTCCCACGAGAGGGTGCCGACCGGCTCGTTGGCAACGGCACTTGCTTGTGGGGTGGTCATGTTCGCTGTGATTGCCATGGTCGCCTCTCGCAGCCATCTCTCGCGCTCATTCTGAACAAGCCGATGCTTGATCTTGGCGATGTCATGCTGATTCCAACGTTCGCTTGCCGTACCGTGCCGGGCAAATACATCTCCTGGTTGAAAGACGGTTCTGCCCCTTGAGTTATTCCCATCTCGGGCGATGATTGCAAACACACTGGTGCTTGGACCGACATAGACCATGATCAGGTCGTGTCCATCTATGCAGTGGGTTTTCACCAGCAGATCGAGTGGTTCCGGCAGATACTTCCTCATCTTTGCTCTAAAGCTGGCTTGCTCAAATTGCTTCAACTGTGATTCAGTGACGGAACCAGTGGGTTTACCATGGTCATCGGCCCCGATTACGAGATAGCCACCGTCAACTTGCATAGCAGCGACATCTTTTACTATCTCAAGCAATTCGTCAGTATTGCTCGGGTCGCAGGCACTCTTGTAGTCGAGCGTTGGAGATTCGAGGCCGACGCTCAGCAGTCTTCTTAGATTGGTTTCGGAAACATCCGGGCGAACCGCGATGTCCATTGAGACCGCTCCCACGTTTTCATCCGGATAAGTTCACAGTAGACCGATCGATACCGGTTCCTAGGGGATCGCCATGCCGCGCCGGTTCCGCGAAAACAACAATGCTCGATAGCAACCGGACGGATACCTATGGATTGCCGGCTATTCGCCTACGGAAACTCCAGATATGAGCACCGTTGCTTCAGCGATCGCGTCGGTGCGGGACAGCCAGGCTTCCGGCTGGCGGATTTCGTCCATGGTGGGCAGGTACTCGGGGCCGAGCCAGACGCGGCGGGCGGTGGCGTGGTCGCGCTCGGCCATGATCCGATTGATGAAGGCTTCGCCGAGGCGGTATTGCGCCAGCTTGACGTTGAGGCCGGTGAGCTGGGCAAAGAGCTGCTCGGCCATCGTCCGCTGTTGCTGCCGCAGCTCGAACTTGCGGGCGATTTGGCCGTAGGTTGGCAGCAGGTCTTTGCCGACCGCGTTCATGACGTGGTTGGAATAGCCTTCGATGATGCACATCGTGGCCTGCATCTGGTCAAAGATGAGCCGCTGTTCGGGGGTCATCAGCGCTTCCAGCCAGGTGCCGTCGGGGCGCCGGTTGCGGGCCCGCTCAACAAAGATCCGCAAGCCCTTGACGCCCTGCTTTTTCAAGGTCTCGGCGTCCTGGCGCAGGAACTCGAAGTAGTGCTCCAGCAAGCCGTTGAAATAGTCGCGCAGCCAGGGGTGGGCCTCGAACTCGAAGGCGTGGGTCGTCTCGTGCAGGGCCAGCCACATCCGGAAGTCGTCTCCGGGGAGTTGCAAGGTCTGTTCGGTGGCGCGGATGTTCGGTTCGACATAATAGAGCTTGCCGGTGGTGACCGGCTCCCGGCCGAGCAGGGCCAGATCGTACTGGCCCAGCACCCGGCGCGCCAGGTAGCCCAACAACAGACCGAGCTCGGCGCTGACGATGCGGCGGTTGACCCCGCCCCACAGCTCGGAGGCCACCGTCGGCTGGCCGTTCGGCGTCGGGCTGAGCGCTTCCAAAGGGGCGAACATCTGGCGAAAGCCGGCGATGTTGGCGTTGATCCAATCGACCCGATCAAAGGCGAAGGTGCGCTCGAGGGTGGAGGGGAGCGTGACCCCGGTGTAATCGCTCACGATCGGGATACAGCGTCGGACCAGGTCCCGGTAGTAGGTATCGAGCCGACTCCGCTCCGGCGCCGAGAGGGCGGCATCGCGATTCATGTTGATCGCGATCGTGCGCGCCTGCTCCCAATCGATCAGCGTCGCGGGGCGGCCCGGCGCCAGGGCGGTCCGGGGCCGGCTGCCCATCCAGGCGCCGACCGCGGCGCCGGCCAGCAGGCCGGCCGCGATCAGGCGGCGGTCTGGGATCCAGCGGGAAGGAGAGGATGGCATCGAGGTCCTTTCTGATGACGGCTTGGCAGGAGACAATCGGCCAGGCGACAATTCTGGCCACGTTCAAGATCACTCCGGAGGCGGCTGCACGTAGATTACTCGCCGGTGCCGCGGAGGGTCAGGTTTCGTGACGGCGAGAACGAGCTCGCGGTGCGATCGTTGAGGATTTCGTCGCCGTCATCGAGGACGCGGCGGGCGATCGCGACATCAAACCCATCCTCGGCCGATTCGACTAAGAGCGTTTGGCCCGCGGCCAGCTCCGGGGAGTCGGTAAAGGTCATCTCGCTTTCAGCCCGGACGAGGTTGGTGATGGCCGGTTGCTCGACCTCGACCTCCCAGCCGGTAGTGGTGCCGACGATCCGGACGTCGACCGTCTCGCCGTTGGCGGTCAGGATCACCGCGATCCAATCTTCGGTCGTGTTGCGGAATTTCAAGTCCAAGACCCAATCGGGCTCGACACTGATCATCGCGTCGAGCCCGGGCAATCCCATCGGGGCTTCCCCATATGAGCGTAGGTAGTAGGGGTGCTGCCAGCGTTCTTCGATTTCGAGGCCGGCCCAGAAGGCGGCTTGGAAGAGGGTGGTCGAAACCTGACAGATGCCGCCGCCGATCACCGGCGCGGTCGTGACGCCGCCGCCCTCATCGGCGACGATGCCGAAGCCGGTGACGAAGCCGTTCTCCTCGTCGATGGGGCCGCCGAGGGCCTCGGCGAAGGAGAAGACGCCGCCGGGCGGTACCAGCCAGCCGGTCTCCAGCTCGACCCCGCGCTCGACATTGAGCCGCCGTGGCTCGCTCGATTGCCCGTAGTAGGTCGAGGCCTCGGCCAGGATGTCGTCGTTGAGGACGATCCCGGCGCGGGCGGCGGCGGTCACTTCCGGCCGGAGCGTCGTCACCGCGATGGTCACCGCCGGCTCGTCGTCGCCGAAGGCGGCGAGCACGTCTTCCACCGCCGCTCCCGGATCGAGGGCGCGGCCTTCCCGCGCCTCCGAGACGAGCCGGATATCGCCATCGATCAGGCGGAACCGGGCGTCGGCCGCCTCACGGTCGAACCCGGCGGCGGCGGGCGCCAGCAGCTCGGCCACGATCGCCGGGTCGAGGCCGAAGGCGAATGGCTCGGCGTCGCCCGGTTGGGGCCGGATCGTCAGCGCCCGAAGCAGGTCATTCCGGCCAAGTGACAGCTCGCCGCCGCTCCAAGAGAGGCGCATCCCGGCGTTGATGAGGGCCTCACCGCGCTCGACCGCCGCCGCCGCCAGGTCGTCGGTGATGGCGGGCGTGGCGCGATCGATCAGCAGCTCGACCTCGCTGCCGCCGGCGAGGACCGCCGCTTCGAGGGCGGCGACCGAACCGGCAATGTCGACGGTGGCGGCATCGACGCTGGGCGCCACGGCCAGCTCGCCATTGTCGTTGACCGTGATCGCGGCATTGACCGGATCGCGGTTGATGCTGGCGGCGAGACCATCCACCACGGATTGCAGCGATTGACGATCAATCAGAACGTCACCACTGGCGGCATCGACCGCTACCAGCCGTTTGAGATCGCTCGTCGGCAGATGCCAAACCCCTTCGGCGGCGTTGATCGTCACCGGGGCGGCGACCGCCGATCGCGCTTCCTCCAGGCTCGACGTGAGCGAAGAGGCCGGCACCGCGGCCGGCTGGACATGGCTGACGAGCGTGATCGGCCCGGGCGAGAGCCGCTCGATATGAGCGACGATCGCCGCCTGGTTGGCGGCATCATCGAACTCGATGCCGGGGATGTCGGCAATCAGCATCGGTTGCTCGGCGGCATTCATATTGATCCTGGCATTGGCCGGGGCGCGGGCGATCGCCGGGGCGATCGTGTCGAGCCGCGCGGCCAGCCTGGCGGCGTCAACGGAGACGCGCGGCGCGATCGCGATCCCCGCTACGAGCCCGCGCGCCCACTGGCGCGACTGATCCCAGAGGGAGCCGGTGCGACCGACGGCGAAGGCCTCGGCCACGGTGCGGTCGCTATCGAGCCGGGCGCCGATCGCGTTCGGCGCCAGCGAGAACGTCTCATCATCATGGACCAAGGTGAGCTGAGCGCCGGCGTAGTCGCGGAACCGCTCATCGACCCGCTGGCGGGCGTCGGCCTCGGTCAGGCCGCCGACCGGCACGCCAGCGACGGAGACTCCCTCGAACACTTGGCCAGTATGGGACGAGGCATAGAGGCCGAGACCGGCGATGCCGGCCGCCAACAACAGGACAAGTGCGAGCAGCAGGCGATTGAGCCAACGGGCGGTGGCCTGGAGGCGGCGATGGTTCGAGCCAGCGGCGGGAAGGCGGTTGCGCTGGGAAGCCCCGTCAAGCTGGCCGGTCGCGCTCATAGTTTGTTTCAACCCTCACTCAACTCGAAAGTTGGGTGCAATCATGCGAAATCTGGATCGTATCTCTTCTCGGTCCGAGAAGGAATTTGGACGACGCGCCGCCGCCTTCCCGCTGCCAGAGTATAGCGCATGATCGGATACAGGTGTCCGTACACTCCCGGTCGCTTGTCCGGCAATGACGGCGTTGCTAGACTCGGCGGCCACGCGACACTTGTCCAGATGCCGCATCGGGAGGAACCAAGCCATGACGAACGAGCCCACGTTGACCGTGGTCGCGACGGATCAGGCGCCGACGGCAATCGGCCCGTACTCGCAGGCGGTGAAGACCGGCAACCTCGTCTTCACGGCGGGCCAGATCCCGCTCGATCCGGCGACGATGACGCTGGTCGAGGGCGACATCACGGCGCAGGCCGAGCAAGTGATGCGCAACCTGGCGGCGGTGCTTGACGCGGCCGGTAGCGATTTCGCGCACGTCGTCAAGACGACCTGCTTCCTGGCCAACCTGGACGACTTTCCCGCCTTCAACGAGGTGTATGCGCGCTCATTCGGCGAAACGCCGCCGGCCCGGAGCACGGTCCAGGTGGCCCGGCTGCCGGCGGGAGCCTTGGTCGAAGTGGAGTGCGTCGCGCTCGTGCCGTAGCAGCATTCGGGACCATGATTCGCGTCGTCCATCTGGCAGATTCCGTTTGGACCCTCATGCCGCGCCGGCCTATCGAGGACAACGAGAGCGCCGCTGCCGATGACCGGGCGGAGACTATGGACGACGAAACGCCGACGATTCTTCTGAGGAGCATCGACCGATGGCGTCGGGAGATCGTGGTGACGCGGGAGCGGTGGGTGGGGCATGTCCTTGCTCAACATCCTGAGCTCGCTGACGGGTTAGAAGCGATTGGACTGGCGCTCACGGATTCTGACTTCGTCAGGCGCGACACGCGTCACCACAACCGGAGACCTCCTACCGTTCCAGGTCGCTGCCGCCACCAATTGACCATTTGTACTTGAAGGTTGTCGTCGAATTTGGGCACACTGGCGACGGTGTCGTCATCACTGCCTTTTCCCTTTCCAGGGTCAGGAACCGAAACGAGGTGCGAAAATGGCCGTAGTCCACCAAGGCGAACCATTGCGCACGTACAATCCGCGCTGGCCGGTCCGCTCTGCCATCGACCCTGAGCGCGTTAGATTTTCGTATTGGCAGGAGATTGACACGCTCATGGTGGATTTCACCGGGAGGAATCCGCCGGCGATCAGCGTGCCGCTCGACTTGGACCGTGAGCACGATTACCTCTATCTCCGGCTTGATCCCGTGACGGAAGCGGTTGTTGGCCTCCAAATCGAGGATTTTCTCAACTTCACCATCCATCGGCATTCGGACTTCCTCGACATGCTGGACCTGGCGACCTTGCACGGGATCACGCCGGCGGAGATCGCCGAATTTCGTCGGAACCTCGATCCCAGCGCGCGGAAACGAGCGGCGGTTGATACCTTCTTTGACCAGCTCGCGTCGGTCAGCACCTAAGCGTCGCGAGGCAGGCGCGCTTCGCCTTCTTCCGGGTCGACGGGCGGATGGTTCGGCTCGTATACTGGGGCGCACCACGCGGGCGCGTAGCTCAGTTGGCTAGAGCGCACGGTTCACATCCGTGAGGTCACAGGTTCAAGTCCTGTCGCGCCCACCGCGAAGCAGATAAGGGCCGGTGCCGAGCACACCGGTCCTTCGCTATGGTTTGCGGCCGAAAGGTCAGCCGCGGCGCGTGCATCCGTGCCGGTTTCGGCGCCGGGCGGCTTGACCGGTTTGAGCCGGGGACGGAAAATAACGGATGCGGGCTTGCCACTGGTGATGGCGCCCGCCACTGATCGCATTGATGGCGTGGATCGTCGATCCAGGAACCTGGCAACCAGGAGGGCGTTGATGAGGCGAGAGCAGACGCTGGCCGATCGGATCACCGGCTCGTCGCTCTGGCGATCGGTGGTGCGGCATGGCTACCCCGATACCCAGCGCAACCAGGCGCTGATCATCGCCAGCAACGTCTTCCTCCACATCCATCCGGTGAAGATCAAGCGCTACGCGACCAAGGTGACCTACACCTTCTGCCTGGGCGGGCTCTCCTTCTTCATGTTCCTGGTCCTGACGATGACCGGCGTCCTGCTGATGTTCTATTACATCCCGGCCCAGGACATGGCCTACCAGAGCATGAAGGACATCGAGGCCAGCGTCACCTTCGGCCAACTGATGCGAAACATGCACCGCTGGTCGGCGCAGGGGATGGTGATCGCGGTCTTCCTTCATATGTGCCGGGTCTTTTACACCGGCTCCTACAAGCCGCCGCGGGAGTTCAACTGGGTGGTCGGCGTCCTCCTGCTGGTGACCACGTTCCTCCTGTCGTTCACCGGCTACCTGCTGCCCTGGGACCAGCTGGCGCTGTGGGCGGTGACGGTCGGCACCGAGATCGGCGCCGCCACCCCGATCGTGGGCGATCAGGTCGCGTTGCTGCTACGGGGCGATTTCGTGATCGGGCAGAACGCGCTGATCCGATTCTACGCGCTGCATGTCATCTTCCTGCCGCTGGTGGCGGCATTCTTGATGGCGGTCCACTTCTGGCGGATCCGGAAGGACGGCGGCATCTCGGGCCCGCTCTAAGCGTCGGCTCACGGATCAGTCCGGTGTGGTAGGAGATACGCGCGGTCGCGGCGAGCAAAGGGAGCAACAGATGGCCGACATCGCACAGCAACTGCCGGGGGGGCATCAGGCGCCGCCGCCGGCGATTGACGAGGTCAAGCGGCAACGCCTGCTCGAGCTGGTGCGGGGCCGGGCGATGGCGCGGCCGACCGACTTGGCCGAGGACGAGGTCATGGTCTGGCCCTCGCTGGTCGTGGTGGAAGCTGTCTGCGCCACGGTTTTCCTGGGGCTGCTGACGCTGCTCTCAATCCTGATCAACGCGCCGTTGACCGCCCACGCCAACCCGAACCAGACGCCGAACCCGTCGAAGGCGCCCTGGTACTTCCTGAACCTGCAGGAGCTGCTCTTGCACATGAACGCGGGGCTGGCCGGGGTTATCATCCCGACCCTGGCCCTGGGCGGCATCGCGGCGATCCCGTACATCGACCGCAGCCCGCTGGGGGTCGGCATCCTCGGCACCTCGACCAAGGGCCGCAAGATTATCGGCTTCTCGGCGGTCTTCACCACGCTCGTGCTGGTCGCCCTGGTGGTCCTCGACGAGCAATCCGGCCGGTCAAAGCTCTGGACCGAGCCGATCCTGCGCGATCAGTTGCACCTGCCGGAGTTCATCTACAACCAGGCGGTGCCGTTCACCGTCATCCTGATCTTCATCGGCATCCTGATGGTGATGACGCAAGTCATGTTTCGGCCGACCCGGCGCGAGATGATTATCGCCTTGTTTACCGGGTTCGTCGTCACCTATATCGTCCTCACGTTCATTGGCACGTCTTTCCGCGGTCCAGGCCAGGATCTGTACTGGCCGTGGGACCTGGTCGGGCTCGAACACTAAGGCGACGCCGGCACAGTACCGGCGCGGAATCGTCGCACGACGTCGCGGCAAAGGAAACGGTTCATGGGACAGCTTTTTCGAACAATCATCGGGCTCGGCTTTGGTTGGATGCTGGCGGGCTTCGCGGCGCTGCTCGGCCGCTTTCACCAGGCGCCGGCGGGCCGCAAGACCCAGCGCCGGAGCTTTGTCCGGAACGCGGCGCTGGGCGCGGTCGGCGCCGCCAGCCTGACCACCGCGGCCGGGTTCGGCATGCTGCTCTGGCCGAACAAGACCGGCGCCTTCGGCAGCGAGCTGACGGTCAATCCCGGCGATATCCCGCCGGTGGACGGCACGCCCTTCCGCAATATCCAGGGCCGGTTCTTCCTGGTCCATAACCAGGACGGGCTGATGGCGCTCTACACCAAGTGCCCGCACCTTGGCTGCACGGTCCCCTGGCTGGGGCCGCCGGAGAGCGACCAGGCGTTTCAGTGCCCGTGCCACGGCAGCATGTACAACTACAACGGGGTTCTGACCGCGGGGCCGGCGCCGCGGCCGATGGATTACATGCGAGTGACGGTCGAGGGCGGCGCGGTGATGGTCGATACCGGCGAGATCATGCAGCGGGCGGCGTACGAGCCGGGCCAAGCGGTGCCATACACGGCCTAAGGGGAACCTGGCCACGAACCGAACGTCGATCCGGTCGACAGGCAGGCGAAGGGACGCAAAGGGTGGGAGCGGTACAAAAGCTCGCGACGGTGGTCATCGTCGGCCTGGTCGGGCTGGCGACCCTCCTGGTCGTCTACCTGGCGAACGAGCCGAATCGCCGCGACGCCGAGGCGTCGGAGCAGCAGCATGTCGCGGTCGAACGAGCCATCGAGACTTACGTCCAGAACTGCCTCGTCTGCCACGGCCCGGCCGGAGAAGGGCTTTTTGCCGGGGACGGCCGGGTTGGCTTCCCGCTCAATCCCGCTGCTGGTCCGCCGGCGGAAGAGGGCGCCGATCCCGACTACCACGACAACCAGTCGGACGACCCCGCCATTTGGGCCGCGCGCGAGCAAGTGCTCTACGACGCGATCAATAACGGCCGGGGGCTGATGCCGGCCTGGGGCACCGGGGCCGAGGGCGGCGCCTTGCTCAACCAAGAGGAAATCTACGAGTTGGTCGAGATGATCCATACCGTCGATTGGAACCTCGTCTACAACGACGTAATCGCCGCCAATGACGGCGCCTATCCGACGGCGCCGCCGCCCACCCCGGCCCCGGGCGCCGAGCCTGGGCAGACACCGGCGGCGGGTGGCGATGACGCCGCCGCCGATTCGGTGGCGACCTTGATCGCGTTTGACATCGGCTGGGAGCTGGACGGGGCGCGGACGCCCACCGACCCGATCGTGCTGACGGTCGCTCCCGGTGACACGATCACACTTCAGAACAATGGCGCCTCGCTCCATGACTTCGTGGCCGAGGATCTCGGGATCGATGTGGACATGCCGGCCGGGCAGACGGTGACGGCGACCATTCCGGCGGACGCCGCGCCTGGCGAGTACGAGTTCATCTGCTCGGTGCCGGGGCATGCCCAGGCGGGCATGGTCGGCACGCTGGTCATCGAATAGTCCCGAGGGAGGCAGCGCATGCTGATTGAGAACCTGGCGAATTTCGAGGTGCTGGCGGATACGGTCGAGGTCATCGTCGCCATCCTGCTGATGATCGGCGGCATCATCCTGACCCATATGGTGCAGAAATGGGCCGACCGGGCCGGCGAGACGCCGCCCGCTGCCAATACCGCGCTCGGTGGCGCCGCCGAGCGCTACGAGGAGCGCGGATTCCGCCGGTGAGCCGTCTCGGGCGGCGCTGGTAGCGAACGCGGATGGCCAGGTCGATCTCTCGCCACACCTACCTCTGGTGCACTGAGTGCCGGCGCTCGTACCGCCACGAGGACGCACCGGACGATCGCTGCCCGGTCTGTCAACGTGAGATGCGGCCGATCGGCAAGTTCGCCGCGATCGCCCGCGGCCTGATGGCCAACGAGCTAGTGACGCCGGATATCACGATCCGGCATCGCCAGTTGATCCGTCTCATTTGGACCAGGAACGGGATGGGCGAACGGTACTATCACGCGCTCGCCCCGGATGTCCCCTATACCAAATTCGAGGCGCGAGTGACCGAGCTGCTTGAGCGGGGGGCAACCGAAGGCTGGGTCCGGTTCGTGCTGCCCGCCGCGCCCAGCGCCAGCGAAGGCGACTACCGGCTCGAGTTCGATAGCGACGAACGGTTCGTCCAGGAGCTTGGCCAGCTCTTCCCGCCCGTGGCCAACCCAAGTGCCCCGCCGCCATGAGCGCGAACGATGCTCCGCCCGTCGACCGAGCCCAAGATTCGGATCTGACGGCCGGGGTTGCCGCCTTCGCGGCGGCCGTTGCCTCGCGCCAGCCAACGCCCGGCGGTGGCAGTGTCGCCGGCGTGGTGGCGGCGCTGGCGGCCGCGCTCGGCTCGATGGTGTGCCGGTTCACCCCGGCGCTGGCCGATGTGAGTGACTCGTCGGCACAGGAGCGGATGCTGGCGGAATTGGATCGGATGCGGACCGCGATGCTCGGGCTGGCCGAGGCCGATGCCGTGGCCTACGCCGCCTACCGGGCGGCAACCGCCCTCCCCAAGGCAACCGACCATGAGCGCGGCCGCCGCCGCGAGGCTATGCGGGCGGCCATGATCGAGGCGACCGAGGTTCCCCTGGCGATCGCTCGCGGCTGCGCCCGGCTGCGTCTCCTGCTGGCGAAGGTGGCTATGGAAGGCAACCCGCACCTGCGATCGGACGCCGAGATCGGCCTGCTGCTGGCGGAGGCGGCGTCGCGTGGCTCGTTGCTGAATGTCAGAGGCAATCTCACGCTGCTCCGAGATGCGCCGGCGGCTGAACGGTATCGAGCGGAGGCGGACGAGCTGGAGCGTGGATTGGCGGGATAGGTACGGTTCACCGATGTTCCGGTTGGCCCGGATTCACGGATTTGCCCATGCGATCGCCGCGTCATCGCCGTCGGGCGCTAAAGACACCCGACTGCCCCACGAAAGCATCCTAAAGGAGCTAACCGGAGAGCCTATACGCGGCAATTGGCTTGGACGAGCCAATATCAGCTTCCTTCAGGATGCTTTCGGGGAGGCAGCCAGATGTCTTTGGCTTTTGGCGGCGATGACGCGGCGATCGCGCTGTACAATCCGATGCGACCACACCCAGTACCCACGCCAAGGCTCTTTGACCCTAGGTCAGCTCGTCGCGGCGGCGGGCTTTGAGCAACTCGACCACCTGCCGCACTTCCTGGGTACGGGAGCGATCGGCGACGAGGACCGCGTCGTCGGTGTCGACAACGACGACGTTGTCGAGGCCGACCATGGCGATCAGGCGGCCCGATTCCGACCAGGCGGCGCTGTTGGTGGTGGCTATCGGCACCACGTCGCCGCGCAGGCTGTTGCCCGCCTCGTCCGGGTCGCCGAGTTGGCCCAGGACATGCCAATCACCGATGTCGGACCACCCCATCTCGGCGGGGACGACCGCGATCCGCGTTGACCGTTCCATGATCCCCTCGTCGATCGTTGTCACTGCCAGCCCGGCCCAGGCATCGGCCGTGACCTGATCCTGGGTTGGCGTGCCCCAGGCCGCCGCCACCTCCAGCAAGGCCGAGTGGAGCGCCGGTTGGAGGCGTTCCAGTTCCGTCATCAGCAACCCGACCCGCCAGACAAACATGCTGGCATTCCAGAAAAACCTGCCTGATTCTAAGTATCGCTCGGCCTGGCGGCGAGATGGCTTCTCATGAAACTTGGAGGCCCGATAGGCGGTGCCGCTTTCCGAGGAGATGACGACCTCGTCGGTGCGCTCGACGTAGCCGAAACCGGTTTCGGCCCGAGTCGGGGAAAGCCCGATGGTGGTCAGCCAACCTTCGCGGGCGGCGGCAATGGCGGTCTGAACCGCTCGCGCGAACGCCGCTTCGTCACGGACAGCGTGATCGGCGGCGAAGCTGGCCATGATCGCGTCCGGGTCTTGGCGAGCGATGATGGCGGCGGCGAGCCCGATCGCGGGGCTGGACCCTTTCGGCGCCGGCTCGACCAGAATATTCTGGTCCGGCAGGGTGGGCAACTGGCGGGCAACGGCGGCGGCGTGGCCCGGCCCGCAGACCACGAGCGTCCGCTCGGGTGCGATGATCGGCGCCAACCGGGCGGCAGTCTGTTGCAACAACGAGGTGTCGCCATGCAAGGGCAGCAGGAACTTCGGCCGGGCGGCCCGGCTGACCGGCCAGAGCCGGGTGCCGGCCCCGCCGGCGGGGATCACCGCCCACGGCTCGCCCGCTGCCGTGGCGGCGGGACGCGTGGTTGGCAATTGGTCCAATGTGGCACCTCCGGGACAGCGATTGTTGGTCCGCGAGCAAGGCATCCCCGCGGGTCATGGTGAGCGTGGGCGCCCGCTCAGCGTAGTTTGACAGTAAAATGCGGGGCGTGCTAAGGTCTGCACCGATGGCGACGCGGCGCATTCGTCTAGCGGCCTAGGACACCGCCCTCTCAAGGCGGAGATCAGGGGTTCGAATCCCCTATGCGCTACCAATGGAGAATTCCCGGCTTCCAAGCTGGGAATTTTTTTGTTTGAGATTCAATAAAACACCGTCCGCGTGCGGTGGCGCGGCCGCTGCTTGTAGATCGCTCCACCACCCCGGTACCAAAGTAGGTTGTCGAGGTCCATCGCGGTGATCCGCTGCCCGTCGGCCTGAAGGATCGTGACCAGGCGTTCGACCGCGTCGAGGGCGACGGCCCGGATCTCGACTTCCGCCGCTGAGCCGGCGGGAATGAGCTCGCCGCGTTCGATCGTGGCGGCTAGCGCCGGATCGTACTCCAGGACGCCGTCGATGTGGAGGACGTGAGGCACGAGGTTGTCGGCGAACATCGTCAACTGGTCGAGGTCGGGGAAGTGTCCCGGTCCCTGGCGGTCGAAGGCGAGGGCGAGATCGGCCACGGTGATCTGGGCGCGCTTGTAGAAGGCGACCTCGCGATCACCGTGGCGAGCCACATCCTGGAAGTACGGCATCGCGGTTAACGCCTCGCTCAGGCGGGCGGCCGACCCGCCGGCTGTGGCGACGACGGCCGCGTAGTCGCCGCCAAACCGTTCACCGACGAAGTGGCCGAGATCATTCAATGCGCACGCGAAGTGTCCCATCAGCTCCAGCGCGACGGGATTGTCTTGATGCTGGTCGAACAGGTCGGCACACTCTGATCCGGTCAAAACCGACAGCTCGGCCGCGGAGAATGGCCCGCTGGCGTTGAAGCGATCGGTGAGGGCGGCGGCGATCGTGAAGTAGCCGGAGAGACCTGGCCGCTTCTTCAGATGGGGAAAATAGCCGGAGCCGAAATTAATGCTGTCGAGGGTCAGCACGAAGGCGATGGTGTCGGCCGGGGAGCCGCGAAAGTGGTAGTCGAGGTCGTAGGTGGGGGTTGGCAAGCCGTCGCCCGAGAGTGATGTGGCGTAGGCGGCCAGGCGATCGTGATTAATCCGAACGAGACGCGCGGCGTCAGCGACCGCGCGACACGAGGCGCGGACCGTTTCAGGCAAGGTCGGCACGGATAAGCTCTCCTTCGAGGGTTGGGTCCGGCAGCGCCGGGGTGGCGCGAAGCTGACGCACGGGCGACACGTACAACCAGAACGCCGCGAGGACCAGGATGACCACCTCGACGACCAGCATCAAGCGCAAACCGACGACCTCGGCCAGAAGCCCCGCCGCGACCGTGGCGATCAAAGTGACGCCGACTTCCAGGACGCGGACGCTGGCGTTCACCCGGCCCAGCAGGCGATCGGGCGTGATCGCCTGGCGCAGGCTGACCTGGTTGATGTCGTAGATGGTCGCCGCCGAGTCGGTGACGAGTTGTTGCAGGACGAGGAAGATGATCGAGAGCAGGCTGACCGTGGTCGCCAGCGGCACCAGGACCTGGCCGCCGGCCCAAACCACCAAGGTCGCGATCATCAACGGTCCGATCGCCAGGCGGGTGAGGCGGGAGGCGGCGACGGCACCGGCCAGGGCGCTGACGCCGCCGACGGCGAAGACCATGCCCAGGACGCCGGCCCCGAACCCGATCTCCTGGTTCACGTAGAGCAAAAAAACCGTGCCGCCGATGCCGTAGCCGGCGCTGATCATGGCGTTGCTGCCGGCCAGGGCACGGAGGGTTCTGTTGTGCCAGATGACGCGGAGCCCTTCGCCAATCTCGGTCACGATTTTGGTCTCGGCGGCAACGGGCGGTGGCGGTGGCTCCGGGGCTTCAATCCGCCGGATGAAGAGGGCGGAGACAAGGAACGTCACCGCGTCGATCACCATGGCGAATGGAGCGGTGAACAGTTGGACCAGCCAGCCGCCGGCGCTGAAGGCGGCGACCTCGGCCACCGCGTTGGCGGCGGTCAGCTTGCTATTGCCTTCGACCAGTTCGGCGCGGTTCACGAGCGACGGCAGATACGACTGGTAGGCAACATCAAACAGGATCGACAGGACGCTGGTGAGGGCGGCGACGATCGCGAGCTGCCACAACCCGAGGAGGTTGACGACGGCGGCGATCGGGATGGTGAGCAACAACACGGCGCGGAGGAGATCGGCCGCGATCATCACCGGCCGCCGCCGGACGCGATCGATCCAAGCGCCGGCGACGAGGCCGAGCAGGAAACCCGGCAGCAGCTCGGCCACGCGGAGCAGACCGAGGTCGAAGGCATTGGCGTCGAGGACGAGGATGGCGGTGAAGGGAACCGCGGTGCGGGTGATCAGCGAGCCAAAGGTGGAGATGCTGGCGGCGGCCCAGAGCCGGACGAAATCAGGATGCCGCCAAAGTCCGGTGGAGCGCATGTGGATCGGGTGCCTCAGTTGGCGGACGCGCGGCAAGAACGAGCGACGGCAATCGTACTGAAAAAGGATCATCCGTGTCGGCTCTGGATCCTTCAACCCGTGCCCAGGCGCGGCCGCGCCCGTCCGATAACCAACGTGCCTTGATCAGTTTCGCAACTCGAACATGCGCCCACGTTTCCCGTGGGATTCGGCCGGTGGCTGGTCGTTCCGGATACGACGCGGCGCCATCGGGGAGCACGATCTCCCCGGCGCCGCCGCTACGCCAGGCTCATCTCAAGCTACGCGGGCTTGCAACGGAACCCCCGGCACTCGAGCGGCTCGGCGGTCTGAATGTTGTTGCAATCGTCGGTGCTGAGGCACTTTTCGCCCCGGTTGCTCGGCAGACAGAAGAGGAATCCAAGCTCCACGTCGCAGCGATCGCTGCAGCAGCCGTTATCGACCGCACACGTCTCGGGGCTCGAGAAGGCGGGACCGCAGCTCGGGCGGCGGGCGCAGATGCCGCCGCTCTCCCGCTCGCCATTGACGCAGCGGCAGCGACCGCCACGACACCTGGCGCCGCCGAGGCACTTGCAATTCCGCCCGTTCTCGCGCTCGCACTTCTGGCCGATCTGCTTCCGACCGTTGCAGCGGTTCCGCTTGGTGTCCTTGGCCGCTACGGCGAGCGCGGGCAGGGTCAGCGTGGCGGCCAGGACGGCCGCGGCCAAGCCCCGGAGCACCCCGCGCCGGGACTCGTTGCCGCTGTTCAGGAGCCGTGTCAGGTGATCGAATCGCCGGTCATCCATGGTTGCCTCCAGTTGATGTCTCGGGTCGGTTATCGCCGCGTGGAGCCGGGTTCGTTGATCACCGGCGGGAGTCGGTCGAGGCGATGTTTGCCGCGATGCGCTCGGCAGCGTCGCCGACACCGAGGAGAAAGCCCGATCGTTCGGATGGCATCCAGGGCATGCCGACAAAGAAGAGGCCCGGGTAGCGGGTGACGCCGCTTGTCTGGATCGGGAAGCCGTCGGCGTCTCGAACCGGCAGCTTAACGAGGCTGTAGTCAAAGGTGTATCCCACCGCCCAGATGATGGCGCCGATCCCGGCCGCCTTCAGATCGAGCGACTCGATGATGGGTTGGGCGTACCCGTCCCGCAATTGCGGCAACTCCTCGGGCGGCGCGGCCAGCCCGGTCTGCTGGACGAAGCCGTCGATCATGGTCACGACCTCACGCTCGAACTGATCGACCTTTGCCAGCGTCTCATGCAGATCGGGGGCGAGCGCGATCGTGCCGTTCGTCCCGCCGCGCGCATGCCCCAAGAGCGTGATGCCGTCGCGGGCAAACTGGTGCAGGTTGATCGTGTGCCCACCTCTGGTGCCCGACAGGTGGGGGACGCCTTCGAACTTTGACATCCCAGGCGGCAATTGCTCTGGCGTGAGGTCAATGAAGCCGGTCTCGACGATCCACCTGATGGCGTCCGTGCCGCGGTACCGGCGTGGCACTCGGCCGGCGCTGCCGATACTAAGGAACACCTGCCGGCCACGATGATTGAGCTCTTCGGCAATCTGGCTGCCGGACTGGCCGCTACCGACGACGAGCACGGCGCCATCCGGGAGCGATTCGGGGTTGCGATATTGACTGCCGTGGAGTTGCAACAGACCTGGCGCGAGCCCGGCGGCAAATGGCGGAATTCGCGGCTGCTGAAAGAAGCCGGTTGCCATCACCACGTTCGTTGCGCTGAAGACCCGGTCTGGCGTTGTCAGCCGATAGCCCTTGGCCGTCATCGGCTCGACAGAGAGGACCCGCGAGTTGGCCCGCACCGGCAAGCGGAAGTGGTCAACGTAGCGCTCGAAGTAGGCGACAACCTCGTCGCGTGGCATGAAGCCATCGGGGTCAGGGCCGTCGTAGCAGGCGCCGGGCATCCTCAGCGCCCAATTCGGCGTGACCAGGGTGAATGAATCCCAGCGTTCGTCGCGCCAGACGTTGGCCGCTCGCGCCGCCTGTTCCAAGACGATGTGCTCATGCCCCTGTTGGCAAAGGTGGTAGCTCGTGGCGAGGCCGGCCTGGCCGCCGCCGACGATGATGGTTTCGATTTGTTCCACCGGATGAGTCTCCTTCGAGAAGATGAATCGACATCGAACGTCTCAACTTGCTTGGACCGGCGCCAGCGCTCGCACCGGCAGATCGCCGCGCCCTGGTCAGAGCGGCGCGGGCATAGGCACGGCGCCAAGTTGTTGCAGCAGGCCGAGGTCGTCCGTGGTGGTCCAGCATTCGACGGCTTTGCCATTGGCGATGCGGTCAATGTCGGTGCCCGCCAGCCGTACGGGCTTGTTCGTGGCGGCAATGCCGTGGAACTCGCCTTGGTGGGTGCCGGTGGCGGTCCACCGGGTCACGACCCGATCGCCGTCGGCGATTTGATCCTCGATCGTGAAGTGAAGGTCGGGGAATGCCTGATACAGGGTTGAGAACAGTTGGCCGGCGCCGTCCCGACCGTGAATGTCTTCGCGCGGCGAATGGATTACGAAGTCGCTGGCGACATACTGATCCAGGAGCTCGAATTTCCGCTGGTTCCAGATCTCCTCGACGACGCGGCGCATGAGCCGCTTGTTCTGGTCGGACACGATTGCTCTCCTTCGCTGATACATGCCGGTCATCTCCAGCGGATGAATCCGGCCATCCTCAGCGTAGGAGGGACAGGGGGAGAGGTCATGCCCCGAACGGGGTATGGGGGCGGGGTATTTCTCACGAACGCGATACTCGGCGGGCCGACCGCTAGGTGAGCAAGTCCAGCCCTCTGGCTTTTGCTGCCGCCTCAGTGCGATTGGCAACGCCCAATTTGCCAAAGATGCTGCTGGTGTGCTTCTTGACGGTCTCGGCGGCGATGCTCAAGTCAGCGGCGATCTCGCGGTTGGTGAGCCCGGCCGCCATCAGGCCCAGCACCTCTTGCTCGCGGTCGCTCAGTGGTTCGGCGAGCATGGTCTGGGCGGGGAGGGTACCGCCGGGATCGCCGCCGGCCGCGGCCAACAGTTCATTCACGTACCCTGGCAGGACGCCGCGGCGCCTGGCTTCGTGCAGCAATTGGATTACCGGTTGTCCGTAATCAATGAAGAGGCGGACATAACCCTCGGGTTCGGCGAGCCCCAGCGAGCGCTCAAACGAAATCATGGCGTCGGCCCGATCGCCGGCCCGCCACCGCGCCATCGCTTGCAGGATCAGTGCTTCGATCCGGACCCCCATCCGGCCCCCGGTCACGGCGGCATCCGCCAGGCGATCGAGGATCTCGAGCGCGTCGCGCCGTGACCGCTCGTCTCCCTTGAGGATCAGTACATGTGCCAAGGCGAGACGGGCCGGCTCACCGGGGGGGGCCGCGGTCGAGTCGCCGCGGTCGAGCATCGCGGCCGCCCAATCGACCGCGGTCCGGAGTCGATCCTGGGCGAACCAGAGCTCGAGCTGGCTCCGCTCGAGGCGGCTGGTCCAGTCGAGCGTGGGAGCCTGGTCAACGAGGGGACGTGCTCGCTCCAGATACGCGGCCGCCGCCGCAACGTCGCCTTCCGTCAGCTTCACCCGGCCCGCCATCAGATATCCGGCGATCAGCGCCCGCGTATCGCCGCCGAACTCGGCTCGTTCGAGGCCGCGGCACAGATAGTCCCAGGCGCCGGCGACGTCATTGTGCTCGTAGCGCAGCTCGCTCATCCGTAGGTAGACCCAGCCGATGACTGGCAGCGGCAGGCGGCCCCAGTTCTCCCGTGCTTGGACAGCGCCCAGCGCCTTGTCCCAATACCCGGCGGCGGCCTGGAGGCGGCCTTGTCCCAATTCGAGATCGGCTAGGGCGCCAAACACATGCGCCAATCGGAGGCGAGCGGCGGGATCGGGGGAGACGTCGAGCACCATGAGATAGCAGTCTTTTGCCTCTTTCCAGCGCCCGTGGCGGCGGTAGGTATCGCCAAGGGCGTGATACGTGTCGGCCCGATACGAACGGTCCTCGTCGCGCAAGTCACGGAGGGCGTGGTCAGCATAGGACTCGGCCAACGGCAGGTCGTTTTGGAAGCAGGCGATGGCGCAACGAATCGCGGCCACCTTTGCCAGTTGCCGGGGTTTGTCTTCACGCTCCGCGCTCATCAACGTCAGTTCAACCCCGTCAAGCGCGCGAACTCCAGCTTCAAGGGCGCCGGTGATGACCAAGAACGTGACCTGGGCCAGGCCCAGTAGTGGGTGGCTGGTATACCAAGCCTCGGGGAAGGAGGCCAGCCAGCGATTGACGACCCTGAACTCGCCGCCAAACAGGGTTGGCGCAAAATAGAGCTCGGCAATCTGGATGACCAGGTCAACGTCAGCCGCGTCGACCGCGTGGCGAAAGGCCGATTCCGGCTGGTCGTGCGCCAGAAACCATTCGGTGGCCCGGCGATGGCACTGGGCGAGCTCGTCGGGGCGGCGCCGGCGAAGCTCTGCCTGGAGGAATCCGGCAAAGAGCCGATGATAGCGAAACCAGGTGCGATCGTCGTCCAACGGCACGAGAAACAAGTTCTCGCGTTCCAGCCGTTCCAGCATTTCCTGGCTGCCACCTCTCCCGCCGACGGCATCGCACAATGAGCCGCACAGGCGATCCAGGATGCTGGTCTGGAGCAGGAACTGGCGATGCGTCTCGGGCAGATGGGCGATGACGTCTTGGCTCAGATAGTCGGCGATGTGGCGATGCCGGCCACTGACGATCAGGGTGTCCGCCGCCTCACGGTGCCGCCGGAGGGTGAGGGACGCCAGTTGCAACCCGGCGATCCAGCCTTCGAGTTGGGATTGCATGGCAACGATTTCATCATCGGCGAGATCGAGCCCCATCCGACGATTCAAGAACTCCGCGGTCTCGTCCGCCAAGAATTGCAGTTCCTCGGTGCGGAGCTCCAACAACTCGTGGCGAGCCCGATAGCGGGCGAGTGGCAGCGGCGGCTCGCCGCGGCCCGCCAACACGAAGTGCAGCGTGGGGGGCCGATGGTCGAGCAGGAAGGCCAGCGCCTGGTGGACGGCCGCGTCTTCAATCAGATGATAGTCGTCGAGGACAAACACCGTCTGGTCGGGGATGTCGTTGGCGACGTTGATGAAGGCCGAGAGGACGGTTTCGCGATCCGGCGTCATGGCGCCAAGAAGCACTCCTAGAGAGCTGGCGCCGACGTCCGGTTGCACCTCCTCCCACGCCCTCAGCAAATAGCGGAGAAAGCGGTCCGGATCATTATCCCCTTCGCTGATCGATAGCCAGGCAACCGGGAATCGGCTGACGTGGGCCCATTGGGCAAGCAGCGTCGTCTTGCCATAGCCGGCGGGGGCCGCGATCAGGGTGAGCCGGTAGTCAAAGACGCCGCGCTCGAGCGTGTCAACCAGCCGGGCCCGGCGCACCAGGTGTTGGGTCGGGGGCGGAATCCGCAGCTTGGTTGCGAGCAAGGAGGAAACCATGTGGCCAATTCTGCCTTGGGTTGGTTCTCGACATTGCTAACTGTACCAATTTTGAGCGCGGGCGTGCTGTCCGGTGCTGCCGTACCAACCTGAAGGAGGTGGATGGGCGGCCGGGCCGCATTGCCGGTGAGGATTGACGAGCCGCGCACGCTACATTGTTGAACGTGTTGCGGGCAATCAGGCGAGCTCGCCGTTGGTGGTGGGCACTGGGCCAGGGGAGGGGATGTGACGGTGGTGGTCGAGGGCGACAAAATACAGTTCCGACGAACCTGACGCCGAGCCCATCCGCCGTGTTCGTCAGGATCCACGCACGTCGCCCCGCAACGCGTGCGTCTCGCCTAGCGAACCCTGGTGTCGACCCGGTCCCGAATGAAACCCCGCAGCATCATTCGCCGTTGCCGATCCCGGTGGAAGATGTTCCGGAGCCCTGGCCCCTCGGAACTGTACGGTCACTATATACGTACACCGCCCATCTGTCAAGGGGGTTGAACGGGCAATTTTTCAATCATTCTTGGCCGCGCCCGCACTCTAGCAGATTTTGTCCGCACATGATGACTCACCGGCACCGAATCGGGCTAGCTCGTGGTAACAGCGTAGCGCGGCATACAGCGACCGGCGGCGCACTCAGGCCAGCGTCTCGATCTGCGCCAGCACCGTCGGCAGATGGCTCCAGTCCGGCAGGCTGCCGGTCAGCGTGAAGAGCCGCTGGGTCTGGGTGACAATGACGATCGGCACCGTGCCAAGGCTGCTGGCGCGCCTGGTTTCGCCGGCCGCCGCCGTGATTTCGGCCCGGAACCGGCCGCCACGATCAATCGCGAAAAGGCGGGTCCGCCCGGCTCGCTCCCGCCTGGCGCTGACGCTGTCGTCACCATACCGGGTGTCGGCGGCATCGATATCGTAGCCACGGGCGCGGAGCAGAGAGCGCACCCGCTCCGGGTCCCAGTTTGCCGTGTTGGTCATGGCGCCTCCGAGCGGGCCGCCGCGAAATCGCGGTCAAAGACCTTGGCCGCGCGTTCGATGCTGCCGCTTTCGGTCAGGATCAGCCCGAGCTCCCGGTTCTGGTCAAGCGAGGTGGCGGTCATGTTCTGGGAGCCAACGAACAGCTCACTGCCGTCGACCAGGAACATTTTGGCGTGGATATAGACCTCGCTCAGCAGCCGGACCTGAACCCCCGCCGCCGCCAGCCAGGTTCGGTCCTCCGCGTTGTGGTCGCCGGGATCGCCCGACATGACCAGCCGGACCGCGACCCCGCGCTCGACGGCGGCGACAATGGCCCCCAATAGCTCTTCGTCCCGCACCACCTCGGCGTAGATATCGAGCGTCGCCCGCGCCCGGTTGATGAGCGCCAGCAGCTCGCCCCGGCTGTTCGCGGGGCTGACGATCAGGGGCCCGGCATCGACCTCGCCGGTGCGGTGCCAATCGGCCTCGAAGATGGCGACGGCGGCGGCGACATCCTCGGGCCGGGTGGTGATCACGCCGAGCTCCCGGTTGCTGGTGAACGCCGAGTAGGTCAGGTTCTGGTTCATGATGATGGCCACCCGGTCATCGACGATAGCGGTCTTGATATGGGTAAAACGAAAGACGGGATCGCCCCAGCGCACCTCGATCCCGGCCGCTTGGAGGCGCCCGAACAGCTCCGGTTGGCCGCCGGCGCCACCGAAGGGATGCTCCTCTAGAATCACCCGGACCGCGATCCCGCGGGCGGCGGCCGATTCCAGCGCCATGATCGTCTCCTCGTCGCTAAGCAAGTAGACGATCAGGGAGATCGATGCGCGGGCGGTGTCCAGCTCCTCGAGGATCGGCGCCCGGCCGTCCTCCGGCTCGATGAAGATGCCGGCGACCGCGGCGCCGGACGCCGCCGGCCGCTCGTCGCTCCGGCTGATGTGCGGCGTCCGGCGCTCGATCCCGCGGAAGACGATCAGGACCGCCAGCGCCGCCAGGATCGCCAGCACCGCCGCCACAAGCCAGGTCCACCTGGTGAGGCGCGGCCGACTCGACGGCGGCCGTGGCTGGTCGGGCGGAGGAGCCGTGGCGGAGTCTTGGCTTGTCACCGCTGCCGCGCTCCTCCCAGGGTCATCCGAGGCGGCTAGAGCCCGGCCCGATCACGCCAGGCCCGGACGTCCGCCGCGTGCGTGTCGTAGTGCTCGTGGGTGTAGCCCTCTAAGCAGCCGCAGAGACCGAGGGCGGTTGGCTCGTCACCGGATTGCGACCGGATATAAGCGACCACCGCCTGATGGGCCTGGTTCATCTCGGACCACTGCTCGTCCAGCCCGCGATCGGCCCGCAGCGCCGCCTCGCGGGCATTGATCGCATCGAAATCGTAGTCGGGGTCGGGTTCTCCCGCCAGATGGCGCTGCCCGGCGCCTGGCGCCTCGTTATCCCAATAGGCGATGTGACCCAGGAGGTCTTTGATTGACCAGACGCCAACCGCCCCGGCTTCCAGCATTCGCTGACGGGGGATCCGCTCCAGCTCGGCGTTGAGACGCTGCCAGCTTCGCTCGATCCGGGCGATGGCCTCGGCGACGGCGGGGCTCGGGGTTGATTCGATCATCAGATTGGCATCCTTGCTGAGGTGAGGGGTAGGCGGAGATAGTCATCGATCTTGGCCAACCGGAGAACCCGGCGAATGAAGCCGGGAATCGCCGGGGCCCCGATGATGCCGTGGGCCACGATCGGTGGACCCACGGCCTGGCGATGACCGCGGGCGACGATCTGGCCGCCGGCCGCGGCGTCGAGGTTCTGCACCCACTCGGCGCCCGGGCCGTAGGTGAGAGCGATCATAAGCTCATTCGTGGTGAAAAACCCCCACACCGGGGTTCGGTAGCGCTGGCCCGAGGTCCGGCCCCGGTGCTCGATGATGACAAAAGGCGGCACTCGGGCCGCGATCAGGCGGGCGAGTGGGTTCGTCACCCGACGATTGAAGGCGGCGACTCGTCTCGGCAACGGCATGGTTCACTCCTCAGCGTTGCAGCACGCCGCCGGCGGTGGCCTCGATGCTCGCCTCGATCTCGGCGGCGGTCGCCGTCAGGAGGTCGCCCGGCATCGTGTGCTTGAGCGCCTGGGTGGCGCCGCCGAGGGCCACGGCGCGGGCCAGGTCGGCGTGGTCGTGGACGTAGCCGGCGAGGAAACCGCCGGCGAAGGCATCGCCGCCGCCGAGGCGGTCGACCACCTCCACCTCCCGCCAGGCTCCGATTACTAGTTCGTTGTCAGGGCCCATCGCCAGGCAACCCAGGCGGACCGAGCGGCTGGCCTTCGCCTTCTTGCGCGACAGGATCGCGACCGCAACGCCCAGCCGTTCCCTGGTGGTGCGCAAGACGGCCTCGAAGTCGCCGCTGATGCCGAAGAAGGTCCGCAGGCCGCCCCGCGAGGCGAAGAGGATGCTGACGAGGGGCACGATCTCGACGAAGCTGGCTTGGGCCTCGGCCTCCGACCAGAGCTTCGACCGGTAATTGAGATCGAACGCGACCGGCACCCCGGCGGCATTGGCGGTCCGGATCGCGGTCATCGTCTCGGCCCGGCAGCCGTCGCCGAGGGCGGGCGTAATCCCGGAAATATGCAGGGCGCCGGCCCCGGCCAGGATCCGGTCCCAATCGAAGTCGCCCGGCCGCATCCGGGCGAAGGCGGAATCGGCACGATCGTAGTAGACTGCCGACGGCCGGGGATCGGACGCCTCTTCGAGATAGTAGATGCCGGTCCGGCCCGCCGCTTCGGGCACCCAATTGATCTCGGAGCCATCGACCCCGGCCGCCCGTGCCTGACGGCCGATCGCTCGCCCCAGGGGCGTATCGGGCAGGGTGGAAACCCACGCCGCCGGGACCCCCAGGCAGGCGAGGGTCGCCGCGGTGTTGAGCTCGGCGCCGCCGATGGTGACATTGAGCGTCTCCGACAGCTCGAGTCGTTTGTTGCCGGGCGGGGTGTAGCGAAGCATCGCCTCGCCGAACGTCACCACCCGGCCCGGTTGCATCGTGCCGTCTTGCACCATCGATCCTTCCTGAGCGCCGGCCATCGTGCCTGCCGAGTCATCCCCTGCCGCTGGCATTATCGATCAGATTGCTTCTGGCGTTCGCCCCGGGTGGTTGTTTGGGCGCGAAGTATCGCCAGGGCTTGACAAGCGGATCGGAAACAGCGTTAAAGGCAGCGTACCGTTTCGTAAGGTGCCGCGAGCCGGTAGTCAGCCGAGGCGCCTCCGGGTCGTCCGGTGGGTGGCGACCCTGTAGTTGTGAGGAGGATCGCGATCATGGCGCGCGTCATCTTCGAGAACGTCTCCAAGAGCTACGGCGGGAACGCGGCGCCGGCGGTGAAAGACCTCTCGATGGAGGCCTACGACCAGGAGTTCCTGGTGTTGGTCGGCCCGTCCGGCTGCGGCAAGAGCACCGCGATGCGGATGGTGGCCGGGCTGGAAGAGATCACCGGCGGCCGGATCATCATCGGTGACCGGGTGGTCAACGACCTGCCGCCGAAGGACCGCGACGTGGCGATGGTGTTCCAAAGCTACGCCCTCTACCCCCACATGACGGTGCGTGACAACCTCGCCTACCCGCTCAAGTTGCGGAAGGTGCCGAAGGTGGAGCGGGAGACCCGGGTCCGCGAAGCGGCCCGCATCCTCGACATCGAGCAGTTCCTCGACCGCAAGCCGAAGGCGCTCTCCGGCGGCCAACGCCAGCGGGTCGCGCTGGGCCGGGCGATCGTCCGCAATGCCGACGTCTTCCTGATGGACGAGCCGCTCTCGAACCTGGACGCCAAGCTCCGGGTGCAGACCCGGGCCGAGCTGATCAAGCTCCACGAGCGGGTCAGCACCACGACCATCTACGTCACCCACGACCAGGTCGAGGCGATGACGATGGGGGATCGGATCGCGGTCATGAGCCTCGGGGTGCTGCAGCAACTCGACACGCCACAGAACCTCTATGACAACCCGGCCAACAAGTTCGTGGCCGGCTTCATCGGCTCGCCCTCGATGAACTTCCTCGACGTGACCTTGCAGGCGGAGGAAGGGAAGCTGTTCGCGGTGACCCCCGGCTTCCGGATGTTGGTGCCGCCCTCCGCCGGCCGTCCGCTGGACAAATACGTCGGCCAGACGGTGACGCTGGGCGTGCGGCCGGAGCACCTGGTCGAGCGCTCGCGCCTGGGCGGCAACGTGCCCGCCGACATGTCGATCCCGGTGACGGTGGACGTGATCGAGTTGCTGGGGAACGAAATCTTCGTTTACCTGGCGAACAACGGCACCATGCTCACGGCGCGGATGGACCCAACCGTAAAGCTGACCCGGGGCGAGCAGATCGACGTCTCGGCCGAGCCCGACAAGCTGCACTTCTTCGACCCCCTGACCGAAGAAGCGATCAAATAGCGGTTTCCACAATCAAGCTCTAGCGATCGCGGCCGGGGCAAACGCCCCGGCCGTGGTCTTGCCCGAACCGAAGCCATGCCAAACGGTCGCGCCGCTGTCGCGTTGACTTGCCTTCGCGGGGTACTTTGCCGGACTCTCCGCGGATTCGGGAACGCTACGCTTACTTTATTGAAGCTACTAGAAAAAGGGAAGTAGAGGGTGTATCCTGCCTCATCACGACCCACGCTTGGCGACGACGCAACGGCGATACGCGCCATACTGGAGGAACCAATGATGTCCACCACGAGCGAGGCTAACGAGTTCAACAACAATTTGATCGCCGAAATTCGGGCCAATGATGGCAAGGTGGGCGGCATGTTCGCCAATTCGCCGCTTATGCTGCTGACGTCCATGGGGGCGAAGAGCGGGCGGGAGCGGACGTCCCCGCTGGTCTATACCACCGATGGCGACCGCATGGTCGTCATCGCGTCCAAAGGGGGAGCGCCTACCCATCCGGACTGGTATCACAACCTCGTCGCCAACCCGACCGCGACGATTGAACTGCCCGGCGAGCGGTTTCAGGTTCGGGCCCGCCGGGCCGAGGGGGAGGAGCGCCAGCGGCTGTATGACGCTCAAGCGGCGCTGATGCCGAACTTCGCGGAGTACCAACGAAACACGACCCGCGAAATCCCGCTGTTCATTCTGGAACGAGTGGCGTAGGCGGAGCGCGGACCGCGCGATCGGATGGCCGCCATGGTCGCCGGCGGGCCAGGCTCGGCGCACCTGCCGGGTCGGCGTGCGGAGGCGCCGGCGAATAGCTCGCAGGACCCGCTTCGCTTGTTGCCCGATGAAACCGCGGCTTCGCGTGCGAAAATACGGCGGAGCGGTTTGAAGGTGCGGCCAGGGATGGCGACGGGGTGCGGATTCTGGTGATCGGAGCGGGCGCCATGGGATCGCTGATCGCGGCGCGCCTGGCCGTCGCCGGGATCGAGGTGACGCTGTTCGGCCGGCCGTCGCCGCATCTCGCCGCGATCCGGCACGCCGGTCTTCGCCTGGAGGAGCGCGACACGACGCATCGCCAGGTGCCCCTCCGGGTAGCCACCGATCCCGCCGCTGCCGCCACGGCGACTCACGCCCTCGTCATGGTCAAAGCCTGGGCCACCCGCGAGGCGCTGCGGCCGCTCCGGTGCTACCTGGCTCCGGACTCGTTGGTGATGACCCTGCAAAACGGGCTCGGCAACCGTGAGGCGATCCAGGACGCGCTGCCGGACCACGACATCGTCGCCGGGGTGACGTCGCAGGCCGCGCTGCGGTCCAGCCCCGGCGCGGTCCGTCATACTGGTGACGGACCGACGCTCGTGGGCCGGAGCGATGGTTCTATCGACGAACGTCTCCGCCTGCTCACGGCGACTTTGACGAGCGCCGACATGCAGACCGCGGCGGTGGCTGACATCGACCATTGGATCTGGCGTAAGCTGGCGGTCAACGCGGCGATCAACGGTCCAACCGCCCTGACTGGCACGCCGAACGGCGCCATCGCGACTGATGCCCGACTGCTGACCGCGGCCGGCGTCCTGGCCGGCGAGGTCGCGACCGTGGCGAGGGCCCTAGGATTCGATCTAGCCCGGATCGAGGAAACGGTCGTCAATGTGGCCCGGACGTCCGCCCTCAATCGTTCCTCGATGTTGCAAGATTTCGACGCGGGACGGCGGACGGAGGTCGTGGCGATCTACGACGCGGTGATCGAGGCGGGCACCCAGGTTGGGATTGACACGCCGGCCCTGCGTCTGATGGCGGCGCTGATTCATGCCCGCGAGCAACGAGGTAAGGACGGTACGGAGTGAGCGTTCCAGCACCCGGCGACCAGGCTCCCGTTCAAGGCCGGGCAAAGTTGACCGTGCCGGAGATCCAACGGCGGAAGCTTGGGACCAAGCTGGTGATGGTTACCGCCTTCGACTACTTCCATGCCAAGTTCGCCGAGGAAGCCGGGATCGATCTGCTGCTGGTCGGCGATTCGTTGGGGATGACGTTTCAAGGCGAGACCAGCACGGTGCCAGTGCGACTCGAGCACATCATCTATCACTGCCAGGCGGTGGTTCGGGGCGCTCCTCACACCCATATCGTCGCCGATCTGCCCTTTCTCACCTATCAGCGCGACAACGCCCAGGCCCTTACCAACGCCGGCCGGTTGGTCCAAGAGGGCGGGGCCGACGCGGTCAAGATCGAGGGTGGCCGCCAGGTGGCGGAGCGGATCCGGACCATTGTCGAGGCCGGCATCGCGGTGGTCGCCCACATCGGGTTGACGCCGCAATCGGTGGGACGCCTCGGCGGCTTCCGGGTCCAGGGCCGTGAGCTGGAGTCCGCCCGCGCCATTCTGGCCGATGCCGAGGCGGTGGTCGCCGCCGGCGCCTATGCCGTGGTGGTCGAGGCGGTGCCGGCGAACCTGGCGGCGCTCATTACCGAGCGCGTCGCGGCGCCAACCATCGGCATCGGGGCCGGGGCCGGGTGCGACGGGCAGGTCCTGGTGACGGCCGACCTGCTCGGGATCGAGGACCGCATCGCGCCCCGGTTCGCGAAGCGCTATGCCGAGCTTGGCGCCGCCATCCGCGCCGCATACGCCGCCTACGCCACGGACGTTCGCGCCGCCTCGTTCCCCGACGCGGCCCATTCCTACACCATGAGCCCGGAGATCGCGGCCGACCTGGCCGGCGACGGCCACGCCTGAGCCGATGAGCATCCCGATTGTCACGACCAGGGCTAAGTTGCGGCACGCGATCGCGGGCGAGGCGCCCGGCCTCGTGCCGACGCTGGGCGCCTTGCATGCCGGCCACCAGGAACTCATCGCGCGGTCGGCCGCCGAGAACCGGCTGACGGTGGTCAGCATCTTCGTCAATCCGACCCAGTTTCAGTCGCCGGCCGATCTTGCCCGCTATCCTCGCGACCTCGATCGGGACGCCCACCTGTCGGCGGAAGCGGGTGCCGACCTGGTCTTCGCCCCGCGGGTGGCCGATATCTACCTCCCCGGCGCCGCGACTTCGGTCGACGTCGATGCGCTGACCCGGTTGTGGGAAGGGGCGTCGCGGCCTGGTCACTTTCGCGGCGTCGCCACCGTGGTGACGATCCTGCTCAATCTGGTGCGGCCCGGCCGCGCCTATTTCGGTGAGAAAGACTACCAGCAGCTCCAGGTGGTGAAGCGTCTCCACGCCGACCTCGCGCTGCCGGGGGAGATCGTGGCCTGCCCCACCGTTCGTGAGGCGGACGGCCTGGCGCTGTCGTCGCGCAATGCTCGGCTGAGCATGACCGGGCGCCGGCAGGCGGCGGCATTGCCGCGGGCGCTACGCTTGATGCGGGAGCTGGCCGGCGGGGGGACGGGCGATACGGACACGATCCGACGGGCCGGGCTGGCGGAGTTGCGGACGGCGCCGGACCTGGTGGTGGATTATCTGGCGGTGGTCGATGGCGCCACGCTCGACCCGATCCCTCGGATCATCCCCGGCGCTCGCGCCTTGGCCGCGGTCATCCTTGATGAAGTCCGCTTGATCGACAATGCGGCCTTGGCGCCCGGACCCGAAACGGAGGGAGGGGAGCGGGATGGCCTTCGCGATTGAACTCGGGATCGCCAAGACGAACAAGTACGCCTCCCGCGAAAGCGGTGACACGGCCGAGCTGGTCGAGCGGCCGGGCGGCGGCTTCTCGGTGGTGATGGCCGATGGCCAGGGCTCGGGCCGGGCCGCCAAGAGCCTGAGCCTGATGGTGACCAGCAAGGCGGTCTCCCTGCTCAAGGAGGGGGTGCGTGACGGCGCGGTCGCCCGTGGCGTGCATGACTTTCTGTTCGCCTTCCGGCACGGCCAGGTGTCGGCCACGCTCGACATCCTCTCGGTCGATCTCCGCTCCGAGACGATCGTCATTACCCGGAACGCGGTCACCCCGATGCTGGTTGGGCACGAAGATGCCTTGACCATGATGCCGGGCGGTTCCGGCCCGATCGGGCTCTATCATCTGACCCGGCCCTCGGTGACCCAGGTTTCGTTGGCGGCCGGGCTCAGTGTCATCCTCACCACCGACGGCATTCCGGGCGCGGGCCGGCGGGCCGGTCTCGGCGATTTCGACCTCGCCGCCTTTGCCGGCACGATGCCGGTTGGCGAGCTGCCGGCGGCGGAGATTGCCGACCGCACGCTCAAGGCGGCGATCGCGCGCGATCAGCGGCGGCCGGCCGACGACATGACCGTGGTGGCCCTGACCTTGCGCCAGCACGCTGAATCGATCTTAATTCGGCGGCTCGACGCTCGCATCCCGCTGCCGTAGCCGGCGAGGAGGGCTTTCCCATCGATTCCGGATTGATTTCGCCTCAACCATCGCCCCGCATCGTCGTGGTCGGGCCCTGCGCCTCGGGCAAGACGAGCCTGGCCGACGGCCTACGCCGGCATGGGTACGAGGTGGTGGTCAGCGGCCAGGAGCATAGCGATATCCCCCATCTCTGGCAACGGACCGGGCCCGATGTCGTCATCGCCCTCGCGGTCGATCTTGCCAGCATCCGGCGGCGGCGCCACAATGACCGCTGGCCGGCCTGGCTGCTGGCGCGTCAGCGGGATCGGCTCCGGCAGGCGGTGGCGGGGGCGACCATGCGGATCGACACTTCCGACCGCGATCCACCGGCCGTCCTCCGCCTGGCCCTGTCCCGGCTTGGCCGTCTGCCGCGGGAGGCTTGACCGGGGCCAGAGCTGGCCGAGGCGGCACGATTCCCGGCCGCCGGTTTGTCGTGATCCCGCCTGGCAACTATCATCTCTCCATGATGAGATGCATGATTGGGCGTCCCTGGCGGCGCTTCCTGACCCTTGCGGTAGTCCTGGTCCTGATTGGCAGCCTGGTTCCTGGCCCTGGCCTGATCCAGATAACACGGGCGAGCGTCCCCGCGACGGGGTTGCCGTTGGCCCAAGCGGCTGGCGAGCCGGTGGTGATCACCGGGACGGAACGTGTCTCGCGGGCGACGCCCTCGGGGGAGCAGCTTTTTCGGATGGCCGGCGGGATCGACGATCCGGTGTCGCTCGACCCGGCGTTGGCCCGTGATCTCGGCACGGCGTTCCTGGTCCGGCAGCTCTTCCGGGGTCTGACCCGGTTGGACGACGAGCTCAGCGTCGAGCCGGAGCTGGCGGAGCGGATCGAGATCAGTCCGGACGGCCGGATCTACACCTTTACCCTGCGCCCGGAGATCACCTTTCATAACGGTGATCCCATCACCGCCGAAGACGTCGTATTTTCCCTGACCCGCGTGTTGACCCCCGCTACCGCCGGCGGCAACGCCGCGTTGCTGGCGGGCCCCACGTATCTTTCTGATATTGTCGGTGCGGCGGAGGTGCTGAGCGGCGCCAGCCAGACGCTGGCCGGGGTCCGGGCCCTCGATGAGCGGACGGTGGAGATCGAGCTGACGGAGCCCAACGCCTCATTTCTGACCAAGCTCGCCTCGCCGGCGGTGGCCGTGGTCGATGCGAACGATGTCTCACGGGCTGACTGGTGGCGATCCCCCAACGGCTCCGGCCCGTTCCGGATCACGGAATGGACACCGGGCGAGCGGCTGCTGTTCGGCCGGCACGAGGGGTTCTTTGCCGGTCCGCCGCCATTGGCCGAACTCAGCATCCTACTGGGACCGAACGCCTCCCAGCCGTTCAACCTCTATCAAGCCGATGTGATCGATACCACGAACGTGCCGATCCTCTCCGCCGAGCGGGCGCTCAACCCGGACGGCGAGCTGGCGGCGGAAGTCACCGTGGCGCCGGTCCTGGCGACCGGCTTCTTGGCCCTACGCTCGGATGTCGAGCCGCTGGACGATCCGCATGTCCGCCGCGCCATTCAGCTCGCGTTTCCCCGCCACCGGATCGCCGAGGTCACCTTTAATGGCTTGATCGCGCCGGCGGACGGCCTGGTGCCGCCCGGCATGCTCGGTCGCGAGTGGCCGGTGGCGGCCGCCCCGTACGACCTCGAGGCGGCACGGGAGGAGCTTGCCCTTTCTCGCTATGGCAGCGCGGCGGCGGTGCCGCCGATTGAGATTTTCACCGCCGGCTCGGTCGGGTCGTCGGCGCTGCGGGATGTGCTAGAGGCCGATCTCGGCCTTCAGGTCGATGTCATTCAGATCGATTGGGCCGAGTTCAACGTCGGCCTGACGCGGCGTGGCTACCCGGCGTATGAGTTGCTGTGGGGCGCCGACTATCCCGATCCGGAGACCTTTCTCTGGTCACTGTTTGGCTCCGACAGCCCGGACAACTATTCCGATTACGCCAATCCCGAGTACGATGCGCTCCTGGCTGACGCGGCCCTGACCCTGGATGAAGCTGACCGCGCCGTTCTCTACGACCAGGCGCAGCAAGTCCTTGCCGGCGACAACGTGCTGATCCCGCTGTACCACGAGACGCGCTACACCCTGGCCAAGCCGGCGGTGCATGGGCTGACGGTGACGCCGCTGGGCATCTTGTACCTCGACGATGTCTGGATGGAGCAATAGCGCACCATGACGCGGCCATCTCTGCCCGCAACGGTCGGATCGAGTGAACCGCGGATCCGCCCGCTCCAGGCGGAGGAGGTCGCGCTTCTCCGCCTGGGCCGGCAGCGGCGAGCCAGCGAGGCGACCGTGCGCCAGGTGGTCGCCGGCTATCCCAACCGGTCGGTGTGGGCCCCCGACACCCTCGAGTTCGCGCTGGTCGCCCCCTGGCGCCACCGCCGGGACCTGGCGATGATCGAGGAGCTGTCGGCGGGGAAGCACGCCCCGGCCCTCTTGCGCGCCGCGGTTGAACAGTGTCGTCAGGCCGGGGATGCGATGGTGCTGTTGCTGGAGATGGATGAGCGCCGGCCACCGGCGTTCTACGCGCGGGCCGGCTTGCACCCCATCGAGGATGTCATCACCTACGAGCTGGCGCGGGTCCGTCCGGTCTCGCTGCCGGCGCCGGCGTTGGCGTTTGCCCCGGCCGAGCCGGCCGATCAGGGCCAGCTCGACGACTTGCGCCGGGTCGATCATGCCGCCTTTCCCTGGCTCTGGCGGAATAGCGACGAGGAGTTCCTCGTCTATGCCGCCGCTCCCGGCACCCGGCTCTATCTGGGCTCGGTCGATCGCCAGCCGGCCGCCTATCTCGGGATGAGTATCTTTCCCGGTTGGGGGCATCTCGACCGGATCGCGGTTGACCCGGCGTTCCAGGGTCATGGTCTCGGCCGGCAGGCGCTGGTGTGGACGATTAATACCATGCACTGGGCGGGTTGCCGGCGCATCGCGCTCAGCACGCAGCTCGGCAACGAACGGTCGCAACGGCTCTACGAGCGGTTCGGCTTCCAGCGCTCGCCCGGCTTCGACTACCGGCTTTACGGGGCGCCGCTGCGTGCGCCGGCAACGAGCGTGGCAACTGCCAACGGTCGCCAAGCAACCGCTATCAGCACTGGCGCCACGGTGAAGGATGAAACACGCGAATGGGCAGTAGTTTCGGGCAGATCTTCAAGCTAACCACCTGGGGCGAGTCGCATGGGCCGGCACTGGGGGTCGTGATCGAGGGCTGCCCGGCCGGGCTGCCGCTGACGGTGGCGGAGATCCAGGCGCAGCTCGACCGGCGGCGCGTCGGCCAGAGCAAAGTTACCTCACCGCGGGACGAGAAAGACCAGGCGCACATCCTGTCCGGGGTCTACGAGGAGATTACCACCGGCGCCCCGATCTCGATCATTACCTACAACAAGGACGCCGATTCCTCGAAGTACGACAACCTGCGCGATGTCTTCCGGCCGGGGCATGCCGACTACACCTATTGGGCGAAATATGGGCATCGCGACCACCGCGGCGGCGGCCGGTCCTCGGCCCGCGAGACCTGGGGCCGGGTGGCGGCCGGCGCCATCGCCCGCAAGATCCTGGCGACGGCCGGCACCGAGATCTATGGGTTCACGCGGGAGATCGGCGGCATCGAGATGGCGACCTTCGACCGCGACGAGATCGAGCGCAACCTGGTGCGCTGTCCCGATCCGGTGGCGGCCGAGCGGATGGTCGAGGCGATCTTGCGGGTCAAGGAAGAGAAGGACAGCCTCGGCGGCGTGGTCGAGGCGCGGGCGATCGGGGTGCCGCCGGGGTTGGGGGAGCCAACCTTCGACAAGATCGACGCCCTCATCGGGCACGCCATGCTCTCGATCCCCGCCACCAAAGGCGTCCACATCGGCGGCGGCTTCGAGGTGGTCCGGAGCCGCGGCTCGGAAGCGAACGACTGGTTCTATGCCGAGAACGGCCGGGTCCGGACCCGGACCAACAACCACGGCGGTATCCTGGGCGGGATCACTTCGGGCGAAGAAATCTCGGTCCGGGTCGCGGTCAAGCCGACCTCCTCCGTCGAACGGCCCCAGGAGACGGTGGACACCTCGCTCAATCCGCAAACGATCACGGTGTACGGCCGCCACGATCCCTCGGTGGTGCCGCGGGCGGTGCCGGTGGTCGAGGCGATGCTGGCGTTGGTGCTGGCGGATTTGCTCCTGCTGAACCGGACCGCCCGCATCTGAGCGCGGATCGCTACTGGACGAAAAGGGATGTGGTGAGCAATGTCGCCGCCGTCAGCGCCGCCACCGTCCGCATGTTGTTCCAGGTCGTCCAACCCGGCATACCTCCTCATCAAGTGATTGACACCCGTGGGTCATCGGGGTGGCCGATCCCACCGATGCGGCGGGAAGCGAACGCTTCCGCCGGCGTGCATCGGCGACGTCCGCCTGTCCCGATCGGTCCACCGGGGCAGGGAAGCGCGGTGGGGGCAGCGGAGCGACGAGGGCGCCGGTCCGCGGCCCCACCGTCGCTTGACAGGACCGGGCGTTCGTGTATGCTGCGCCTACCGATCTCAAGTTCGGAGTTCCGCCTCGCGGTTCTCAGGAAGGAAGGGAATCCCATGGCCTGGCAACTGGACGGCCGGTTTCACGAGTTCTGCAACTGCATGCTCCTCTGTCCCTGCCTGTTCGACGTGACGGCCCGGCCGGACGAGGGCTGGTGCGGGAGCGCGTTCACCTTCGACATCGAGCGCGGCTCGGCTGACGGCGTCGACCTGGCCGGGCGCAAAGCGGTCATCGCCGTCAACATCCCCGGCACGTTCGCCGAAGCCAACTTCACCGGCCGCCTGTACGTCGACGACGGCGCGAGCGAGGAGCAGCGCGGCGCCCTGGAAGCGATCTTCCACGGCCGGCGGGGCGGCCCGTGGGGGGCCGTCGCGCCCGCCTTCACCGCGTGGCTGTCCACCAAGGCGGCCCCCATCGCGGTGCGATGGGGCGATCTCCCGGAGATCACGGTCGGCGACGTTGGCCGGTTGACCTCTGTGCCGCGCGCCGACCCGGCTGGGCGGCCGACGCAGGTCCAGGCGGCCGAGGCGCTGGCGGCCTTCGAGATCACGGCGCCGATCCAGCCCGCGCTGACGGCCGGCAGCCGGTGGAGCGACCCCGATCTTCGCGCCTTCGACGGCAACTCCGGCTTCGTCGGCACGTTCGCCTGGAAGGCGTAAGGCACGTCGGGCAGAGGAGGAATCGATGCCCGCCTCACCCCCGCACGGTTCGCGCGGGCCGGGCGCGCTCAACGCCTGGCTGCGCCCATCCATGCCGATGGAGCGGGGTCGGCTGGCCGTCTTGGCCGTGCTGGCGCTCCTGACCATCGCCACCTGGGGGCTGACGGTCCGCCAGGCCCGCACGATGGAGATGCCGATGGGCATCGTCGCGCGCGGCGGCTCCGACGAGGCGATGGCCGGGATGGCCGGGATGGCCGCCTCGGGCATGGCGGGGATGACCGAGGCGTGGTCGTGGGACGGCTTCGCGGCGTTCGTCGTTGCCTGGGCCGTGATGATGGCGGCGATGATGTTCCCGGCCGCTGCTCCGATGCTCCTCCTCTTCCACCGCGCCTCCACCCGACGACGGGCGCACGGGGACGCCTTCGTGCCGACGTGGGTTTTCGCCGGTGGCTACCTCCTCGTCTGGACGGCGGTCGGCGTCCTGACGTGGGCGGCGGTCGCGAGCGGGAGCGACCTCGTCGGCCGGATGGGCGCCGGCGACCGGGCGACGTGGGGACCGCTCGCCCTGGGCGTCACGCTCGCGGTGGCCGGGCTCTACCAGCTGACTCCGCTCAAGCGCGTCTGCCTCGACCACTGCCGCTCGCCGATGGGATTCGTCATGCAGCACTGGCGGGAGGGGTACAGCGGCGCGCTGCGGATGGGTCTGGTCCACGGCGCCTACTGCCTCGGCTGCTGCTGGGCGCTCTTCGTCGTGCTGGTGGCGGCCGGGGTGATGAGCCTCGCATGGATGGCGCTGCTGACGCTGGTCGTCTTCATCGAGAAAGTCCTGCCGGTCGGGCCGCGGGCCGCCCAGGTCACCGGCGCGGCCTTGCTGGTGCTCGGCGCCGTCGTCGCGGCCGGGGTGATCGGGATGCCGTGGACCGCCTAAGCGATGTCCCGCCCCGCGCGACGTCGGCGACGCCGACGCCACCGAACTACCTTGCGTGCGGCATCTTCGGGCGATCGCTGGCCGGACGAAGCGTCTACGGCGTTGCCGGCGAAGCGCGGTGCCGAAGAACGCACCCAGGAACCAGGGATTGAGCGCCACGACATTGATCGCTTGCATGGCGGCGATGCCCTGGGCCGGCGGGATGCGGGAGAGGGCGGTCATGATGAAGGCCGAGAAGGCGAAGAAGACGCCGGCGATCAGGCCGCTGCCGAGCGCCGCGACGAAGGTTAGCGCGAAGAGAACGCTGCCGATCATCAGTGACTCCAACGGCGAACGACAGATGATTGCCGCAAGGAATTTGAGGGTGGCCGTGTGTCATGCCTCGCCTGGGCGCCATTCGAGCGATTAACCTGGTGCCGAGGGCTCTCATGACGCTTAATGTCGATCCGGAGTCGACCCGCTGGCACCGAAACGGGCCGAAGCCCGAACGAGTCACCGGGAATCCATGGCGGTCGCCGAGGGCGCGGGAAGCTCCGCCAGGGGAAGGAGCTTCCCGATTCACGAGGTAGAGTCACTGGCCGGGAAACCGGGCCAGGGGACCGGCAAATCAGAATGGGTTAACCGGCCCAGACGCCGGTGGCGGCGGTGTCCCGCGCGTAGTCGGCAAAGTCTCGTGGCGCCCGCCCCAGCGCCCGCCGCACGCCGTCCGTCAGAGATGCATTGCGACCGTCGAGGACGGTGGTGAAGAGGTAGTTCACCAGCCAGACGAAGTCCGCCGGCACTCCCTGCTCGGTCATCGCCGCCACGTACGCCTCCGGCGACACTGGGATGAACCGAATCTCCCGCCCGGTCGCCGCCGCGATCTCCGCCACCGCGTCCGCCATGGTCAGCAGCCGGGGACCGGTCACCTCGTAGAGCTGCCCCGTGTGCCCGTCCTCCGTCAGCGCCGCCACCGCGACGTCGGCGATGTCGTCGGCATCGACGAACGGCTCGCCGACGTCTCCGGCCGGAAGCGCGACCTCGCCGCCGAGGACCGCGTCCAGGAGATAGTTCTCGCTGAAGTTCTGCGCGAACCAGCTTGACCGGACGATCGTCCAGTCGAGGCCGGCGTGTTGCACGACCTGTTCGGCTCGTTCGGCCTCGTCTTCGCCCCGGCCGGAGAGGAGGACCAGCCGTCGGACCCCGTTCGCCACCGCCAGCGCCGTGAACGACCGGACCGCATCGACCGCGCCGGGCACCGCCAGGTCGGGATAGTACGTCAGGTAGACTGCTTCCACATCTTGCAGCGCCGGCGCCCACGTTGTCTGGTCCTCCCAGTCGAATGGCGGCTGACTAGAGCGGGAGCCGACCCGGACCGGCAAGCCGCGGGCCCTGAGCCGCTCCGCCACCCGGCGGCCGGTCTTGCCGGTGCCGCCAAGCACCAACGTTGGCGCCTGGTTGGCGGCGGCTGATTGGCTGCCACCGGTGTGGGCGGCTTCACCGGGACGGGTGTTCCGGGTCTCTTCGACGATGGTAGACATGTTGCTCTCCGTGGTGCGATGTCACCGAAGCCGGCGACCGTTCGTCTAGTATTTCGCCATCAGACCGGACCTTCAATGACTTTTCGTCGTTAGTTCATGATTGTTCGTCCAATACTTCTGGACGATGTGGAAGCATTCGCATATGCTTCGAGCCATGAGCAACCCCTGGACCGCGATCGACCCGCTGGGCGAAGCCCTGTACATCCTGCGGATGAGTGGCAGCTTCTACAGCTCGTGCGAGTTCACCGCGCCGTGGGGGCTGGCGTTGCCGCCGATGCGGGACGTCCTCATGGTCCACGTCGTGACGGATGGCCGCTGCTGGCTCGAGGTCGACGGCATGGAGCCCCGCCCGCTGCAACCGGGTGACCTGGCCCTCGTCCCCCGGGGCGAGGGTCACCGCCTGGCGAGCGAGCCGGGAGTGCCTGGTCCGGGACTGTTCGATCTTCCCCGCGAGGCGATCAGTGAGCGCTACGAGATCCTGCGGCAAGGCGGAGGGGGCGTGGCGACGCGGCTCGTCCGCGGTGTCGTCCGGTTCGATCACCCGGCGGCGCATCACCTTGTCAGTATCCTACCGCGGATGATCATCGTCGCGGCGGCAAGCTCGCCCCAGATGGAATGGCAGCAGAGCACGCTGCGCCTGATGGCCGACGAAGCCAGGGCGTTGCGGCCGGGGGGCGAGACGGTGATCACCCGGCTGGCCGACATCCTGGTGATTCAGGCCATTCGCTCGTGGATCGCGGACGACCCCGCCGCCCAAACTGGATGGCTGGGCGCGCTCCGCGATCCGCGGATCGGGCAGGCGATCACGCTGATCCACCGTGAGCCGGCCCGCGCCTGGAGCGTCGCGAATCTCGCGCACGAGGTCGCGATGTCACGGTCGGCCTTTGCTGCCCGCTTCGCCGAGCTGGTGGGCGAACCGCCCATGCACTATGTGGCCCGGTGGCGGATGCAGGTCGCCCGGACCTGGCTGAAGGAGGAGGGCGCCACGCTGGGGGAGCTGGCGCATCGGCTTGGCTACCAATCCGAAGCCGCCTTCAGCCGGGCCTTCAAGCGGTTCACCGGCGTGTCGCCCGGGGCGATCCGGCGACCGCCCGAAACGTCGTATGATCGCCGCCTGGCGGCCGCTGGCTGATGAGCCGTCTTAGGTCGCGATGATCAACAGGCGGTCGGATTCGTCGTGGAAGTGGTCAAGCTCGTACGAGCCGTAGACGCGCCAGCTTGAGAACCCCGTTAGCTCCAGCAGCAATTCGAGCTCGGAGCGGTGGACATAGCGCATCGGGTAGCTGGCGACGTCCCGGCTCAGCCCGCCGTCGACGGCGATGAGGTCGTACCAGAGCTCGGTCTCGATCTGCTGGTCCGCCGGGCAGACCTGGCGCGAGGCAAACTTGTCGACCCGCGATCCATCCGGCCGCGACCAGGTGCCCTCGTGTTGGACGCCACGCTCCATGTCACGGAGGAAGGCGGGATGCGGATTGAGCAGATCGATCACCACCCGGCCGCCGGGGCCAAGCAGGCGCCGGGCGCTCGCTAGGCTCTGCCGCTGCCCGGCGGCGGTGGAGACATGCAATAGACTGTTCAGGGCAATGATGATCAGACCAAACGGTCCGCCGGCGATCTGATCGGCCTCAACCATCGACCCGGCCAGGAGCTTCACCCGATCGGCGACGCCGGCCGCCGCGACCGCCGTCGTTGCTCGGGCCAGCATCGGCGGCGAGCTGTCGATGCCGGTGATGTCGTGGCCCGCCGCGGCGATCGGAACGAGGACGCGGCCGCTGCCGCAGGCAAGCTCCAGCACCGGCCGGTCGGTGCCGCGGGCCAACTCGCGGTAGAGATCGAGGTCGTCGTCGTACGACCCATGCTCCAGGTCATAGAGCTCGGCGATCCCGGCGTAGGGATCGGAAGCTCCATCTGTTCCTGACATGATGCCTGCCGCTCTCCTGACAATCCGTCGCCAGAACCAGTCTACCGCTGCCTGCCGATTCCACAATTGTCGCTTTCGGCCGCGGCGCCAGGTCGCCGTGGCGACGTCGCTTGGGCGACGTTCGGTGTGGTTGGTTGCCGGCGGGGCCGTGGCTGCTACCACCTTGAAGCATGCGGCGAGGGTGGCAGAGCAATGGCCGGCGGGGGTCGGCGATGCGCCCGGGGCGATGGTCCGGAGTCGTGGCGCCGGGGCGGCAAGACGGCCGTTCCGGGTCTCGACCCGGCCGATTGGGGCGTGGTATAGTTAAGTGCGTTTTCGGGCGGACCAGCCGGGCCGGCCTAGCTCAGTTGGTAGAGCAGCTGTTTCGTAAACAGCAGGTCTCCGGTTCGAGTCCGGAGGTCGGCTCCAGGGATGACGCCGAACGCGAACCGCGCCGAAGTGGCGGAACCGGCAGACGCGCTACGTTCAGGGCGTAGTGAGGGTAACCTCGTGGGAGTTCAAATCTCCCCTTCGGCACCACGGCCGGACCATCTTGCATGGCCGGCCGCACGATTGCCCTTTGGGGCAAGGCGCACGTTGACAACCGAGGGTGCATGAAGGAAGGATGGTCGCTGGCCCGTTTGGGTCAGAGGAAAGTCCGAGCTGCACAGAGCACGGGTGCCCGGTGAAAGCCGGGGAGGCCGCCGACCCCGCGAGGGAGCGGCGGTCGACAGTCCAGATTGGCGTCCGGTTCGCCGGGCGAGAGCAACAGAGACCAAGCCAGCGGGCAACCGGCTGGCGTGAAAAGGGCAATCCTCCCCGCAGCAATCTCCGAATCGGCCGTTTGCAGGTGGCTCGCCAAGGCCGGAAGTCGAGAGCAGCCACCAAGGCGACGCGGTGGCCGGCCCTGGATTCCAGGGTCGAGAGAGATGACCATCACGAACAGAACTCGGCTTACTCCCCTTCACTCACCCTCGCCCCATGGTGCCTTTAGCTCAATTGGCAGAGCGCCGGTCTGTGGAACCGGAGGTTGCGGGATCGTGCCCCGTAAGGCACCCC
>JALZJP010000194.1 GCA_030859715.1 Chloroflexota bacterium
CGACTTCAATCACCGACGGCAACATGTGCATCGGTTGCAGATCGGCGCCGCCATCCCAGCCTCGCAGATCGTCCAACGAGAGGGGACTCCGAGCCAGCACCTCAAGCCGGAGCACCCCGGCCGCGAATTCGCGCGCCTCGACCGCTTCGACCGTTGCCAGTCCCGCCAGATACCGTTGAAACGCTAAGGCCGCCGCCGCTCGCGGCAGGCCATGGACGACGACACTGACTGGCCGCGCCCCTTCCTCTTCAGCGAGGGATGAGGCATCGGGCACGGTTGCCGCGGTTTCGGGCGTGGCCGGGTTCAGCGACTCACTCGTCTCGGTGATCGCAGCGGCGGGCTCGGCTGGCAATGCCGGCGTGGCCGCGTGAGCGGTCCCGGTCACGCGCAGCACCGGCGCGGGTAGCGGATCGGAGAGGGCGAGGGTGCTCGTCGCCGGCGCATCGAGCTCGTCGAGGGCGACCATGATCCGGCGGGTCAGCTCTCCCACCCGCTGCTGGAGGCCGAGCATCTCTTCCGCCAAGTGGGTCAGGGTCGCCTGCTGATCGGCGCGGCGGCGCTCACTCTCGGCCCGCACCTGCCGCACTTCCTGGATCGCCGTTTCCCGCCGCTCGGCGGCTTGCCTCAGAAGATCGCCGGAGCGGGCGATGTTCTCCTGAATCAGGCGGTCGAACCCCTCGTAGAAGGCGATCCGCTCGCGTGCTTTCGTGAGCTCGTGATCGGCGAGGTGATCGGATGAGGACGCGGCTGGTGCGCCCGCGGGGACGGTTGCCGTTTGCTCGGAGGTGGTCGACGGATCGGCTTCGATCCCTGGGTCGCCCTCGCCCTGTGCCAACGCGCGATCCGCCATCGTCATCCTTTCCCGCGCTGTGCGACACCGGGGGTCAGATCGTCGAGCCGGGGCCAATCACGGTTGACAGGTGGGCACGTTCCGGTGTCCGCCTGACCGTGCCTGGTCGATGCCTGTCGCCGGTGCAGAATCTGCCGCGAGTGTAGCAGACCGGCTGATTCGTCCGTTCGTGATAAGCAGCCCGCGGCTACCGGCCGGCGACGGAACAGACCCAAGGAAGAGACAATATAGAGTAATGATATTGGTTAGTCATCACTTTATATAGACAATGGTGCCGATGCGCCGGTGATACCGGAGACCGCGCCGGGCCGTCACCTGCCGTTGAGCGGAGTCGAATCTATGCCGGCCCGGCATCGACCGGACCGGGGTGGTCGACCAGCGCGGCCGTCTATACTCTTCGTGCTCCGCCTGGTCGGCGGCAGCGTGCGGCGCGATCAACGGAAGAGGTTCCCCTGATGGCTCTGGCAACTGTTCCCGGCTACCCCCGGATTGGCAAGCGGCGTGAGCTGAAGCGGGCGCTCGAAGGCTATTGGTCAGGCAAGCTGGCCGAGGCCGACCTTCTTGCCGCTGTCGCCGAGATCCGCCGCGCGAGCTGGGACGTCCAGCACGCTGCCGGTCTCGACTTGGTTCCGGTCAATGATTTTGCCCTTTACGACCATGTGCTCGATGCTGCCGCCCTCGTCGGCGCGGTACCTGCCCGCTACGGCTGGACGGGCGAGCTAGTCGACCTCGACACCGTCGTCGCGATGGCCCGCGGCCGCGGTGGGACGCGGGACGTTCGGGCGATGGAGATGACGAAGTGGTTCGACACCAATTACCACTACATCGTCCCCGAGTTCGAAGCCGAAACCGAATTCCGGATTGCCTCTGACAAGCCGTTCGCCGAACTGACCGAGGCACAAGGGGCCGGCATTCCCGCCAAGGTGGCGCTGCTGGGGCCGATGAGCTTGCTCCTGCTCGGCAAAGCGGCAGACGGGGTCGCGCCGCTCGACCTGCTCGATCGGCTGCTGCCGGTCTACGCCGAGGTGATCACCCGGCTCGCCGCCGCCGGCGCCGAGTGGATCCAGCTCGACGAGCCGGCCCTGGTGATGGATCGGACCGCCACCGACCTGGCGGCCGTCGAGCGGGCCTATGCCGCGCTCGCCGCCGCGAAGGGGGAGGCAAAGCTGCTGATCCAGACCGCGTACGGGCATGTTGGTGAGGCGTACGAGACGCTTGCCGGACTCCCCGTCGACGGGATCGGGCTCGATCTCGTCCGTGGCCATGAGAACCTCGCCTTGATCGAGCGGTACGGCTTCCCCGCCGAGATGTGGCTTGCCGCCGGGGTCGTCGACGGCCGCAACATTTGGCTCAACGACCTGGCCACCTCACTGCGGCTCCTGGACCGGATCGGCAAGCGCGTGTCAACCGATCGCCTGATGGTTTCGACGTCGTGCTCGCTGCTGCACGTGCCGATCGATGTGCGCTTGGAGGAGGACCTCGACCCGGAGGTCCGCTCCTGGATGGCCTTCGCCGAGCAGAAGCTTGACGAGGTTGTCCTCCTCGCCCGGGCGCTGAATGTGGGGGAGGAGGCGGTCGCCGATCGCCTCGAGGTGAATCGGCGGGTGTTGGCCGCCCACGCGGCCTCCCCGCGCCGCAACAACCCGGCCGTCCGGACGCGGCTGGGGTCACTCTCCGAGGCAGACACCCGCCGCTCCGTCCCATCGGCGGCGCGAGCGGCATCGCAGCGGCAACGCCTCGATCTGCCGCTTCTGCCGACGACGACGATTGGCTCCTTCCCGCAGACCGCCGAAGTGCGCGCCGAGCGTCGCCGCTTCGAGCGTGGGGAGATCGACGCTGTAGACTACGAGCGCTTCGTCGAAAGCCAGATTCGCGGGGTGATCGCGGAGCAGGAGCGCCTCGGACTCGATGTCCTCGTCCACGGGGAGTACGAACGCAACGACATGGTCCAGTACTTCGGCGAGCAGCTGGCTGGCTTTGCCTTCACTCGTCACGGTTGGGTGCAGAGCTATGGCTCCCGCTACGTCCGGCCGCCAATCATCGTTGGCGATGTCTCTCGCCCCGAGCCGATGACGGTCCGGTGGGCGACGTACGCCCAGGGACTGACCGAGCGGCCGGTCAAGGGGATGTTGACCGGCCCGGTGACGATCCTCAACTGGTCGTTCGTTCGCGACGATCAGCCGCGCTCCGAGACCTGTCGCCAGATCGCTCTCGCCATCCGCGACGAGGTCGCCGACCTGGAAAGGGCCGGGATCAGGGTGATCCAGGTTGACGAGCCAGCGCTGCGCGAGGGCCTGCCGCTTCGCCGGGCGGAGTGGGCCGCGTACCTGCGGTGGGCG
>JALZJP010000200.1 GCA_030859715.1 Chloroflexota bacterium
GTGGAGAGCATAGCGACGCACGACGCGGTGTCAAGCGCCGCGCCCCATCTCGCCGGCCACCCGGTTCTTACGACTCACGACCTACGACTTACGACTCCGGGTGGGGTTAGATGATCTTCTGATCTTGCAGCCAGGCGACGAGCTGTTTGGCGGCGTCGGCGGCTGGTTGATCTTGGAGGATGGTGCCGGTCACGGTGCGCTCCGGCACGTACGGCTCGCCCCAGCGCATCCGATCCGCCGCGCTATTGGCCGGGGCGCCGGCGGCGACCTGTTCCACCGGCTTCTTCTTTGCTCCCATGATGCCCTTCAACGACGGATAGCGGGGCTGGTTGAGGCCGCTGCTGATGAGCAGGACAGCGGGGAGGCCGGTCTCGACCGTCTGGTGGCCATCCTCCATGTCCCGCGTCGCCATGATCCGGTTTCCATCAAGCTCGAGGCCGATCACCGAGGAGACGAGCGGCAGCTCGAGCAGCTCCGCCACCTGCGGTCCCACCTGACCGGTCTCGTAATCGTCGGCGGTCTGGCCCGCCAGGATCAGATCGAACCCGGACTCCCGGACCGCGTCCGCCAGCAGCCGCGCGGTAGCCAGCGAATCAACCGCGTTGGCGATATCCAGGGTGATCTGGATCCCGCGATCGGCGCCCATCGCCAGCGCCCGGCTGATCGCGTCCTTGGCGCTGGCGGGCCCGGCCGTGACGACGACCACCTCGCCCCCGAACTGGTCACGCAATTGCAGCGCGGCCTCGATCGCGTGGGCATCATAGGAGCTGACCACCTGCTGCCCGCCCAAGATCGGCTTCCCGGACGACCGGTCGATCTTGACCGCGTTGACGTCCGGTACTTGCTTGACCAAAACGAGGATGGTGAGCGGTCCGGCGTCATCGCCCTGATCGCGGGGTAAAGCGTGCGATTCGTCGGCCATAGTTCGCGCGTGACCCCCAAAACCGGCATCGCTCAGCCACGCCGGATCGGCGTCCGGCTCGGCCGCGTCGGCCGCGTGTTCGACGGCAATGATAGCAGGCGGGGTCACTGCCGCTTTGGGCGCGCCCGTTCCGTATGCTTGACACAAATAAAATAGTATGCTAATTATTAGTATGATAGCCGAAGGAGGCGGGATGATGATCGATGTCGTACCGGACCAAGCCGAGCCCACGCGGGAGCCGAGCGACGCGCCGTTCGTCATCGCGGAAAGCCTTGGCTATCTCGCCAACTACCTGGCCAAAGCGTTCGCCCGCGCCTTGGCCGAAGCCATGGCGCCGCACGGAATCTCGGTCGCCCAGTGGGCCGTGCTGTTGTTCCTCTGGGACCAAGACGGTCCATCGCAAACCGAGCTAAGCCGCCGCGTCGCGATCGAGACCGCGACCATGGTCCGGACCATCGACCGCATGGAGCGTGACGGCTTGGTGCGCCGGCAGCGGGACACCAAGGATCGCCGCCTGATCCACGTCTGTCTCACCGACCAGGGACGGGCCCTGCGCCACGTTCTCGTTCCGCTGGCGGTGGCGGTCAATGAGCGAGCGACGAGCGGCCTAACGGCGATCGAGCGGGATCAGGCGCGGAGCCTGATGCACGCGATGAGCGCGGCGCTGACCGCGGCGCCGGTCGCTCCCAACCACAAGGAACGGTGATGGAGATGACGATCTCGAACAAGCGGTTGCGCGATGTTCAGCGCCTGGTCCACCTCGCCGCCGGCATCGCCCTCATCCTCTATCTCTACACGTCGCTGGGAGACCTGCCCGTGGCCGGCCCCTTCATGCGGATCGTGGTGGTCCCCATCGTCGTCGTCACCGGGTTGGCGATGTGGCAGCTTCCGCGCCTTCGCCAACTGCTGAAACGACGACCGGCGCCGGTCCGTGCCAACGGAGCCTGAGCGACTGGATACGACTTCACGCAAAGGAGACACCGGATGACGATTAAGCTCACGGAACTGGACTCGCGCGTCACCTTTGGCGAGCAACTGGAGCGGGAAACCGGCCCCGTCGTGCTCATTAACACCTTCACCGTCGATCCGGACGAGGAGGGGCGGCTGCTCGCGGCATGGACCGACGACGCCGCCTTTATGCAAGACCAACCAGGATTCATCTCGACGCGGTTGCACCGGGGCATCGCCGGCAGCTCCGCGTTCGTCAACGTCGCCGAATGGGACTCGGCCCAGTCGCTGCGCGCCGCCTTCTTCTCCCCCGGCTTCCAAGACCTGATTGGACGCTATCCCGACAGCGCCGTCGCCACGCCCCATCTCTTCGTCAAAGTGGCGGTTCCTGGCATCCGCGCCGCCGAGCCCGTTGGCATCGCTCTCCCGGAGCAGTTCGGAATGGCGGATCAATCAGACCGCGAATAGAGCGCGAGGTGGATGTGCAGCGCGAGCTGGAGCCGCAGGCGAAGGGCGGAGTCCTCCAGGTTGAAGCCGGTGATCTCCCGGATCCGGTCCAACCGGTAGAGGACCGTGTTGCGGTGGACGTGCAGCCGCTCGGCCGCTTCCTTCGGGCTGCCATTGGCGGCGAAGAAGGCGTCCAGGGTGCGCACCAGCTCCGCGTTGTGCTCGCGGTCATAGTCCAGCAGGGTGCCCAGGGTCTCGGCGTGGAGGGCCGCCAGCTCCGGCAGGTGCTCGGCGGCGAAGAGCAACCGGTAGACGCCTAGCGTGTCAAAGCGGGTCAGGTGCCCGGCCCCGGTCAGGCGCCGGCCCAGCGTCAGCGCCTGCCGGGCTTCCTGGTGGGAGCGTCGGATGCCCTCGATCCCGGCGCGGGGCGTCCCCATCCCGACCGAGACGGCGGAACTGACCGCGCTGGAGCCCGAGACCAGCGTGGCGAGGTCCTCGTGGATGACCCGCGCCACGCGCATCAGGTCAACCTCCGGCGCCACCGGCCAGATGATCTCGGCGTTGTTTTGCCGGATCCGCCAGAGCACCCCGCCGGCCCGCGGCGCCCCGGCGCGAGCGATCACGTCGTCCAGGATTGACCACCGCTCGTCGCGACCCTGGGCCCGGACCGGGCCGCCGCCGGCGGCGTGATCGAGCCGGGCAACCAGCGCCACATGCGGCTGCTCGAAGTCGTGTCCGAGCCGCTTCGCCTGTTGCCGCAACGTCGTCTCGCTGCGCAAGGCGCCGTCCAGGATTTCATCCAGGACGTGCAGCTCGACTTCGCGCCGGACATTGGCGGCCGCTTGCTCGCGGGCCAGGACGACGGCGCAGGCGGCGGCGCCATTGGCCGTCGTCATCCCGTCTTCCGGCGTGGCGCCTCCTTTCGGCACAAGCAGCGAGACGCTGCCGAGCAAGCCGCCACGGCCGATGATCGGCGCCACCACCCGCGCCCAGGCGCCGTCAAGGTCGTAGGTCGCGGTTGGCGGGTCGGCGGGGCTGCTGGCGGCGGTGGCTCGCAACCACCGCCCGAGCGGACCCCGCGCGCGGCCGACCAACGCCGCGACCCGCTCCCGCCCAAGATCGCGGGCGCCGGGGGCGTGGTAGGCCAGGAGCCGGCCATCACCGGCTTCGAGCGCAACCGCCCGGCCGGAGACCTCCGCCATCGCTCGCACCACGTTCGCCACCGGCTCGCCGGAGATCGCCAGCTCCATCAACCGCCGGCCGACGTCCCGGCCCCGGCGTTGCACGTCGCGTCGCCGTTCGGTGATCAGCCGGGCCGCGTCGCGCTCCAACGGCCCCAGCTCGACCCCCGCCGGCAGCACCAACAGGGGAACCCCGGCCTCCTCGGCGGCAACCAGGCTGGCCGGCGTCATCTCGCCTTGGACCGCGATCGCGGCGACGGCAAAGGAGGCGAGCTGGCGCACCGCATCGTCCAGCTTCAGCCGCTCGTCAAGCTGCTCCAGCACCTGGACCGGCAACAAGACCAACTCACCGCCGCTCAGATGCTCAAACGCCGGCGGGCTGGGCCGCAGCCGGGTCGCCCAGGTCACTTCGCGGCCAAGGCCGTTCGCCCCGGCCACGATCTCGGTCCCGGCGGGTAACGCTAGGGCGATGACGTCGGCGACCGTGATCATCGCTGGTCGCGTGGTTCGTGAAGCTCGAGTGAACGGTTCCTATATCGCAATATCGTGCTGGCGCGATGTCGCCATGGAAACCAATCGCGACGAACCATCGAGATCAAAACGCATGTCGAGAGCCGCGCCACTTGTTGATCCTTTTGCGCCGGATGGACTCTCGCTACTCCCCGTAGCGGGCCTGCTCCCAGGGGCTGACGTGGCGTCGGTACTCGACCCACTCCGCCTGCTTGACCTGCACAAGTTGGTCGCTCACGTAGTCACCGAGCGCCGCCCGCACCACGTCGTCCTCGCGGAAAACGTGCAAGGCGTCGCCCAGGGTCGAGGGCAGGCGGGTGACGCCCAATCGCTGCAACTCGTCGTCGTCGTAGCGGACCAGGTTTTCGTCCAGCGGCGCCGGCGGCTCGTCCCCGGTCCGCATCCCATCGAGGGCACAGGCGAGCGCCACCGCCAGCGCCAGGTAGGGGTTCGCCATGTTGTCGGGCGAGCGCAGCTCCAGCTCGACCCCGGCGTGGGCGGCGGCGGTCCAGGACGGGATCCGGATCAACGAATCCTGGGTCAGGCGGGCCCAGGTCGCGTGCCGCGGCGCCCGGTGTCCGGCCGCCAGCCGTTTATAGGAGTTGACGGTGGGACAGACGACCAGGCACATCGCCGCCGCGTGGGCGAGCTGGCCGGCGATCGCCTGGCGGGCGATCGCGGAAATGTTGTCACCGTCGCCGCGCAGGGCGTCTGCCCCATCGGCCAACCGGGCCAGCCGCTGAAAGACGTGCATGCCGGAGCCCGGCGCCTGGGTCAGCGGCTTCGGCATGAAGTTCGCCCGCAGCCCGTGCCGTTGCGCCACCGTCCGGATGACCTGCCGCACCGTCAGCACCTGATCGGCGATCCGCAACGCCGGGGCCGGCAACAGATCCAGCTCTTCCTGTCCCGGCCCGGTCTCGTGGTGGGCGCCGCCGACCGCCATCCCCATCAATTGCAGGGTGGCGATAACGTCGTCCCTCGCCGCCGCGCTGACTTCCGAGCCGACGCCGTAGTAGCCGACCGGGTCCGGCCGCGGGATCACCTCGGCCGGCGGCCGGTCAAAGAGATAGAACTCCAGCTCGATCGCCACCTGGTAGTCGTAGCCGGCGGCCCGCGCCTCGGTCAGCACCCGTTCCAGCACCGACCGCGGATCGCCGGCGAAGGGCTGCCCGTCGCGGCGTTGGACGGAGCAGGAGAGCTGGGCCCGGCGCGGCGATCGCCCTTGGGGGGCGCCAGGATGCTCGGGAAAGATCATCAGCGTGCCGGGGTCCGGCACCAAGTAGAGATCCAGCTCCACCTCGCGCTCGCCGCCCGTCACCGCCGAGCCGTCGAACCGGTAGCCGTGGGCCAGCACCACCGGCAGCAGATCGCTGGGGATCGTCATCGCCCGCGCCCCGCCGGCCAGATCGCTGAACTGCAAATCGACCAGCCGGACGCCCGCGCTCGCGGTCCGCTCCCGCACCGCCTCGGCCAGCTCGGGATCGCGGTAGGTTGCCTGCTCAAGCGTCGCCGTCATCTACCCCTGTCCTCGGCGAGCCGCCCCTTTAGGCGCGGCGTCCAAACCCCCGCTGCGGCCAGCTTAGCGTGCCCGGCGGCGGCTGGCAACGGCGCCCCGGACATCGGCCGCGGCGCGGATTAGGTAGGCAACGAGACCGCGGTCAAATCCCCGGCCACAACCCGCTCTCGCAAGATGGTACGATAGCCCGGAACCAGCCGCCCGCCGGCTACCATCGCCTTGGCGTGTGAACGCTATCCGAGACAATTGACGGCGTTGGACAGCTATGACAACCGAAATTGCTAAACGAATCACCGTGGACCCTGATGTCTTGGCTGGTAAGCCGGTCATCAAGGGCACGCGGATGCCGGTCGAACTGATCCTCGCCAAGCTGGCGACCGACCCCGGCCTGGACGAATTCTTCCTCGACTACCCCGAGCTCTCGGTCGACGACGTGAAGGCGGCGCCGCGGTACGCGACCGTCGCGGTGCGGGAGAAAGCCGCCACGGATCGCCAGCTCACCCCCGTATGAGATTTCTCCTCGATCAAAACGTCGAGGCCCGGATCGCCGCCTTTCCCGCCGACCACGGTCGCGACACATCCCGGATTGGGCGTGACTTTCCATCCGGGCTCCCTGATCACGAAGTGTTGGCCATCGCCCACCGCGAGCAACGGATCCTGATGACCAATGACAAGGATTTCGGTGATCTCCAGCGCGGGCTGTCGCACACGGGTGTGATCCTAATTCCGTCTTCCGTTGGATTCGACTGCCCAGCAGAAAATCGTCTCGCTTGAGCGACGCTTCGCCACCCATCACGATCGGCTCTCCCGCTACTTGGTTGTCACGCCCCGCGGGGTGAGGGTCCGCTGATCACGCTGGCGGCGTCCCTCCTCCTTCCAGCACATTGCACAAGGATCTCGCCTCATTTGGGCGCGGTGCCCAAA
>JALZJP010000002.1 GCA_030859715.1 Chloroflexota bacterium
AGCTGGCCACCCGCTATCAGTGCCCGATCGAGACGTGGATCTGGGATACCGAGCGTCACGAGCTCGACGGCCCCTACCCGTATCCCCTCCCTGGTACCCGATAGGGCGCGTCCTGAGCCACCAGGACGCGCCACAGGAGCCACATGACCATGATTGCCATCTACCTACGCTGTCCCGCGTGTGGCGCGGTGCGCCTGCTCCCGGCGCCATCGCCGCCGCTGCCACCCTCGCATCTACTTGCCCGCCGGCCGGTGCGCAACTCACCCGCGCCGCATCCCGCTCTGGTCGAGGTCCTTGCCGCGATCGCGCGCGGTCCGCCACGATCAGGCCGCCCCGTCGTCGATCGCTTCAGCCGTGTGAGCCAGGGAGGAACCGTGATGACCAAGTCCACCGCTCCCGTCGCCACCAGCCCACTCGATGGGCCGATCCCGCCCGCCATGTCTCCCCCGCTGGGAGCACTCCCCAACCTGACCGTTCATCTCGTCAGCGTCGACAACACCGCGCCCCGCGAAGCGCACGCCACCTGCACCGTCTCGCCGAGCGGCATCGTGTGTGATCGCTACGCCGGCGACGGCAAGGTGCTCGTCCACGCCGAGATCGATCAGTCGGTCGTTGGCCTTCTCTCAGCGCTGCTCGATGCTGTATCCCAGAACGGGGCGCGCCAATGAGCAGTGCCGCTCGTGCCACGGCCGACCGGATCGCCGGCGCTCCCCGCGCCGAGCTGGTGCGTCGCATGGAAGTCGTCCACCGCGCCCTCGAAGCGTGGGACATTGCGTACAGCGCCGCCCTCGACCGTAGCAACGATCCGCTGATCGACGTTGCCCACCCGCCGCTCACGCTCAAGCAAGCGGCCGAGATCCTGAACCTCGGCAAGTCCACCGTCTCGGCACTGGCGCGGCGCGGCGAGCTGCGTAGCTTCCGGCTCCCAAGTCATCCCAAGGTCATTCGCATTCCGCACGAGGAAATCACCCGCCTGCTCGCGGAACGCACCACTGAAAGGAGATCCCCGTGACCGCACCCCTCCCCGCCACCAAGCCCGCCCGCGTTCCCCCGTTTCTTGACGACCCGCCGGCCTTCGCCGAGTACCTCTGGTATCGCCTCGCTGACTGTGGGGATGAGCGCATCGGGAACCTGTTCGATCAGATCGACCCCCCGCTCTACGCGTTGAGCGACCGCCTCGGCCCCGATGCTACCAACGAGGCCACCATGGGTCCGATCCACGATCTCGTCACCGAGACAGTCCGCCAAGCCCACGCGGCCGGGATCGCGTTCGGCGCCGCCGCCGAGCTGGTGCGCCAGGCCCTCCTCATCAGTATCGGCCCGACATCCCAGCAGAAGTAAACGGGGCCGGACGCCCACGCGGGGGATGCAGCCCGTATCCCCCGCGTACCTATTCGGTCAGCATGCACGACCGTATCCTAGAATAGAGGCCGTGGTTTCGGAACCGCCGCAACAGGCGAAAGGCACCCCATGACCCACCGAGCAGTTGATCCTACGCTGTTTCTCTCGATCAAGGAGCTCGCCATCATCACCGGCCTGTCCGCCAAGACGCTGCACGCCCAGGCGGCCAAGGGAACGCTGCCGCTGCCGACACTCAGGTTCGGATCACGCTACCTCATTCCGCGCAAGGCGCTGGAGGACCTGGGGGGCCGATCAGTCTACGGGGCAAAGATCGAGCGTGAGGACCTGGTCGAACAGTGACGGGTGGGCAAGCACCCTCACCTGATAGGCGAACGCGTGGACGGCACCGTCCTGCTCCGCCAACGGCGCCCGCAGGACGAGGACCATCGGGTTCCCAGCGATCCCGCCGACGGTCTGTGGCTCAAGGCTGACGGTTGCGCGGTCAACCGCCGCCACGTCGGGGTCGCCCCCGAAGCTGGACCCGGCGGTTGCCGTCCACACGTCGAGCCCGGAGGCGATCCCTCCGGGCTCAGGGCGTGCTTCGGTCCTGTCGCACTGTAGTGGTTAGGAGGCACGGAGCAGGCGCCTAGCGGACACCTGCTCCCGCGTCGTCTTCGATTGCGTAGATCTCTGGGGGATCGAGCTGGACTCCGAGGGCGTGCACTCGGGCGATGACATCCCCTAGGGCGTCACGGGAAAAGCGGGCATGCTCCTCGCTGTCCCAGACGCTGACGATGGCGGCGGTTCCGGAGCCGCGGTCAATGCCCTGGTGGACCTGTTGCACGCCGGGGAGGCGCTGCACGGCCACGACGGCCTCGCGGGCGAGGGGAGCGACCTGCTCGGAGATTGCGGGGTCGAAATGCGTGCGGGTGATGCGGAGATACATCGGCGTCCTCCTGGTTGAGCACGAGCGTGGAGCGTCCCACCGCGTGCCCCAATTGTCTCATACCTGGGCAACCACTAATGAATGGGCACCGGGGGCGCGGAAGGCTCCGGCCAGGTCATTGATCCGGACACGATGCCGCCGGGCGTTGGCCGTGTAGACGCGGCCGCGGTTAGCCGCGCCCATGACGACTGGGCGATCAACCGCGAACGTGGTGCCGCACCGGCGGCAGGTCGTCTCAATCGGCATGCTGATCGTCTCCGTTCCTATTCTCGGGCTTGCCTGACAATAGCGATCAGGCCGCCCCCGGCCAGCCGGTGAGAAAGTCGGCCAGGCTGCGCAGCTCCGCCTGCTCGACGGTTTCCGCTCGCCGCCACCGCGGCCAGTCGATCACGTCGCCGATCGCGACTTCGACGGTCCGCCGCAACACGTTGGGATTGAGGGCATCCAGCTCGCAGCAGGTGGCGCCGTGCTCATCCAGGAACCAGCGATAGCGGGCGTCCTTGCTCTTGGTCGCCGCGGCGAAGGTCGGCAGGGCGAACGCCGCGATCTGCACCGGCGTTACCGCCAACCGGGTGAGGGCCGCCGCGCCGCCATAGCGGTCCAGGCGCTCGGGAATATCCACATCGGACATGTAGCGGCCGGACGGGTCGTGATCGCCGACGTAGAGCAGGCTCAGCGGCCGGTCATCTTCCAGGCTGAAATCCGCAAGGTTGTTGAGCGCGGTGGCGCTACCGAATCCATGCAGGACCAGAAACCCAACGCCATAGGCGTGCAGGACCGGACGCAGCACGCCGCCAATGGTCGCCTTCTCGGACACCACCAAGAGACGCGCCGGCTGATCCTCCCACCAGTCTTTGCGGTAGGACCGCTTCACCACCTCCATGAAGGCCGTGGGATCGTTCCAACTCGGCCGCTGCTCGACGTGGCGGGTTTCGTCGACGATCCACTCCCAGGCGATCCAGCCGCGCTCGCGGGCCAGGGTCAGGGCGCGGGACACCTTGTCGGTCTCGCCCTTGCTCATGTTGGCGATCAAGTTCTG
>JALZJP010000056.1 GCA_030859715.1 Chloroflexota bacterium
TATTGATTGTGGCGGCCGGGCTGTCCCTGTTTCTGCTGGTCTTGCGAGATCGGGCCGCCATCAAGGCAAGAAGGCCGGTAGAGCGGCCGGCTTCAGACAGTCCACGTCTTCGCCATGTCCTTCGTGCCGTGCAATTCGTCGTTCCAGTCGTGCTTCTTCTTTGGCTGTTCATCGCGCCTATGACCGACGACGACGGTTACTACGCTGCGATGGCAAGAAATAGTCCACTCGAAGGCTACGTAGGCAATTATTATCAGTTGCTCAATCAGAGCTTCACGCCTTTCACATGGTTCTACCGGGTGCTCGGCTACTGGGACTCACTCGTCGGCAGCAGCCAGGTCCTCCTACGAGTTCCGGCACTTCTGGCCGGGCTGCTGACGTGGGCACTCCTACAACGATTCATCGGCAGAACGCAGCTCGTCGCAACCAGCTTCCGGTCGAAGGAATATGGCGAACTCATTGTCGTCTCGACACTTGCGGTCACCTTCCTTGCCTGGTGGCTCCCCTACGACATGGGCGTCCGCCCTGAGGGAATTGTCGCGCTACTCTCGGCCGGCGTTCTGGTTGCGGTTCAATCCGCGATCCGGACCAGAGCCCTGGTCTTCGTGGCCGTCGGCCTCTTGCTGGCCGGCATGTCCATCATCTGTCACCCAACTGGCTTTGTTGCGCTCGCACCCCTGGTGGCTGGACTGCCTTCGATGTGGCCGTCCATTCGTGGCGAGAACCGTCGTGGGACAGCACACAACATTCTGGCCGTGATCGCCCCGGCTGGACTGGTCAGCGCCGTTGCCTTCGGAGATGGATCCCTACGGGACTTCATTCATGGTCAAGAGATCTTCCTGAGCCGATTCGCGCAGAGCACTTGGTACGAGGAATATAACCGCTACGGACTTCTGCTCAACTCTATTCCGATGGGCTCGTACGCCAAACGAGCTGCGGTGTTGCTCGGTCTGATCTGCCTCCTGTGGTTCGCCCTGCTGGTTGCAACCGCTCGAGGTAAGGGGGTACGCGTGAGCTCAGCGTTTCTGCTCACCGGATACAGCCTTGGTCTTGCGCTGCTGTTCTTGTGGCTGACGCCGAGCAAGTGGACGCACCACTTCGGTAGCCTCGCGGCAATCGGACCAGCGTTTCTGACGATGTTCCTGCTTTCAGCACCAGCCGTTGCGGCTACAGTCACCGGCCTCAAGCGGATCGCTCGCCCGGTTACCCTGACCATCGCCTTTTCGGCGATCGTCGTATTCGTCTTGTCCTTCCGCGGACCGAATTCGTGGCCCTACTCATGGATGCTGGGCATGACTCATGCCGATCTGCCACCGGGTGTTGGACCGGTGACATTCGCGAGTGTTCCGCTCTGGGCAGGCGGTTACGGCTTGGGTCTCGCTGTTCTCGTCTGGTGGGCGCGGCGTCGAAACTTGTCCTGGCGACCCATCAGCTCCTTGATCACCGCCTCGACGATGGCTGTCCTTTTTCTCACGCTCTCTACCGGTTACCTTCTTGCGAGCTTCGGCCTTGCCGCTGCACGGACCTGGGACTCATATTCCCCGATGGCAGCGAACCTGCAAGATCCCCTGGCCACGGAGTGCGACGCAGCGGGAGCCATCGACGTGCTGGCGGACTCGACAGCGCAGCCGCTGCCTCGAGCCGCCGTGGAGTCTGCTGTCCGGCAGGAAAGCGCGGAATCGCCGTTCGTGGAACAGGGCGGGTTCTTCTCCGCCGCTCCTCCACCAGGCGGCGTCGGATCGCCGGCTGCCTCGCTGGTCTGGGGCTCGCTCGCCGGACCGATGGAAGAGGAGGCAACCGGCGTTTACACCTCTCCATGGTTTTCTCTTCCCAGCGACTTGGGCAATGACGAGGCCGTCGGCATTCTTGCGGCCGGACGCTTGGAGGGAGGTAACGACCTCAGCGTGGAATACGCGCGGCTCGAAGGCGGCCGTCCGTACGTTGTCGACCGCCAAGATCTCACCGACTCGATCGACAGTCCAGTGTGGCGTTCCATACCCCTGGACGTCGAGGATCACCTCGGCGCCGATGTCAAGGTGCTTCGCGTGGTTGCCACTGATGCCACAGCCGACACCGGAGGATGGTTGGCCTTCACAGCGCCATCAGTTCAAAGGGAGATCGCTCTTCAGGACTACATCCCCATGGATGCGGCCGTGGGAGTTTCGTGGCAATTCTCGTTCCTGTTCCCGTGCCAACGCCTACCGACGGTTCAGAATGGCATCACTGAGCCGATCGAATACGGCGTGGTGTATGGAACGGAGGGAACTAATGGCCTTGATGACAACACCTGGACGATTTACGCCGGGGGATTGTTCGGTCCTGTCTCGCGTGTTGCCGGGATAGTGCAACTGCCGGCGCGGCTGCGCGATGCCCCAGACGTCCCGACACTGCAGGTGTACCGATTCGATAATCCGTATCCGAGCCGGGCTTACGAGCTACGCGCCGGGACCAGGACGCTACTGGGTTGGGAACAACCGTCGTGGTGAGAACCGACTCTCGCAATCCGGTCCTGCGCGGGCCCGGTCAGGGGCCTCGCCAGGCCCTTCGCCGAACCGATACCGCCCTCCTGGTCACCGTGCAGGGGCTGGTGCCGGATCGAGCCATCGCACTCGCCCGAGTTCTGTCTGTCATGGGCGACCATGCGGCGGCGTGGTTGGTGATGGGGACGCTCGGCGCAATGTCGGCTCAGGGACGTCGACGACACGAGTGGTTGCTCGCCACTCGCGCGGTGCTGTTTGCCCACGCGGCCGCGGTCCTCATCAAGCGCCTGCTTCGCAGGGCCCGCCCGTCTGACCCGCGAGTCAAGGTCCTGGCAGCTACGCCGAGTGCGCTGAGCTGTCCTTCCGCGCATGTGTCTTCGACGACTGCGATGGCCATGACCTACGCTCCGTTGATGGGTGTGGGCGCAGGCGCCCAAGCTGTGAGCGTCGGAGGAATGGCCATGTCGCGGCTCGTTCTGGGAGTCCACTTTCCCAGCGATGTCGCGCTCGGCGCCGGCCTGGGCTGGGTCGTGACGAAACTGCTGAGACATGCTCGACAGGAGGCGCTGAGGCCGTGAGCGTCGACGTGCCCAAAGCCCAACCAGCCACGACACAAGCCCTGCTGCCTGGACTGATCGGTTCGATCCGACCCCGACAATGGCTCAAGAACGTCTTGGTCGGTGCAGCACCGGTCGCCGGAGGAGTCCTGCTCGCGCCAGGAGTCCTGATCAACACCGCCGTCGCATTCGCGGCATTCTGCCTCGCCGCCTCGGGCATCTACCTC
>JALZJP010000060.1 GCA_030859715.1 Chloroflexota bacterium
GATAATAACCCGTTGAGGCGCCGCGTTCACCAGCCCGCATTCGAACTACTCTGATGCCCAACCAGCTCGCGAACGAGTCCAGCCCGTACCTGCTGCAGCACGCCAACAACCCGGTCGAGTGGCATCCGTGGAGTCAGGCACTGCTGGAGCGTGCACGCACGGAAGAAAAGCCCATTCTGCTCAGTATCGGATATGCGGCGTGCCACTGGTGTCATGTCATGGAGCACGAGTCGTTCGAGAACCCCGAGATCGCCGCCCTGATGAACGAGCGGTTCGTCAACGTCAAGGTCGATCGCGAGGAACGGCCGGACCTCGACTCGTTGTACATGACCGCCGTTCAGGCGATGACCGGGCACGGCGGCTGGCCGTTGAATGTCTTTCTGACGCCGGACGGCGTCCCGTTCTACGGCGGCACCTATTTCCCGCCGGCCGACCGGGGCGGCATGGCCGGCTTCCCGGCGGTCCTGGTCGCGGTGGCCGCCGCCTATCGCGATCGCCGCGACGAGGTCGAGAAGAACGCCGAGTCGCTGCGCGATTTCCTCCACCAGGCGACCACCGCCAGCCTCAAGCAAGGGGATCTGGAGCCCGAGACCTTCGAGCGGGCGGCGAAATCACTGGCGGCATCGTTTGACGCTCGGAACGGCGGCTTCGGCGGCGCCCCGAAGTTCCCGCAGCCGGCCGCGCTCGAGTTTCTCCTCCGCTACTGGCACCGGACGAAGGACCGGCAGGCGGCCACGATCGTCCGCGAGACGCTGGATAAGATGGCCCTGGGCGGTATCTACGATCAGGTCGGCGGCGGCTTCCACCGCTACACGGTCGATGCGATCTGGCTCGTCCCCCATTTCGAGAAGATGCTCTACGACAACGCGCAGCTTGCCCGCGTCTATCTCGACGGCTATCGCGCCTTCGGCGAGCCGCTCTACCGCCGGATCGCGACCGAGACGCTGGAGTACGTGGCCCGCGAGATGACCAGCCCCGAGGGCGGCTTCTACGCGACGCAAGACGCGGACAGCGAAGGCGAAGAGGGCAAGTTCTACGTCTGGACGCCGGAGGAGCTGGCGACCGCGCTTGGTCCCGAGCCGGCGGCGATCGTTGCTCGCTACTTCGATGTCACCGAGGGCGGCAATTTCGAGGGCGCGACGGTGATCTCGATCCCGCGCGGCCGGGCCGTGGCCGAGCAGCTTGGCATCACGCCGGAGGAGTTGGAGACGACGATCGACGCGGCGCGGATGAAGCTGCTGGCCGCCCGCGAGCAACGGGTCCGGCCGGGACGGGACGACAAGATCATCACCGCCTGGAACGGCATGATGCTGCGCGCCTTTGCCGAGGGATCACGCGTCTTGGACCGGCCCGATTTCGCCGCGATCGGGGAGCGGAACGCCAATTTCATCCTATCGAACCTGATGCCGGATGGCCGCTTGCTCCGGAGCTTCAAGGACGGTCGAGCCCGCCTGAACGCCTATCTCGAGGACTACGCCTGCTTCATCGACGGTCTGCTCGCCCTGTATCAGGCGACGCTCAACCGGCGCTGGATCGAGGCGGCGATCGCGCTGGCCGATGTCATGGCCGCCGATTTCGCGGATGAGGCCGGCCAGAGCTTCTACGACACGAGCGCTCACCATGAGCGGCTGGTGGCGCGGCCGCGTGATCTCCAGGACGGCGCCACCCCGGCCGGTAACTCGGTCGCGGCCGAGGTCCTGTTCAAGCTGGCGGCGATGACCGGGAACGAGGAGTACACGCGGCGGTCGGTCCGGTTGCTCGCCGGTTTGGCTCAGGCCATGGGGGAGCATGCGATCGCCTTCGGCCGCTTCCTCTCGGCCCTCGATTTTTATCTTGCCGTGCCAAAGGAAGTGGTGGTGGCGGGTGAGCTAGGCGATCCCGCCTTGCAAGCGTTGGTCGACGTGGTCTACGCGCGGTACGAGCCGAACGTGCTCATTGGCTACGCCGATCCAAACGACACCGGCCTCGCGAAAATCCTGCCCTTCCTGGCCGATCGGGTGCCACGGGGCGGGAAGGCGGCCGCGTATCTTTGCGAACGGCATGCCTGTATGCCGCCTGTCACCGAGCCGGCGGCACTGGCGGAGCAACTCGAGTACGGCACCGGCGTCATGTGGCAAGAGATGTAGCCGCCACGCGGCGAAGTCGTCTCGTCGCCTGGCGGCTGGTTTCACGTCGCATCCGGACGGAAGGTGAACCGGCCGGTCGGGTAGAATATGGCCTCGTGCGGACCGTTCAGTCGCGCTGGAGCCAGCCGCCGGCTCCGGCGCGGGATTGACCAACGATGGCAGATCTTTACCTTGAGCTTCGGGACAACGAAGACGACGTTGTGTCCACCCCCGTGACTCGCTCCGAAGCGGAAACCCTGGAAATGCTGGAGACCGCCGAGTTCACCGCCAGCCAGCTCGTGCCCTGGGGGTCGAACTACACGTTCGCGGTGGCGTTGGAGTCGGCCGCCGGCCAGAGTCAGCTCGCCATCTACAAGCCCCGCGGCGGCGAGGCTCCGCTGTATGACTTCCCGCCCGGCACCCTGTATCGGCGGGAGCGGGCCGCCTACCTGTTCAGTCGCGAGCTTGGCTGGGATTTCGTGCCGCCGACCGTGGTCCGCTCCGGGCCGCATGGCATCGGCAGCGTTCAGCTCTACGTCAAGCCCCGGCCGCAAACCGAGCGTGACCAGCAGTTCTGGGCCGGGTCCAGCATCGAGATCGAGCGATTCGTGCTGTTCGACCATCTCACCAACAACGCCGACCGCAAGATCGGGCATTTGCTGCGGGATCGGACGGGGAAAGCATGGGGGATCGACCATGGCCTGACCTTCAACGAGTACCCCAAGCTGCGGACCGTGCTCTGGCAGTTTGTCGGCGAGCCGGTGTCAGAAGAGTTGATGGATGACCTGCGCGCCGTCGAGCGCAACCCGTGCCGGATGGAGACGGCCCTGGCGCCCTTTCTCGATCTGGCTGAGATCGAGCAGGCGCTGCACCGGGTGCGGCGCTTTCTGGCGATGGGGACCTATCCGCCGCTCAACCCGCGCCGCAACGTCCCGTATGGCTGGTGGTAGCGCGATCCACTATGCTGGTGGCCGCGGCGACTGGAATCGGGTCAGCGCGGCGGCGCACGATATTGGACGATCATCTCCGGGCGACTCGATCGCGATCTAGCAACGCTCTGGAAAGGACTTTCACGATGAATCCACAACCACGGGGCGCTGGGCTCCGAGAACGATTTCAATGGGGCAGCTACGGCTTTCTGCCGGGGCTGCTGATCGGCGTGGTGCTTGGCTGGATCTTCAGCGGTGTTGTTTCATGGGTCGTCCGGTTCGGGCTGGCCCTGCTAATCCTGATCCCGCTGGTGTTGCTCTTCTTCGCCTGGCGCTGGTGGACCACGCGGGGCATCGGCAGCCAGGTCATCATGTACGAGTACCCACCGCGACAAGCGGGTGACCCGATCGAGGCGCGATCGCGCCTGGTCGATCCCAATTCGGGTTACCAGGAGCGGTGAGCCCGGACAATGTTCGGATCGTCGTCACCCTCGCCGTCGTCACCTTTGCCCTGGGCGTCTTGCTCGGCTTCATCGGCGCCGGAGGGGCCGGCATCGTCGTCGCCTTGCTGACCACGACCTTCGGGCTTCCCGTTCATCAAGCGATCGGCACCGCGCTGGCGATGATGTGCTTCGTGACCATTTCCGGCGCCGTGTCGCACTATCGTGAAGGGAACGTGGCGCCGAAGGTCGGCCTGGTGACCGGGCTCACCGGGGCGGTTGGGGCAATTGTCGGCGCCGACACCAGCCAGGCGATCCCGGAGCCGATGCTGCAAATGCTGGCCGGAGCCGGTCTCTTGATGCTGGCGGCGCTGGTTTGGGCCAGGACCCAATTCGGGATCGGCCGGGCCGGACTAGTCGGCGAGCCGGAGTGGGCGGGCGAGCCGGGGCGGTCCCCCGTGGGGTGGGGGCTGGCCGGCGGCCTGGGGTTGACCGGCGGCGCGGCGGCGGCGTTCCTCGGGGTCGGTATGGCGCCCTATCTGCAACTTGGTTTCTTGGCCGTGCTCCGGCTGCCCTTGCGGCAGACCATCGGCACCACGATGATGGCCCTCATCTTTATCAGCGCCGCCGGCGCCATCGCGCTGGCTCGGCATGGCGACGTATCGTTGCCGCACCTGATTGGGACCACGCTCGGCGTCGCCAGTGGCGCGTTTCTCGGCGCTCGCCTGACGAAGCGGATGCCGCGTCCGCTCTTGCGGATCGCGCTGGTCGGGGCGCCGTTGATCGCGGGCGGCATGTTGCTGCTCTTTTGACGCGACGCCGGCAAGGGAAGGACGGGAGCGGGGTGGAAAGCTGTTTGCTGGACGTGGAATGCTCGTATTGTGGTCAGCGGTACGATGCCTATCAGTTGCAAACCACGAGCCCCTGTTGCGGCAAGGTTCTCCTGGCTCGCTACGACCTCGAGCGAGCGGCGACAACCCTGACCGAGGCTGGCTTGGGGCGGCGGCCGTGGACGCTGTGGCGGTATCACGAGCTGCTGCCGGTTCGCGATCCGGGGCGCATCATCTCGCTGGGAGAAGGCGGCACGCCACTCCTGACGGCGCCGGTATTGGGCCGGCAGCTTGGCCTGAATCGCCTGCTGATCAAGGACGAGGGGCAGAACCCGACCGGTAGCTTCAAGGCGCGTGGTCTTGCCGTCGCCGTCTCACGAGCGAAGGAGCTGGGAGCAACGACCCTGGCGATCCCCTCCGCCGGCAACGCGGCCGCCGCGTTGGCGGCCTACGCCGCGCGCGGGGGCTTATCGGCGAAGGTGGCGATGCCGGCCGACACGCCGGCGGCGATGATCGCCGAATGCCGGGCCTATGGCGCCGAGGTGACGCTGGTCGACGGCCTGATCGACGACTGCGGAAAACTGATTCGGGAGCGCTCGGCCACCGAGGGCTGGTTCGATGTCTCGACCTTGCGCGAGCCATACCGGGCCGAGGGCAAGAAGACAATGGGCCTGGAGTTGGCGGAACAGCTTGGCTGGCGGCTGCCGGACGCCATTATCTATCCGACCGGCGGCGGCACCGGCATCGTCGGCATGTGGAAAGCGTTCGCCGAGCTGGAAGCGATGGGGCTCATCAACGGCAAGCGGCCACGGATGATCGTGGTCCAGGCCGAGAACTGCGCCCCGCTCGTCCGCGCCTTCAACCAGGGCGCCCGCCACGCCGAAAAGTGGCCGCACGCGACCACCGTGGCGCCGGGAATCCGCGTGCCGGCCGCGATCGCGGACTATCTTATCCTCGACGCGGTGCGAGAGAGCAACGGCACGGCGCGAACGGTCACCGACGCGGAGCTGATCGCGGGCACGCGGCTCGTCGCGCGCCACGAGGGCTTGCTGGTTTCCCCCGAGGCCGGGGCCACGGTCGCCCTGGCCCAACACCTGGCGCGAGACGGGACGCTCGACCGCGACGAAGAGGTCGTCCTGTTCGCGACCGGCTCGGGCCTGAAGCACCCGGACGTGATGGCGGCGATTGGATCTCCCGCGTAGCCTACTGCGACGGCACGATCGGCGGCGAAGTGGATGCTGCCTGGGCGGTCAATGCTGGTGTCGCGGTCGTGGCCTCGCAGTCGCTGTTGAAATAAACGCGAACCGTCGCCCGTCCAAACGGCGGCTCGAAACTGACGAAGCTCTCGGTGACGGCGTCGGCGAAGACTTCTGGAATCTCCACGGCGAGCAGTTCGTTGGTGGCGCCGGCGAGGTCGAGACCGGGATTGAGATTGCCCTGCGGTATGTGGCCGAAAGTCAGCACCATGCCGGCCCGACAGCCGCGGTTGATTTCAGGTTGCAATTGTTGCCGGACCTCGGCCTCCACGTTGTCTTGCGCGGCGGAATCGCCGAAGACCAGGCCACTCAAGTCGCCTTCAAGTGCCACTTCGGTATAGTCCGCCACAATTGCCGGTGGTGGCGCAGCCTCCAAGGCGGCAATAACCGATGCCTGCGCCGACAAGGTGGCCCGAGCGTCTACCAATTCGGCGGCAACCGTTTGCTGGGCGACCGTCGTTTCTTCGGCCGCCGCCAGGTCCGCCGCGAGTGTGCCTTGGATGGCCTGGTTTTGTAGGGCTTGTGACGTGGCGGTGGCGATGACTGTTTGCAACGCCAACGCCTGGGCGGCGATGGTGGCTTCCGCCGCGGACGCGGAGTTGCCGGCGGCCTCGGCCGAGGCGGACGCGCCGCTCGCCGTCGCCGCAAGCGCGGCAATCTCGCTCTCTCGTGTCGCCAGCGTCGCCGCGAGCGCTTCCACGGTCGCTAGCGACGACGCCTCACGGGCACCCGCCGCGCTTTCGGCGGCAACGATGGTCGTTCGCAGGCTCGCCGCCGTGGCTTCCGCTTCGAACGAGCGCGTGGTCGACGTGCCCAGGGCGGCCGAGAGATCGAGCGACCCGACCATGATCGCCGCTGTCGTCGCCCGCGCATCGGCGATGGCGCCGGTGGCAGCGGTATCTCGGGCAACGATCGTGGCGCTGAGCCCGGCCGCGGTTTCCGCCTGCGCCGCCACGGTGGCCCGCAGATCGGCGGCCGATTGAACCACTGCCTCGAAGGTAGCGGTTGCCGCTGGGTCTTGGGCCGGGGTCGGCGTGGCCAGTGGGGCGCCGGCCAGGCCGGGGGAGGTTGGCAGGACGCCGACGGCGATGCCTTGGACCGGGTCCGGGCCGTCGTTGCGGATCTGATGCGCGGTGTACGCCGGGGCGATGAGACCGCCGCCGGCCTCGAGCCGGGTTGCCTGGCCATCGAGATCGACCACTGTCAGCAGACCCGACTCGACGGCGATGCCCATCGGTCCCGAGAAGACCCGCTGTCCGGCATCCACCCCCGGCGCCACCGTTAGCTCGATGATGCTGAGCGTCGCTTCGCCTCGTGGCAACCGGGCCGGCCCACTGACGAGGACCACGGGCGGCACCGGTGCCTCCAGCCGTGACGCCGCGGCGCCCTCCGATGCGATGGTGAGTTGGAGAAAGCTCGCCTCAGGGCCGGCGGCGGCAAGCTCGACCGGAACGCCTGCCGGAATCAGCAGCGCCGCGCCGGCGGCGTATGAACCATCCAAGTCGTGATCGCTCGTGACTCGCAACTCACCCGCTTCGATCACAATCACGCGGACCCCGCTCGTGGCGCCGGCCACCGCGTCGCCCGCCGCGAGCGTGTAGCGTTCGAGGTTCAGCGTTGCCGGGTTCGCCGGCGTCTGATCGATGGGAATGATGGCGCGGGCCGTGAGCGTGACACCTTCCGGGTACGGTGCGACAAGGCTGCCAATTTCCGGCGTCGCGGGGGCAGATTCCTCCGTCGGACGTTGTTGCCGCATCCCGGAGACCGACGTCTGGCCGAGCGGTGGCGCGGTGACCACCAAGATGAGCACCGCCCCGAACAGGAGGGTCGCGATTCGTTGTTGCCGCACACGAACCCCCTTCGGCCACGTCGATCGCAAACGGTACGAGCCGGTTTCCGACCTGGATGATACAACCACCGTCACCGGATCATCGAACCGTTCCCGCCCGAAATGTGACAGGATTGTGAAGAGTTGGGGAAACGTTGGTAACGCGGCGCTCCTACCCTGGAGACATCATGACGACTTCCGTGAATGGACCAAGCCGTGCCAGGGATCCGGTCATGACGAGGAAGAGTCGATGAGAGGGCTCGTCGCCCCGCTGGCGATGGTTGCCGTCGCGGCGCTGAGCTATGGCGTCATGGCCGTGGTCCAAGTGACCGCCGCGACCGAGCAGGCCCCGACCCGGTTTGTCCGGCTCCAGGGCGCTACCGAGGCGACGATTCAACTCAAGCTCGATGCCGGGGATCTGCGGCTGGCCGGGGCCTCGATGGCCGCCGGCGGGATTGTGGACAGCTCCGAGCTGCTGCGCGGCGAGCTCGAATACGAGGACGATCAGGCGCCGGAGATCGACTACGAGTTGATGGACGGGGGCCGGACGGGCCGCCTGGTCATTGCCTCGCCTCGCTCAAGCTCGCTCTGGTCCTGGTCGCCGAGTGAGCAGCGGTGGGCGCTCTACGTCAACCCCGCCGTGCCGACCGAGCTCACGGTCGAGCTCGGCACGGGAAGCGCCGAGCTGGTGCTGGGCGGGATGCTGCTGACCGATCTCAACCTGGCGGCGGGCTCCGGAAATGTCATGCTTGACCTGACGGGAGACTGGCGGACCAGCTTAAGCGGCAAGCTCAAAATCGGCGCCGGCGACGTGACGATCCGGGCGCCGCGTGATACGGGGATCAGGGTCACGGTGGAGCAGGGGTTTGGCACGGTCCGCGGGTCCGCCTTCACCGCCGTCGATGGCGCCTACATCAACGACGCCTATGGCTCAACCGCCAGCGAAATAGACATCCAGATTGAGCAGGGGGCCGGTTACATCGAATTGTCCGAAGCGTAGCGCGAGCCGCCGCCTCAGGCGTTGGCGCCGCCGACTTGGACCTTCAGCCCATCCCCGCGCCGGACGAAGTCGACGGCTTCGCTGAAATCGTTCAACGGAAACGTGTTCGTAATCATCAGATCGGCCCGGATGGCGCCGGCCGCCAGGATGTCGATCGCGGGGCCGTACGATTTCAGCACGGCCATCGTCCCCAGAATGGTGATCTCTTCGTTGTAGATCCGATAGGCGTCATAGGCCGCGGTCTCTCCCGGCGGGCAGACCCCGAAGAGCAGGAGCTTGCCGCGCCGCTTGACCGCGTCGATCGCCCGCTCGGCGACCTTGGTCACCCCGGTCGCCTCGATCACGTTGTCGAACCCACGCGGCTCCGCGTCGCGCACCGCCTCCCAGGACGTCCCAACCAGATCGAAACCAAAGGCCTTCCGCGCCCGATCGAGGCGGCTCTGGTTGATATCGACGATCGCGACACGGGAGGCGCCGTTGAAGCGAGCCACTTGGGCGTTGAGCAGGCCCATCGGTCCTGCCCCATAGACGAGGTAACTCTCGCCCACCTCAGGGTGCAGACGGTGGAAGCCGCGAACCACGCAGGAGAGCGGCTCGATCAGCGACGCCGTCGCCAGGCTCATCCCGGCCGGCAGCGGATAGACGGTGCGGGCCGGAATCGCCAGGTACTCGGCGAAGCCGCCTTGGGCCGTGATCCCGACCGCGGCCCACCGCTCGCAGAGATTCGCCATCCCACGTTGACAAAAGTAGCAGGCGCCACAGTTCAAGGTCGGATCGACCCCGACCAGGTCGCCCTGCTTGAAGCCCGTGACGTTCTTGCCAATCGCCACCACCTCACCCCCGAATTCGTGGCCGGGGACGACCGGATACTTGGTCGGCGGGAACTCACCGTCGATGATGTGCAGGTCGGTGCCGCAAATGCCGCAGGCGCCGGTCCTGATCAGGACCTCGTCCGGGCCGGGCTCCGGTATCGGTATCTCCACCACGCGAATCGCTCTCGGTACATCAACCACGACTGCCCGCATCAGGAAACTCCTCACTCACGCGGCGGTGATCTTACTTGATCGCGCCCATGGAAAGACCGCGCACCAACTGTCGTTGGGCGATCCAGCCGACGATGACGATCGGGAGCACGGCCATTGTGCTCGATGCCGCCAGCTTGGCCCAGAAAAAGCCCTCGCTAGTGACGAAGCGGACCAGAAAGATGGGCACCGTCGCGGTGCCGATCGCGGCCAGGCTGACGGCAAAGAAGAACTCGTTCCAGGCGAAGATGATCGAGATAAAGGCCGTGGCGACGAGGCCGGGCACCGCCATCGGCAGGAGAATTTGAGTAATCTCGCGCCACAGGCCGGTGCCGTCGACCCGGGCGGCATCGATGATTTCCCGCGGCACTTCCTCGAAGAACGAGCGCAGCATCCAGATCGCGATCGGCAGATTCATCGCCGTGTACAAGATGATCAGACCGTGGATGGTGCCGAGCAGTTGGGCTTCGCGATAGATGATAAACAGGGGGACGATGACGCCCGCCGGTGGCAGGAATCGGGTGGAGATGAAGAAGAAGAGCACGTCCTTCCATTTCTTCGTCGGCCGCAGCGCGATGGCATAGGCGGCGGGAATAGCAAGGACCATGACCAGGGCCGTCGACGTCAACGCGGCAATCAGGGAATTCCGGAAGAACGGCAGGAAGTTGATGTTGAGTACTTCCCGATAGTTCTCCAGCGTCGGCCAGAAAATCAGTTGCGGCGGCAGGGAGACGGCGGTGACCTCGGACTTGAACCCGGTCAGGACCATGTTCAGGACGGGAAAGAAGGCGATCAGCGCCACAATCCACGCCATGACGGCCCAGGCCGGCGACGCGCGGTCTTTCGTCCGTGAGGTGAGCCGGGTGCGGCGTCGCGAGCTCGTGGCCATCGGTCAATCCTCTCGCAACATGCGATCGAGCGCTCGCAGCAGGAGCGTGATCGCGACGATCGAGAGCAATACGGTAATCACCCCGGTGGCCGCCCCCAAGCCGACGTTCGAGCCCTCGATCGCTTTCCGATAGACCAGATAGGGGAGCGTCGTCGTCGCGTTGCCCGGTCCGCCCTTCGTCATCATGTAAATCGGATCGATTTCCTGCACGATAAAGACCGTCGCCAGCAAGCCGCCGAGCTGGAAGAAGCGATAGAGGTGCGGCAGCGTGATGTCCCGGAACTCTCGCCAGGCGGTGGCGCCATCGACCCGTACCGCCTCCCGCGTTTCCTCCGAGATCGACTGCATGCCGGCCAGCAGGATCAACATCATGAACGGCGCCCAGCGCCAGACTAGTACCGCGATGATCGATTGTTCGGGAAACGTTCCGAGCCAGTTCGGCGAGAATGAGCCGGGAACGAAGGAAAGAACCCAATTGACGACGCCGTAAATCGGGTTGAGCATCTGGTTCTTCCAGTGCAGGGCGGCCGCCACCGGCATAATCAAGAACGGGGTGATGAGCATCGTGCGCACCACACCGCGGCCGAGGAACTTGTGGTTCACCAGCTCGGCATAGAAGAGGCCGAAGGCCATCGACAGCACCACGGCGGCGACCACGATGATGAACGTATTGAGAATTGACTGCCAGAAGGCGGGATCCCGGAAGAGCAGCAACTCGTAGTTGCCGAGCCCGGTGAAGCCCCGCAGGTTCGGCCGGTTCAGGTTCCAGCGCTCGAAGCTGAGCCAGAGCGTGTACAGAAACGGGGCTTGGGTGACCAGGATCGCGTAGGCTAGGGCCGGCAGCAACAGCAAGCGCCCGATCGGCTGATTGGCGACGGTCTGACGCAACCAACCGCCTCGTCCTGTCTTGACGTCGGTGGTGGTTCCCAGATCGGCGATCGCCATCGGTTGCCTCCGGCGGCGTGGCGCGGGGCAGCCGCCGTCGCCACGTCGGTAGCCCACGGCCGGAGCCAGCAGCGGCTCCGGCCGTGGCGCGAGCACGGACTGATCGATCGGTCAATCGGGGCCGCTACTCCTGGTAAAGACCTTCGATCGCCGTCTGATTGGCGAGATCATTGGCCGAGGCGATGGCGTCGTCGACCGAAGTCTGCCCGACGATCGCGGCGGCAAACTCGCGACTGACATCATCGCCGAGCTGCTGAAACTCCGGGATGCGGACGAACTGACCGCCGGTGTACGGCACCGGATCGACGGTCGGCTGGTTCGGATTCGCCTCGTTGATCGAGTTGAGGACGATCGTGGCAAAGTCGCTGGCTCGTTCCTGATAGGCGGGATCATCGTAGACCGACGCCCGGGCGCCGGTCGGGGCGCGACCCCAGCCGTCGTCGAAGGCGACGATTTGATCGACATAATCCCGCGACGTGGCCCACAGCATGAAGGCCAGCGCGGCGTCGGGGGCATCAGTGTTCGCGGCCATCGCGAAGTTCCAGCTCCAGAGCCAGTTCCCGGTCGGCAGCTCGGCCGATGGGCCGTAGGCATAGCCAAGCTGCTCATTGAAGTCCGGATTGAGCGCCGGATCGGAGAGGAGCTCGGCGGCCGATGTGGCGTCATACCACATCGCGCAGCGGCCCTGGACGAAGAGCGTCTGGTTCTCGGTGAAGCCATTCTGGTCGCTGCCCGGAGGGCCGTAGTTCTGCAGCAGCTCGATATAGAAGCGAATGGCGGCGGCCGACTCCTCACTGTCGAGCTGGGCAACCCAGTTCTCGTCGAACCAGCGGCCGCCGAAGGCATTGATCACGGTCGTCAGCGGCGCCAACTGCTCGCCCCAACCCGGCAGGCCGCGCAGGCACATCCCGTAGACGTCGTCGGGGCTGTGCAGTGCCGCCGCGAACTCGGCAACCTGATCCCAGGTCGGCCGCTCCGGCATCTCGAGACCGGCATCGGCGAAGAGATCGGTCCGGTAGAACAGCATCGCGCTTTCACCGTAGAAGGGCAGCGCGTAGAGCCCGTCGTCGTGGGTCAATCCGGCCTTCATGCTCTCGAACACGTCGTCGAGCGCGTAGTTGGGATCGGCCGCGGCATCGGCGCCTACTTCCGCCAGCCAATCCTGTTCGGCCCAGAGGGGAACCTCAAACGGGCCGATGGTGAAAAGATCGAACTGGCCCGATTGGGTGGTCACGTCCTGGGTAATCGTCTGCCGGATCTCGTTCTCCGGGAGGACGGTCAGGTTGACCGTGATGTTGGGATACAGCTCATTGAAGGCGCCGGCGTTGACCAGCTCTTGCAAGGCGACCATTTGCGGATTGGCCACCATGCCGACGTCAATCGTGCCGGAGATGTCGGTGTTCGGCGCCATTGCCGCCGGGGTCGCGTCTTGGGCGTGAACGCGTGGACCGGCGGCAATTCCAAACAGCATCGGCACGACCATGACCAAGCAGGCGATCAAGGCGACGGAGCTCCGTGACATTGGTACCCTCCTCGTTGTGTAGATGGCCACGACCAGCGGTGAATCGGCATCGGAGACGATGAGGTCGAGCTCGTGGCCGCGCCTTTCGGGCCTAACGACCGCCTCCGGTCCGTTCTGGCCTCCTTTCTCAGTCCGTGCCGCTACCTTCGCACAGGCCCGGCAGGATGACAACGCGCTTGCGCCGCGGTTCAGCGAGAAGGTGCCCAAGGCCACGCTCCGGACGCGATTGCGCTTGCCCGTCCGCTCATTCATCCACTATCCTGCGGGTGGACAACCCGAGCCGCATGTTTCGGAGGCGTCCGGTGCGCTCACCGGTCCGGCCTGGCGGAGCCAGCGGCGGCACGGGCGCCATGGTGCTCCCGCCAGCAAAACAGTTGCCGCGGTTTCCTACCCCGCTCGTCGAGCCGGTGCTGATCGTTGAGTACTGCCCCTGAACGGAATAGTCGCGATCGTGTCCTGGGCGCCTGGATCCTGCTCGGGGCGGTGCTCTTCGCCGTGCTGACGGTCGGGTTGCGAGCCGGCCCATTGGCCGAGCCAGCGCCGACTCCCGTTCCGACGGCAACCCCGCTCCCGACCGCGCCGCCGCCCTCGCCAACCCCGGTGCCGGTCGAAACCGTCGTGCCGCCGCCCAGCCCGGCGAGCGGCGCCGCCGGACGGACGGTCTGCATCGATCCTGGGCATGGCGGGGCGGATCTCGGCAATGTACGGCTTGATGAGAACGGCCAACTTTTGCTACAGGAGAAGGATTTCACGCTGCCGCATTCGCTGATGCTGGCTGACCGATTGCGGGCGGCCGGCATCGAGGTCGTCATGACCAGGACGACCGATACGGAGGTCAATCCAGACAACGGTGACGTCAACAATGATGGCACCGTGGCTCCCGCGGGCGGGGAGGCGAGAAGCAATCAGCTCGACGACCTGCAGGCCCGGATCAATATCTGTAACCAGGCCGGGGCCGACATCCTCGTGTCCGTTCACTACAATGGAGCGGAGAACGCTTTTCTCCAGGGGTATGAGGTGTGGTACAACGGAGACCGGCCCTTCAGCGAGAACAGTGCGCTCTTGGCGCGATTGATGCACACGGAGTTGGGAAATCAGTATGCGGCGGCGGGGTACGACGCCTTCGACAAAGGAATCGGGATCGAGGCGCACGCCTTGACCGGGCCGGCGCGGCCGGGATCGCTCGTGCCGAGCGAGATGCCCGGTATTATCGTCGAGGGTTTGTTCCTCTCCAATGATGACGATGCCGCGTTCATCGTCACCGATGCCGCCGCGCCCGCCCTGGTGACGGCCTATGAGCAAGCAATTCGCAACTATTTCGCGGAGTTGGCGGGATGAGCCATGTTCGCCGGCCACGCGGGGGGCCGTTTCGTCGCGATGGCGGTGAGGATCGGTAAATGCCTCGGTTTGGCCGCCAAGACCGGGATCAAAACGTAGAATCAGTCACTGATGCGGTATCCTCGTCGGCTGGGGAGGACCGTCGCCGTGCCCGGTCACGGATCGAGACGGCAGCGCCACGGGTGCCCCCCGCCAGCGGCCGGCGGCTTTCGGCCGACGAGCGACGTCGTCTGCACGACCGCTGGCAATCCCGACAGGCGCCGCCGGCCCCCGCGCTGGCAAGCCCGCCTCCCTTCGCAGTGCCGAAGCCCGCGCCGCGGCTGCCGGCAACGGTCCGCCCCGTGCCGAAAATGCCATCGCGTCAGGGATCGACCGCGATCAGCTCGCGGCTGGTCATCGTGCTCGGCGCGGTCCTGCTTGCCGGGTTGACGATCCTCGCCTTTGCCGGCGGCCGCCTGTTTGGCTCGGCGGCGGTCCCGCTGCCGGCCGGCGGCGGGACCGCGCCGATCGTGGCGAGTGGGTTCCCTACCCCGAGCGCGAGCCCGGATACCTGGGCGGCGGCGGGGCCGGCTATCCCCACGGCGACGATTCGGGATGGCGAGCCGGTGCCAACCGTCTGCCTGGATCCCGGCCACGGCGGCCCCGATAACGGGTTTACCCAATTCTGGAGCGAGCTGGGATTCGTCCTGGTGGAGAAGAACCTGGTCCTGGAGCACGCCTGGGATTTAGAGGCTCGCCTAAAGCGGCATGGCTACGACGTGGTGATGACCCGACGAACCGATGTCGCGGTTAACGCCTCCGGCATCGATGTCAACGGCGACGGCCGGACGGAGATCGACGATACCCCGGGCACCAACCAACAGCGGAATCGCAATTTAGACGAGCTACAGGCTCGGATCAACATCTGTAACGAGGCGGACGCCGATCTCCTGGTATCGATGCATGTCAACGGCTTTACGAACACCATCCCTCGCGGTTACGAGATCTGGTACACCGAAGAGCGGGAATTCGGCGACCAGAACCTCGAGTTCGCGATCCTGGCCTATGATGCCCTGAAGCGGCACCTGGCTGACATTGGTTACACCGTCGAGGTCGAACGAGGGGTGAATCCGGACACCGCGGCAAACGTCGATACGCCGAACACCGCCTACCGGCATTTCATCATGATCGGACCGGCGGCGCCGGGGGCGATTGAGCCGAGCGCGATGCCGGGCGCGATTGTCGAGGCGCTCTTTGTCTCGAACGATCTCGATGCGGCGATTTTGGTGAGTCCGAGCGGGCGAGACGCGATCGTCAGCGCCTACGAAGAAGCGATCATTCAGTATTTCGCCGAATATCCGCCAGGCTAGCGATCGCGGCAACGAGGGGAGAGATCGCGATGGCGAGGATCACGCATCGAAGCGAGCCGCCGCTCTGGCGGCCGGCCGCAACCAGCGCCGGCCACTTGAGCCGTCGCCTGCTGATCTTGGGAGCGGGTGCCGCCGGCGTCACCGCCATCGGCCTCGTGGCCAGCCGGTTCGTCCCGGATCCGCCGGCGACCCCACTGCCGAGCGCGGCGGCGACGGCAGCGCCGGTCGCCCGGCAACCGGCGCCGAACAGACCTTGTCCGGGTTCACCTT
>JALZJP010000105.1 GCA_030859715.1 Chloroflexota bacterium
TATGAGCGGGCGCTGACGCTGCTGGCGCTGGCCGAGCATCGCGCCGCCACCGGCCAGCCGACGGAGGCAGCGGGGCTGCTCACCGAGGTCCGCGAGATCTGCGTGCCCCTCGCCGCCCGGCCAACCCTCGCCCGCACCGACCGGCTGGCAGCGGCGCTCGCCACCGCCCCGGCGCCGGCCACCCTCCCCCGCGGCTTGACCCAACGCGAAGCGGAAGTGCTGCGGCTCGTGGCGACGGGCCTGACCGACGCCGACGTGGCGTTGCGCCTCTCCATCAGCCCCCGCACCGTCAGCCAGCACCTCCGCTCGATCTACCCCAAGCTCGACGTCTCCTCCCGCGCCGCCGCCACCCGTTTCGCCATCGAGCACCGCCTCGCGTAACCCCAAAAGAGCGCCAATTCAGCCACCGATAGCCACGATCTGCGTAGAACTACGCAGGTGACCGTCCCCAACGGCTATTCCGCAATTGCGCGGTTCTGCCGATGCGGGGGCGGCCCCGTGTCCCTAGAGTAATGGTGCTGGCAACCAACGCTTACCGGCGGCCCGGCCGCCGCGAGGCGAGCGAGGACGGATGGCCCATGCCGGCGACGGCCCCGCGACGGGGCCGGCACTTCGGCCCTGAGCGGAAGCGGGCACAACAAGGAGGAATCGAGTCATGCTGAAACGAGCCCCGACCGGCACCAATCACCGATGGCGGCCCGATCGCCGGCGCGTGCTGCGCACCAGCGGCGTGCTGGCGGGCGTGGCGGCGCTACTCAAGGTACCGGGCGCCGGCGCCTCGACCATCCTGGCCGCACCGGCCACGCACACGACGGAGGGAACCACGGACATGGTCTACCAGATCGAAGGCCGGCTGCTCGAAGTCTGCACCTGCAACACGCTCTGCCCCTGCTGGGTCGGCGAGGACCCCGACGGCGGCGTCTGTGACTCGTCCTTCGCCTACCAGATTGACAAGGGCACGATCGAAGGGGTGGACGTCTCGGGTCGCACCCTCGCCCTCTCGGTCCACATTCCCGGCAACGTCCTGGCCGGCAACTGGAAAGCGGTTGTCTACGTCGACGATGAGAGCACCGACGAGCAACAAGCGGCCATGCTGAAGGTCTTCACCGGGCAGCTCGGCGGCGCCATCGCCGACTTCGCCGCCTTGATCGGCGAGGTGGTCGCGGTCGAGCGGGCGCCAATCAGCTTCACGGTCGAAGAGGGCAAGGGCTCCTTCGCGATTGGTTCGGTTGTCGAAGCCGAGCTGTCGCCGTTCACGGGCCTTTCCGGGATCACGACGACGTTGAACGACACCGCCTTCTCCACGATTCCCGGCGCCCCTGCCTTCCCCGGCAAGGCCGCCTACTACCGGCGGGATGAGACCGGGCACGGGATGGCGAACGTCAACATCCAGGGCAAGAACGCCGTCCAGGGCTTGTTCCGCTTCGAAGCCTAACCCGGTCGCACGGGCGAGATCGATTCCTCCCGCGGCCGGGAGCGATTCCAGCCGCGGGAAGGAGGGTCGTCATGCCCGGAAAGGAGCTTACCGCGATGGCGACGGCTCGGGGACGCATCATATCCGTACCCGGCGGCGGGTTCATCTGGAGCGGCGTGGCGGCCGCCTGGGGTCTGGCCCTGCTGCTGCTGGCCCTCGGCCAGGGCGAGCTGGTGTCCCACCATGCCGTGCTGCGCGGGACGGCGCTGCCCTCACTCTCGACGCTGCTGCTCTTTCTGGTTGCTTGGCAGGTGATGACCGGGGCGATGATGCTCCCCTCCAGCCTGCCGATGCTCCAGCTCTTTGCCCGGGCCAGCCAGGGCCAGGCTCATCCCCGCGGGGCGATGGCCGCCTTTGTCGCCGCCTACTTCGCGGTCTGGACCGGCTTCGCCCTCGTCGCCCTGGCCGGCGATGCCGGGCTGCACCAGCTCGCCGCCGCCTGGCCCTGGCTTGGCGAGCGACCGTGGCTGATCGCGGGGTCAGTGCTCCTGCTCGCTGGCGCGTTCCAGTTCAGCCCGCTCAAAGAGCGCTGCCTGGACATGTGCCGCAACCCGGTCCAGTTCCTCTGGCGCTTCTACGACCGCGGCGTGCCGGCGGCCTGGCGCCTGGGCGTCCGCCACGGGCTCTTCTGCCTCGGCTGTTGCTGGGCCCTGATGCTGACCATGTTCGCGGTCGGCGTCGGCAGCCTGACTTGGATGGCGGCCCTGACCGGGGTGATGCTGATCGAGAAGACGAGCCGGCAGGGGCGGCGATTGGTGCCGCTGGTGGGAGCCGCCCTCCTGCTCTGGGGCGCCCTGATCCTGCTCCATCCGGACTGGCTGCCGGCCGCCCTGAGCGGCGCATAGCGAAAGGAACGTCCCCGTGATCGGAATGGAACGGCTCGTGCCAGCCCTGGCGGTTGCCGGCAGCGGCTGGCTCCTGGCGGCCCGGGTGGCGAGCGCCCACGCCGGTGAGGTTCACGCTCCAGGCGCATTCGAGCGCGCGGGCGGCCCCGGCCTGGTGCTCGTGGCGCTCATGATCGGCGTCGTCTACTGGCTGACCAACCGTGAGCATCGGTCAGCGGAGGACCTTCCACACCCGAGCCCGAACCCACCGTTAGCCGCTGCCGCCGCTTCACCCCGTCTGGTGGCCTCGGCCGCCATCACGCGGCAGCTTCAATCGACCGCGGGCAGGCGCGGTGTCCGACACCATTCAACCGCGCTACGGCGGAACAGTCCGTAACCGAACACGGACCTGCCGCGTCCGGTCGCCCCGCCCAGCCAAGCGTTCGGCCGCGGGCTCGATCCGCCCGGCGCCAGCCGGCTCGCCTGAGCCGGAGCTTCACAAGACGAAGGATGCCACCTGCCACTACTGAACCGGAGTGAAGCGGCTCAGCAGTTCGCGGCCGGGTGGCGACGCCTGCCGCTCAACGACAGAGCGAGATACCAGTATTGGCCGCATCGCGGTTCGACTTGCCAGGGCGGATGCCCCCAACCAACCCACGAACGGAGGAACAACGATGAACCGACGCACCTTTGCCCTCGCCGGCCTCGCCCTGTTGCCATCGACGACGCTCGCCGTGGCCAAGCCGAAGCGGCGCGCGGACGGTGCCAAGCGGGCATAGCAGGACGTAGACTCCCCCCGCGCCACGCGCCAGCACGACAAGAAGCCGAAACGGAAGATCGTCACCCGCACCTTCACCAACCCGCAACCGATCGTGATGATCGAACGAGGTCCCGCATCGCTGTACCCATCGACCGTCACCGTTCGCGGCCTCACCAAGGCTCGGATTCTGGATGTGAACCTGACGCTGCACGACTTCAGGCACGAGTATCCCGGAGACGTCGATCTCCTGCTGGTTTCCCCGGCCGGACGGGCTGCCATCGTGATGAGCGACGCTGGGAGTTTGCATCGTGCTGATAACCTGACGATCCGACTGGACGACCGGGCCGCGGCGCCGTTGCCATTTGCGGACGCGCTCACCAGCGGCTCCTTCCAGCCCGCGAATCACGACGCCGGCGGTTCCGATGACGACCTCTTCCCCGCGCCGGCTCCCCAAGGCATTACAAACACGGCGCTGTCCATCTTCCGTGGTGCCAACCCGAACGGCCGGTGGAAGCTCTTCGTGTCAGATGACGCGGACAGCGACGACGGCCTCTTCACGGGCGGCTGGACCTTGACGATTAAGGCGCGGATCACCACCCGCGAGTAAGGCGACGACACCGTTCGGGGTACGGACGCGCCGCGGCTCGCGATAGGGGAGCGACGAACGCCGCTCAACGACAGACAGAAGGAGAACCTACTCATGGACGCATTGCACTTCGATCAGTGGACGAAAGAGGTCGTGGCCCGCGCGGGCTCGCGGCGGGAAATGCTCCGCCTAGGTTTGGGCGGCGGCCTCGCCGCCCTCGTCTTCGGCCGAGCGGCCGGGGCGGTCGCGGCCTGCCGGGGCACCGGCAAACAGTGCGACAAGAACAAGCAGAACGGTGGGTGCTGTTCCGGCACCTGCAAGAAAGGGAAGTGCCGCCGCACGCCGGGGGCGGCGGGCTGTACCGTCGACTCCGGGGACAGTTGCGTCGGTCAACATGCCCAGTGCCCCAACAATCCGGATGGGTTTTGCATTCGGCTCGATAACGGCAAGCCGTTTTGCTATCAGGCCGGCGTCTGCGCACCATGCACCTCGGACGCCAGTTGCACGCTGCGCCCCAACGGCAAGTGTCTGATGACCTGCCCGGCCTGCCAAACGGATTCCGGCGATCAAGCATGCGTGTATCCCCCCCTCATTGAATGATCGCCGCCAGACGGCCATGTGTGGCGCCGGCATCGCAATACCCCGAGATGGAGTTACCACTTTGGACGGAATTCACTTCGATCAGTGGACAAAACAAATGACGGCAACCACGGCTTCCCGCCGAGAGATGCTCCGCCTGGGTCTGAGCGGCGGACTGGCTACTCTCGTCTTCGGCCAGGTGGAGGTGGGGGCCGCGGTTTGCCGGGCAACGGCAAGCCGTGTATCAAGAACAAGAAGAACGGCGGCTGTTGCTCCGGCACCTGCCGGAAGGGGACGTGCCGGCCAACGCCGGGGGCCGCCGGCCGCACGGTGGCCACGGCGAGCAAGGATGCCCGCGAAGAGACCGTTCGGTGTCCGAAGAACTTCGACGGGTTCCGCGTGGCGCTCAAGAACGGCAAGCCGTTTTGCGCCGAGTACATAAAGTGTCAAGCATGCACCGCCAGCGCCGACTGCACGGCCTTCCCCAATGGGAAGTGCCTACGGACCTGCCGCGACTGCCACGCGGAGACGGGCGGTCACGTTTGCCTCTATCCAACGAGTGCCTAACCCGTTGTCGTCCGGTGCCAGGGAGTCCTGGCGAGCAATCCGTGTCTCTGCCAGCGCACTGGCGAAAGGACAAGCACCCTGTTTCCCAACCTGAACAAGTCTGACTTCGAGGTCATCAAGCTCCAGTGGCAAGAGTTGCACGATGAGGCCGCGCGCTATCGGCTGTCCAACCAGCTCCCGGTCGCCCAACGCGGCCGGGACCGCGTGGTCCTCGCCCGGCAGATGGCGGTCGTCCTCCTCGGCATCGGCATCCTGACGGTCTTCCTCGTCCTGCCTTGGGTCGCCGACGCGCCGGCGGCGGCGGACACCGCGCGGCCGGCGGCGGTGTTGGTTGAAGAGCCGGGCGGCGAAGTCGTCCTGGTCCTGGCGCCGCCAGCCGCCGGGCCGTAACCACGCCGGATACACCCTGGTGCGGCACCTGCCGCCACGAGTGTTCCGTCGCCGCCGCCGGGATCGAGCGGGGCGCTTGCCGCGCCCGCCGATCCCGGTTCGACACCCGGTAGACCGCTCGAAGTACGGGTCACGGCGCACTGGACCTCCATATCATGGTCTCGTTCCCATGTGGCCCGCTCCGGAACCCGGCTGATCCAGCCCACGGTGAGCGGTAGCCGGAATAGTGACAACCTCATCGTATACTGGAGCCCTGCAGCGCCGCGGCGAAAGATGGCTCCGTCATCGCGGCGGCTCCGGTCGCTGCCGGAGCGGCGACCGCGCGGACGAGTGATCCCGCCCGGATGGCGCCAACCGGACCGCGAGCTTGCCATGACGATCACCAGTCACCAATTGCTCGTCACCCATGGCACCGAAGCCATTGCCCGCGGCGCCTGGGCGGAAGCCCGGGCCTCGTTTGAGGCGGCCCTCACTCACCGCGAGACGGCCGAAACCTACGAGGGGTTGAGCTGGACGGTCTGGTGGCTAAACGACGGCGACGCCGACACGCTGGACGCCTTGCTGGCAGCGGCGGGCTTTCGTGATGTCATGGTCGAGGTCGTGACCCGCCCGGCCCGCTTCCCCTCGCCCGACCAGTTCGAGCGCTTGACCACGATCGCGGCGGCAGCCGTCTTGCCCGAGTTCGCGGCAATGGCCGAACCAGCCCGCGAATCGCTGATCGCGGCGGTCCGCGACGACCTGGGAGACACGCTGGCGGAGTACCGGCAAGGCACCGATCTGGTCTTCCTCTTGACCGCCAACATCGCGGTCGCCCGCGCCTGACCGGGGCTGGTCAGGTCTCTTGCTCTTGGTTCGCCCGGGAGTTGGTGCCCGCCGCCAGGCCAGCCATGATCCGCTCAATCCGGGCGCTCCGGGTCGCCGCCCGCTTCGCGCTCACTACCGACCAGAGCATCTGCTTGCGCACGGACAAGCCGAGGGCGTCAAAGGCGGCGCTGGCCCCCGATGCCGCGGCCAGCGCCGCCGCCAGGTCGTCGGGGATGGCGAGATCCTCGATGGCATCATAGAGCGTCCAGCTCCCATCCCGTTTGGCGGCGTCGAGCGTGGTCAGCCCCGCCGGCTGCATCAATCCGGCGGCGCTGAGCCGCTCGATCCGAACTTTGTTCGGGCGTGACCAGCCGCTGCCCGGCCGCCGCGGGGTATAGAGCTGCATCGAGCGTTCAGCATCGAGCGCCTTCGCCTGGCTATCGATCCAGCCGAAGCACAGCGCCTCCTCCACCGCGTCGTCGTACCGGACCCGCGGCCTCTCGCTGCCGGGCCTGTAGGTCACCAGCCAGATGCCCGGCGCGGCGCCATGATTTGCCAGGAGCCAGTCGCGCCAGTCATGTCGCGACGTCGCCTCAAAGCGATCGTATCGATCATAGATCGATTGCCGGTTGGCCATTGGGGTTGGACTCCGGTTCGCGAGACGTCTATCCGGCGTGGCGGAAGCCGGCGGCGCGCATCGTCAATGGCTCTCCCTCATTCAGCACGCCGGCATCGATCACTTCGGCCAGCACCACGACAGAATCGCCGGCCGGCAGCTCCGCCCGCACCTGACAGATCACGTACCCCAGCGTGTCCGCCAGCACCGGCACACCCTGTTCGGTATCGATCGTCGACAGGTCGAGCGCCGCGTACTTGTCGCCGGCGCGAGCTTTCGGCCGCCCCAAATCCGCCGCGAGCTGGCGCTGGTCGTCCGCGAACGGGCAGATCGCGAATTTTCTGCTGCCGCGAATCAACGGCAGAGTCGCGCTATCGAGCTCGACCGAGACGACCACCAGCGGCGGTTCGAACGAGACCTGGCTCAGCCAGTTGGCGGTAAACACTCCGCGCTCCCCGTCATGGGCCGCCGTGATCGCGTACATCCCGTAGCTCATGTGGCGGAGGACGGTTTTCTTGGCGGCGGGGTCCATCCAGGGCTCCTTTGGTGTCGCGCCGTGTCCTTGATCGCTGTTTCCACGTCGAGGAACTAGGGATGATACCAGGCAAGGGCCACCCGGCCCCCTCGCGACCGAGCTCGGGGCTGAATGGCCCAGAGGGCGCCCCGCCCTGAAATCACGAGACCCAGAGGGTGCCCCGGCTGAAGCCGGCTGAGATCCCACATTTCGGCGTCATCGCAGGAAAAAAGGTCTTGCTGAACCTTCGTCAGCTCCCTTCAGGGCGGTTCGTGATTTCAGCTCGGGGCGCCCTCTGGGCCATTCAGCCCCGAGGTTGGCTGGCGGACGTTCATATCACGCGCCCCACCCGCGTCCCTTCCAGCATCGCGTCGTAGAGAAAGCGCGGCGCCAGGCAATCGCCGGCCCGGTGCAGTGACAACTCCGGCGCGGCGGCCCGGAGCGCCTCGTATAGCTCGCCGCGGGACTCGCCGCCGAGCGCCAGGACCACGACGTCGGCGGGGAGCAATCGCCGCTGCCGGGAATAGACCTGCTCCACCAGGACACCGTCAGCGGTGACGGCGATGGCGGCGGTAAGCGGGGTCAGGGTGGCGCCCTTTTGGCAGAGCCGGTGGTAGAGCACCGGCTTCAGCGCCGGATCGACATCGAGCCCCACCGTCATCTCGGGCGAAACGATCTCGACCTCGGCCCCCAGCTCCAAGAGCGCCTCCGCCGCGCTCGGGCCGCGTAGGTGCGCGTCCTCGTCGATCACCACGCACCGCGCCAGTGACTCGACCCCGGTCGCCCCGTGCAGCACGTCGTCGCAGCTGACGATCCGCGGCCGCCCGTTGGCCGCGATCGGAAATCGGGGCGGTCGGGGCGTGGCGCCGGTGGCGATGATCACCGCCTCCGGCCGCTCGGCCAGCACCAGCGCCGCCGTCGCCGCGGTCCGGAGCCGGATCTCGACCCCCAGCTTGTGGACCTGTCGTGCCAGCCAGGCGACCGACCGGCCATATTCGGCCCGGCCCGGCGCCAGGGCGGCGGTGCGCACCTGGCCCCCCAGCGCGTCAGATCGCTCGAACAAGATGACGTGATGCCCCCGCGCCGCCGCGACCCGCGCCGCTTCCATCCCCGCCGGGCCGCCGCCAACGACGACGATCCGGCGTCCGATCGGGGCCGGGATGAGGCTGTCCAGCTCGTCCTCGTGGCCGATCAGCGGGTTCTGAACGCAGCGGATCGGCAGCCCCTGGTAGAGCCGGCCGATGCAGCCCTCGTTGGCGCCGGTGCACCGCCGGATCTCCTCCGTCTCGCCGGCCAGCGCCTTCTTCGGCAGATCAGGGTCGGCGATCAGGGAGCGGGTCATCCCGATCAGATCGGCATCACCGCGCTGCAGCGCCGCCTCCGCCAGCGCCGGCTCGGTGATCCGGCCGGCGACCATCACCGGCACGTCAACCGCGGCCCGGATGGCGCCAGCGTAGTCGTTGTAGAGCGCGTGCGGGTAATCGAGCGAGGGCACGGTGCCGGCTTGCAACAACGCCGTCTCCCCGGTCGAGCCGGAAACGCTCAGGAAATCGAGCCGGCCCCCGGCCGCCATTCGGGTCGCGATCTCGGTCATCTCGGGCAGCCCGAGGCCGCCCCTGATGAGCTGATCCCCGGTCAACCGGAGCCCAACGCAATACTCCGGCCCGACCCGGCCCCGGACCGCGCTAACAACCTCCAGGCCGAAGCGAAGCCGGTTGTCGAGACTGCCGCCGTACTCGTCGGTCCGGAGATTGAGCCGGGGATCCCAGAACTGCTCGATCAGGTGGCCACCATAGGAGGTCAGCTCGACCCCGTCGTACCCGGACTGTTGGACCCGCGCCGCGGCGGCGGCGAACGCCTCCACCAGCAGCGCGATCTCGTCCCGCTCCAGCGCCTTCGGCGTCTCCCGGTGCGCCGGCTCCGGAATCGACGACGGGGTAAGGAGCGGCCGGGAAGAATTGGCCGAGGTGCCGCGGCGGCCCATGTGCGATAGTTGGCAGAAGATCTTGGCCCCGTGCTGATGGACCACGTTCGCCATCGCCGCCAGGTCGGGGATGATCGAGTCGTCCCAATTGGCGACCCCGCTCCATTCCGCCACCGACGACGAGGGGTGGACCGAGCAGGAGCCGAAGGTGACGATCAGGCCGACGCCGCCCCGCGCCTTGCGTTCGTAGTACCGTCGGTATTGCTCCTTCGGATAGCCGCCGACGGCGTAGGCGGTGGCGTGGGCGGTGCTGACGATCCGGTTCTTGACGGTGACCCGGTTGAGGGTCAGCGGGCTGAACAACATCGGATAGGCAGTCGCGTCACCAGCCATCGCTGACTCATCCTCCCGCGGCTTCCCGCGCTCCCCACGGCGGCGGTGGCTGATTGTACCGTAGGAACCCCGCGCGCCTCGCCGTGCCGTTCTTTTGTGACACCCACCGCCTATACTTTTCAATGCCGGAAGCGACCTCCTCAGCCTGCCGGCGGTGGCGCCGCCAGGGCATATACGCGGGCGATCCAGATGGAGCGGGGGGCCATGGGGCGGCGGCTCCATGGCGCGCGGAATTCCGTGGCCGTGACGGGGGAAATTTAGCAAGAACGCACGATCGTCGCGGGCACGGGTCCGCTACACTGGGACCAGCGCGAGGTCGCCGGCGACGCTGCCGCGAGCATGTCACGCCGGGATCCTGAAGCTCGTTATACACATGGGTCGGGTCGATGTCGCCCACGCTCAACCGAGGAAATCCGAAGCCGTGGGGAACGAGATGCTGCCATCATACCTGCCGATGCTCGGCATCGCGATCATCATTGTCATCACCCTCATCTCGCGGGTCTATGTGCCCTGGGCCGGCCGCCCCGGCGGGGCGCTGGTCCACCGGGCGCCGTTGTCGTTGCTGGGGCGGTTGCGCCGGTTCGGCCCGCCGGCCCTGATCGGGCTGGCTCTGGCGGCGCTCACCTTGCAATTGCGGCTGGCCCCGGCAGCGGTCATCGCGGCGATTCCCGTCACCTTCGCCGTGCTCATCGCAATGCCGATGTCGTACACGCTGACGACCGAGGGCATCATGGTCGGGCGCACGCCGTTGCGCCGCTGGACCGAGTTCGGCGGCGTCACCCGGCGCCGGGGCGGCGTCCGCCTGCAAGGGGTGGCCGGAGCGCGCGGCATGACCGTCTGGCTCTCTGGCTCCCGGGACGATGACGATACGGTCTTCCTGCTGCGGCAGCTCGTGCGCGGCGCCTACCAGGGCAGCGTCGGGCGGGAGCTCGCCGCCCCGGACCCGGACGGCCGCCCCGCCGCCTTGCCGGCCGCCGCGCTTGATCAGGTCCGCGCTGTCGGCAGCTAACGGCGGGGATCTCG
>JALZJP010000119.1 GCA_030859715.1 Chloroflexota bacterium
GCGCTTGCTCTGCTTGACCACGAGGGGACCTCCTTGCGTATCTCGGCGTCTCAACACCACCACGATACTCGGGAGCCTCCCCTCACTTCACCTCGTCCCCCGTCTCACATCTTTCTGAACTTCTACATTCCGATGCGGCGAGCGGCGAGGACGCGACGTTCGTGGCCCTGGGCCGATTTACAGCAGGATCGGGGTTTCTGCCACGGCATCCAGGGAACCGGAGAGAGAGGCAAACGCGGCCGCCACCGTGTTGTGAGCTAGGACGAGCGTGGTAACGGGGCCGGTGCCGCCGGGAACCGGGGTATAGGCGATGTCCAGCTCGGCAAAGCCGGTGGCATTAACATCCCCGACCACCGCACCGTCCACCACGTTGACGCCGAAGTCGAGGACGACGGCCCCCGGCTTCAACATATCGCGATTGATGAGGCCGGGATGGCCCGCCGCAACGGCCACGAGATCGGCGCGCCGGGTGAGAGCGGCGAGGTCGCGGGTTTGCCGATGACACGTCGTGACCGTGGCATGCCGGTGCGTCAGCATGGTGGCGAAGGGCTTACCAACGACATTGCTGCGGCCGATGACGACGGCGTCTTGACCGGCGATTGGCAGGTCGTAGTAGTCGAGGATCTCGATTCCTCCTTGCGGCGTGCTTGGCCGCAGCGACGGCAGGCCAAGGTGAAGCCGACCGGCGTTGGTCGGCGTGATGCCGTCGACATCTTTCAGCGGCGCCAGATGTTCGAACACGAGATGAACCGACAGATCGGCCGGGAGTGGCATGAGGACGAGGATGCCATGGACCGAACGGTCCTGGTTGAGCGATGCCAACGCCACGATCAGTGACTCGGAGGAGCTGCCGGTGGCCAGCTCGACTGGACGATGGTCGATCCCCACGCGACGGACGCCACGGTCGATCGCGTCCCGGTAAGCCAGGGCCGAGGGTTGACGATCGACAAGCAGCGTAGCGATCAGCGGTGGGCTGCCGACTTGATCGCGAAAGAGCGAAGCGGCGAGCGTGACCTCGGCTCGAAGTCGAGACGCGATGGGGGCGCCGCGAAGCAGCGGGGGAGACGTCATGGTGCTCGCCAACCTCGAACCGACATAGAGCATACGACCGGTGGTGACCAGCACCGCGAGACGGCTACTCGACGTTCGTGACTCCTGATGCTACGCGGCCAGAACCGAGTCGTCCTGCCGCGCTCATGACGGGCGCCCACGATCCAGCATGTACTGTCGAAACCGCCGGGCCGAACCAGACCCGCGGAGTATAGCAGGGACGCCAGAAACGGCGGAGCACACCGAGATGACGACAGCCGGGGAACCAAGAAGCGCCAAAGCGTTCCGCAAACGACAGTCATCCCCCATGAACCGACAGCAATAATGACAGTGACACCGCATCCAACGAATTGATGGCGTAATATGGGAGAATAACGACACTACAGGATTGGGGTGTGGACATCGTGGACAACCAGTTGACCAATGGACAATCGGCTGCTATACTCGTGGCAACGGGTCGCCCGCATGTTGACTCGTCGGCACAGACGCCGGTCGGTACCCGGCCGATCTCGGCGGAGGGTCAGCAGCTATGGCGCATGTGAGTCCGGACTTCGGGGTTCTTTTGAAGGGGTTGCGCGAGACGCGGCGGGTGTCTCAGAGCAAGCTCGCCGAGCGGGCGGATTTCGATCACAGCTATGTGAGCCGGTTGGAAAGCGGGGCCCGCATGCCAACGCGGGATGCGGTCGAGCGCCTCGCCCACGCGATGGCCTTGTCACAGATCGAAGAGGACGGCTTGCTTGCCGCCGCTGGTTTCTTGCCGCGGGACGTGGCGAGCCTGTTGTCCGACGAGCCGGTCATCGGCCAGGTGCTTGACCTGTTGCAGAACGACGCGGTCCCGGCGGAGTACCGGGAGAACATGCGACAGGTGCTGCGACTCCTCGCCGAACAGGCCCGGTTTGCGGTCAAAAGTGGTTCGCCGGCCGGCCTGACGGGTGTCGCCGCGTAAGCGGTCCGCTTGTAGTTTTTTCGGGTGACGATCACGGCGCGGGGGCGTGCGGGCACCCGCGCCGTGGCGCGTGGGCTCGGTTTCGGCAGGAAGCCCCGGTTGGTTGCGGTGCCGGCTCATCCCAAGGCGGACGAGCGGCTATACTGTACGTACATCCCCGCGCCGAGCGTCCCAGAAACCTCGTGATCGGGTGACGCGCGCTTCGGAGGTCAGTCGTGGCCGACTTCGCTCACCTGCATCTGCACACCGAGTACTCGCTCTTGGACGGTATGGGTCGGACCGCCGAGTACCTGGCGCGGGCGAGCGAGCTCGGGCTCAAGCACCTGGCAATTACCGATCACGGCGTCATGTACGGGGCGATGGAGTGGTACAAGGCGGCGACCGCCGCCGGCGTGCATCCGATCGTGGGCATCGAAGCGTACCTGGCGGAAGGCGACGCCTCGGCCCGCGAACGGAAGTCGTATCATCTCCTGCTCCTTGCCGAAAACGAGACCGGGTATCGCAACCTGCTCCGCTTGTCGTCGCGGGCAATGCTCGAGGGCTATTATTACCGGCCGCGGATCGACCTCGACATGCTGGCGGAGCACAGTGCCGGAATCATCGGCACCTCGGCCTGTTTAAGCGGACCAGTTGCCGGCAATCTCTTGCACAACCAGCCGGAGAAGGCTCGTGACTACGCCGGAAAGCTCGCCGAAATCCTCGGACCAGACCATTTCTTTATCGAGCTTCAAGACCATGGAATCAAGGAGCAGCACACGGTAAACACCGATCTCGTGCCGCTCGCGAGGTCGCTGAACTTGCCGCTGGTCGCCACCAACGATGTCCATTATTGCAATCGCGAAGACTCGGCAACCCAAGACTTGCTCGTCTGCGTCCAGACGAACACCACGATCAACGATCCGAAGCGTCTAAAGTCGGACACCGATCAACTCTTTCTCAAGAGCCCGGAGGAAATGACACGGCTCTTCGCGGCCCATCCCGAGGCGATCACCAACACCGTTCGGATCGCGGAGATGTGCTCACTCGACCTTGGTTTTAAGGGGTATCACCTGCCGTCGTTCCCGATCCCCGACGGACTGACGGCGGAGCAATACCTCGAAGACTTGTGCCGGGCCGGGGTCCGCCGCAAGTATGGCCACGACGACGGGGTCGTTGGCGATCGCCTGCGGTATGAGCTCGATGTCATCAACTCGATGGGCTTCACCAGCTACTTTCTCGTCGTCTGGGATTTCGTCCGGTTTGCGCGCGAGCGCGGTATTCTGGTCGGACCCGGCCGCGGCTCCGCCACCGGCAGCATCGTCACCTATTCGCTTGATGTGACGGCGCTCGACCCGCTGAAGTACGACCTCATTTTCGAACGGTTCCTCAACCCGTCCCGCATTTCAATGCCGGACATCGACATTGATTTCGCCGACGATCGGCGGAGCGAGGTCATCGACTATGTCGTCCAGAAGTATGGTGAGGAACGGGTGGCTCAGATTGTCACCTTTGGCACCATGGCGGCGAAGGCCTCGGTCCGGGACGTCGGCCGGGCGATGGGGTGGAGCTTTGGCGACACGGATCGCGTGGCGAAGCTGATCCCGAGTGGGCCGGGCATCACGATCGCGAGCGCGATGGCCAAGGTACCCGAGCTCCAGCAACTCTACGACGCTGACCCGGCGGTGCAAGAAGTCGTCGATGCGGCGAGGCGATTAGAAGGGATTGCCCGGCACGCTTCGACCCATGCGGCCGGCGTGGTGATCTCCCGCGATCCGTTGGTGGAGCATGTGCCGTTACAGCGGGCCGGCGGCAAGAGTGAAGGGGAAATTACCACCCAGTACCCAATGGGACAGCTTGAGGCGTTGGGTCTGCTGAAGATGGACTTTCTGGGCCTGAAGACGCTGACGGTGTTGGGGAAGGCGGTCGATCTCCTGCGCGACGCCGGGCACGACATATCCCTGGAGTCCATCCCGCTGGAGGATGAGAACGCCTTTGCCTTGTTGTGCCGGGGCGAGACGGTCGGCGTGTTTCAGCTCGAAGGGGGGATGACGACGCGGATGACGATCGATGTCGCCCCGCGTAGTTTTGAAGACCTGATCGCCTTGATGGCCCTGATTCGGCCCGGCCCCATGGAAATGGCGCCGGATTACATCGCCCGCAAGCACGGCCGCACGCCAATCGCCTTTATGCATCCGGAAATGGAATCGATCCTGGCTGAAACCTATGGCGTGGCACTGTACCAGGAGCAGGTGATCCGGATCGCCAACGTGCTGGCCGGTTTTTCGATGGCGGAAGGCGACGGCCTGCGCAAAGCCATGGGGAAGAAGCTGCCCGAGGAGATGGCGAAGTATCGCGATCGCTTCATCACCGGGGGTGTCGAGCACGGACTGAGCAAGAGGTTGGCGATCGATGTCTTTGAGCTGATCGAGCGGTTTGCCGGCTACGGCTTCAACAAGGCTCATAGTGCCGCCTACGCGGTGATCGCCGCCCAAACCGCCTACCTCAAAGCGAACCACCACGTTGAATTCATGGCCGCCTTGCTGTCGTCTGAAATCGGAAACACCGACAAGATCGTCTCGAATGTGGCGGAATGCCGGCGGGCGCGGATCCCGGTCCTGCCGCCGGATGCCAACCGGAGCCGGCTCGAATTCAGCGTCGAGTCGCAAGCGGACGGGAGCGCCGCGGTGCGGTTTGGGTTGGGGGCGGTCAAGAACGCGGGGGAAGGCGCGGTCCGCGCGATCGTGGCCGCCCGCGACGACCGAGCGGATGCCGCGTTCGCCAGCCTCGAGGCGATGTGCGACGCGATTGACTGGTCGATCGTCAGTCGCCGAGTCCTCGAGTCGCTGGCCAAATGCGGCGCTCTGGACTGCTTCGGACCACGGTCGCGGGTGCTGGCGGCGCTGCCGGCGGCGATCGCGGCCGGCCAGCGAAACCAGAAGGCGAGCGCCAAGGGACAAATCGGACTATTCGACCTCGGCGATTTGCCGGCTCCGGTCCCCGGTGGCACGGGGTTGCCGCCGGCGCCTGAGCTGCCACAACGAGACCTGCTGACCTGGGAAAAAGAACTGCTCGGACTCTACCTGAGCGCCCACCCGTTGAGTGACGTCCTGGCGACGCTCCAGCGGAGCACGGGATCGGGACGGTTGCTGGACATCGAAGGCATGCTGCAGCGGAGCCCGGGTGAGAAAGTGCGGCTGATCGCGATGGTGGTCAATGCCCGGCGGATCGGGACGAAGAATGGGCGGACAATGGCGATTGTCGAGCTTGAGGACCTCACCGGCAGCATCGAGCTGGTTGCTTTCCCGGACACCTTCGAACGGACCAGCGAGCTCTGGGCCAGCGACGCGATTCTGCTGATCGAGGCGAAGCTCGATCGTCGCGGGGAGTCGTTCCAGCTAATTTGCGAGACGGCGACGGCGGAGCTTCCGATCGAGGCGGTTCAGGCGCCGCCGCGGCGAACGATTCGTCTCCGGCTCCCGGTATCGAATGATGTCTGGGCGGACATTCAAGTGATGCATCGGCTCGACGCCGTATTCCAGCGGCACGAAGGCGACGATCGGCTGATCCTCCAACTCCCCGGCCGGGATTCGCGGCTGCTGCACCTGCGGTGCGGCGGACGGCATCTCAATTGGAGTCCGCTCTTGGCAGCGGAGTTAGCGGAGATTCTCGGACCGGGGCAAGTGGAAATGCACCAGCCGGAGCTCGATGCGGTCGCCTCGTAGCGGGACGAACTTACGGGCCGCGGCCTGAACCACGCTCGTCAAGCCAGGCATCGATCCGATCCAGCGACCAGCAGTTGAGGATCTGCTCTGGTTTCGCCCAAGCTTGGCGGGCAATGGCGACCCCAAAATCAATGGCGGCAAATCCGTTCGGAGCATGAGCGTCGCAGTTGATCGTAATCAGGCAGCCAGCCGCGAGCGCCCGCGCGGAGTGCGTGGCCGAGAGGTCCAACCTGGCCGGGTCGGCATTGATTTCGAGCGCGGTGCCAGCGGCGGCGGCCGCGGCAAACACGCGGTCCCAATCAAAATCGCCGCCATCTCGTTGCTCAATCAGCCGGCCGCTGGGGTGGGCGACGATGTCCACGTTTGGATTGGCGAGGACATCGAGCAACCGCCGCGTGAGCTGATCCCGAGGTTGCCGCAACCTAACGTGCAATGACGCGACAACGATATCCAGCCGGGACAAGACTTCCTCATCAAAATCGAGTCGGCCATCGCTATGGACCTCGACCTCGGCCCCCGCCAAAAGTCGAATCCCGCCCCGAGCGTTGACCGCATCGATCTCGACTCGTTGGGCCGCCAGTCGTTCCGGCGACAACCCGTTGGCGACGCCCAACCCCTGGCTATGATCGGAGATGGCGAGGAACGTGTAGCCCCGCGCGGCGGCCGCGGCCGCCATCTCCGCCACGGTCGCGGTCCCGTCGCTCCACGTCGTGTGACAGTGAAACTCGCCGTTGATGTCCGAGACTGTGATCAGCTCCGTGATCTCGGCGGCGCGACGCACCTCATCCCTGCCGTGGCGAAGCTCCGGCGGAATCCAGGGCAGGCCGAGCCGAGCGTACAGTTCGCCCTCGGTGGCGGCGTCGCTGGTATGGTCGTCAAGGAGCTGAAGGTGGCGCGGGGTACCGGTCGCCGCCATCATGGTTGTGCCAAATCGCTCCGGAGGCGACCAGAAGACATCGACCTCGACCCCGAGCTGGAGCCGGAGACGGACGCGCCCCGGCTCCTGGTCCAGAATGGTCGCGACGGATGGGACGAGACTCACGGCATCGAGCGCGCGGTCGCCGGGGGGTGAGGCGACGACGAGATCGATGTCGGCCACCGTCTCTTGCCAACGCCGCACACTGCCGGCGAGGCTGACCTGGGCCTCCGGGAGCACGGTCCGAATCTGGTCCAATAGCGCGAGCGCAACCGGTCGGGCGGTGCCGAGCCGGAGCCGACCCGTGCGACGCCGAACCGATTCCAGGCCGAGCCGCATCGTCGCCGCGGTCCGTTTTCCCAAGCCCTTCGTCTGCTCAATTTCACCGTCCTCAAGGGCCGTTTCCAGAGCTTCGAGGTTGGTGATGCCGAGCTCTTGATAGAGACGAATGGCGGTCTTGAGGCCGATTCCAGGCACCGACAGTAGCTCAATCAGGCTGCTTGGGACAATCCCCTCTAGCTCCGCGAGGAGCCCGTATTCTCCGGTCGTCACCAGCTCCGCGATCGCCGCGGCCAGGCCGTCTCCGACGCCGGGAAGGGTGCGCAAACGGCCCAGGCTATGGAGGGCGGCGACTGGTTCCGCCGAGCCGCGCACCGATTCCGCGGCGCGGGCGTAGGCACGAGCGCGAAAGGGGCTTTCGCCCGCGAGTTGGAGCATGACGCCGTATCGATCCAACACGGCCGCGATCTCGGTGTTGCTGAGCTCGATCATACGTGTCCGCCATTAAGTTTGTTACGCGGACACGGGCGGACGGAGGCGGTGTTGGGCCCGTCCGAGCGCGCGTAGCACCATCGCTGGTTGGTCAGCCAAGACATAGGCGAGATCGTCGGGCCGCAACATGCGGAGGGCGCGGCTGATCGCCTGACGTTCAGTGCCAACGTGAATCACCACCGGCGGTACTTCATTGGCGGCGGCGCCTTGCCGCAGCAAGGCGGTCCGCTCGGGCCGCTCAGTGCTGCCGTGGAGGACCAAGGCGCCGCCGGCCCGCCCGAGCAACCGGCCGGTTTGGACCAGGTCTTCGTCGGGCACCGCGTCCAGCTTCCCCGCGATCGTGATCAGGCGGTGTCCCGGCAGCAAATGAAAGATCCCGCGGAGGGGGGTTCGTAGGAACCAAGACGGGGCGGGGCGATCGACGACGACGATCGCGTCCCCGATCGGAAGCACATTGAACGAGCCCGGCATAGCCGCCGGCGACATCTCGAACTTCGCCAGCGCGGCGGCGATGGTGGCTCCTGGAATCCCACATGAGCGAGCAATGGCGGCGGCCATCAAGGCATTGTGAATTTGGAAGCCGATGGCCCCGTGCAAGGCAAACGGCAAATCCACGACCGACCCCAGCGGACCGTTGCCGGCAACGGTGCCCAGCCGGAGCTCTTGGCGGGTGGTCCAAGCCGCGGTACCGCCGTTCTGGAGGTGATTACGGACGAGCGGCGTGTCTTTACTCAGCCCGACCAGGATGGGAGTACTCGCGATCGTTTCGGTCCGATCAGCGACCGAGAGGTCCTCGCCATTCAGCACGATCACGCCGTCATGCCGGACGGCGGCACGCAACTTGGGCAGCGCCCGGCCGGCGAGCAACGACTCGGTTCGGACCAGGCAGGAGTCGCTATTGACACAAAGGTTGGTGATGGCGACCACGGGATAGCTTCGCGGCGGCAAGCCGACGGCATGCACGAGCGACCAGTCGAGCTCCTGAATCGCCACATCGAGGCTGTTGTCGCCGAGACGTTCGAGAGCCCGCGACCATGGCACCAGCTCGCCGCGCTGCCGCCGTCCGTTCACCTCGATGCCTTGGTCGGTCCAGACCGCGGTGCGCAACCCGGACTCGCGGAAGATGGCCTCGACCATGCGGATGATGGTCGTCTTGCCGCGGGAACCGGCAATGCCAATCACGGCCGGGACGTGTTGGCTACCGAGCCGCGATCGCCATTCTTGGAATGAGAGAGGAAGGTGCGCGGGAAGTATTTCTCGCGATGGTGTTGGCAAGGTGATCATCAACGTGCTCCGGTGGACGGATCGTGCTCGATCGCGGCAAGAAGCGCGGGGAGGATGGCCCGATAGGCGCGGGCCCGATGACTGATCTCGTTCTTCTCGGTCGCCGGCAGCTCAGCCATGGCCCGGCCGTCAGCGAGCTGAAAGAGCGGATCGTAGCCAAACCCGTTCAAACCGGCTGGCGCGCTGGCGATGATGCCCACGCATATCCCCTCGGCTTCAGCCATGAGCGTACCACCGCGAGCGAGGGAGACCGCGCACACGAATCGTGCCTGCCGCGCCGCGGCCGGCACCTGACGAAGCGCGGCCAGCAGCGCGGCGCGATTCTTGTCGTCAGATGGCGGCACGCCGGCATACCGGGCCGAGCGAACGCCGGGATCACCGCCCAAGGCGGCCACCTCCAGACCAGAATCATCCGCGAGGGTAAGGAGCCCGGATTGGGCGGATGCGGCAATCGCTTTGAGCGCGGCGTTCTCGGCGAAGGTCGCTCCCGTCTCCTCCGGCAACGTCACATGCACGTCGTCAAGGGTCTTCACGCTGACCGCTGGCGGCAAGAGCTGCAAGAACTCGCGTCGCTTGCCCGGGTTGCTTGTCGCCAAGAGAATGTCGAAACCCGCTGGTGTGCTCACGCGTCTCGCTCCATCGGACTTCGTTGTCCGCCGGATATGAGCGGGCCAAAGAGACGTTCCGCGTTGGTGGTCGTCGCGGCCGCGAACGCCGCCTGGTCCACATCCCAGATCGGAGCTAGCCGCTCGGCGATGAGCGGAATCGTGGCTGGGGTGTTCCGCCGGACCGCGCTTCCCGCCGGTGAAAGGTACGGCGAATCGGTTTCCAGTACGACCCGGTCGAGCGAGATCCGGCGTAAGACTTGCCGCAACGCTTCGGAGCCGGTTCGCGTCGCCAACCCGCCCACACCCACATAGAATCCGCGATCGTTCACCAGATTGGCAAGCCGGTTCGTGCCTTCGAAACTGTGCAGAAGGACTTGACTTGCCCGGACTTCCTTGATCAAGTTCGAAATGAGGTCCTCCTCGGCCGCTCGCTGATGGATCACGGCCGGCAATCCGAGCTCGAGCGCCAACGTGAGCTGCCGGTTGAACGCTTCAGCTTGAGCCTCCGATGCCGGGCCCGGGCGGAAGTAATCGAGACCGATCTCGCCGATGGCTACCGGCGACGTGGTTTGCGCCAGCGACAGCAGGTCTGATTCCGTCTTCGCCGACCAGTCGTCGGCGTGATGCGGATGCAAACCAAGCATGTGGGCGGCAAGCGGATAGCGTTGACAAAGGGCGATGGTTGACTTCCATCGTTCGGGCCGATACCCGACGTTGATCACTCGTCGCACGCCGTTTGCCGCCGCCCGCGCAAACACGTCGTCACGGTCGTGATCGAATGCTGGATCATCGAGGTGCGCGTGGGTGTCAATGAAGATCGGGGTCGTCATTTGACCGTGACGCTCTTAGCTAAATTCCTTGGCCGGTCAGGATTGTTTCCACGCAGCAGCGCCAACTGGTACGCCAGTAGCTGGGCCGGGACCGCGTTCACCATGGGTGCCGCGGCGCCGGCCTCCGGCACCGCCAGATGCACATCGAAGACAGGGTCCGGATCCGGACTGACGCCAATGACGAACGCGCCTCGGCTTTTAAGCTCGGTCGCGCCGGAGATGACGTCGGCGCGGGTTTCATCGGCGGGTGCGAACACCAGGCACGGGGTGCCGTCCGTCACCAGCGCGATCACGCCATGCTTCAGCTCGCCGCCGGCGAACGCTTCGGCGTGGATGTAGCTTGCTTCCTTGATCTTGAGCGCCGCTTCGAGGGCCGTCGGAAACGCGAGCCCGCGTCCAATCACAAACATGTGGTCGTGCTTGACCACCATCGCGGCCAGGTCCGCAACCTGCCGGGAAAGACTCGAGCGCAGCATCTCGGCAATGCCCTTCGCCGCCCGAGTGACCAGCTCTTGCCCACGGTTCACGTCGGCGGCCAAGGCATACGCCGTCATCGTCAGGGCGGCGAGCTTCGCTAGGTACGATTTCGTGGCCAAGACGCACTGCTCGGGCCCGGCGCGCAACGGGAAGGTGAGGCCAACCATGCGGTCGAGTGTCGAGTGCTCGACGTTCACCAGGGCGCCGAGACGGGCCCCGGCGGACCGGGCGAGCATCATGGCTTCGATCAGGTCCGCCGTCTCGCCACTTTGCGACAGCGCGATGATCAAGGCGTTCGGTGAGAGCAGGCGCCGGTGATACTTGAACTCGGAACCGACGAACGCGGGTACGAAGCGGCCGGCGAGACTGCTCAAGAGATAGCTTCCCGACAGCGCCGCGTAGCCGGCGCTGCCGCAACCGGTCATCACCGTCAACTCGCTCCTCTCGATGGCGGCGGCGAGCGCGATCGCGGTGTCGACGCCGGTGGTGGCGAGGCGACTTAGTACACCGGGTTGTTCGGCAATCTCCTTCATCATGAAGTGAGGATAGCTGCCGAGGTCGGCGTCTCGATTCGACCGATCAAGTGGGGTATAGCGCGGCACCAATGCTCTCAGCGTTTCGCGCTCATACAGCGAGATGCCGTCCCTGGTCAGCTTGATCAGATGGTGGTCATCCAGGTAGATCACGCGGTCCGCGTGGGGGCGGAGGGCCAGCGAATCGGAGGCGATGGTCACACCATGGCAGCCGACGCCGGCGATGAGCGGCGACACGTTCTTCACCGCCACCATTTCCCTGGTGCCGATATCCATCGCGATCACGGCGTTGAGCCCAGTCAAGCGATCGAACGTCCTGGCCATCGCGGCCGTCAGGTCGTGACCGCCGGCGATCTCCTGCTGGATCAAATGGGCGATCACTTCGCTGTCGGTCTCTGATCGAAACTGAAGGCCACGGTCCTGCAGGCCGGCTTTCAGCACCCGATAGTTTTCGATGATGCCGTTGTGGACGACGGCGATCCGGCCGCTGCCGTCAAGATGAGGATGGGCGTTGGCCTTCGTCACGCCACCGTGGGTGGCCCACCGGGTGTGCCCGAAGCCAATGCTGGAATCGGGAAATGACGGGACCGAGCCGTTGAGCCGGCCGACGTCCTTCTCGACCAAGATCCGTTGACCGTGGCCGACCGCGATGCCCCAGGAGTCGTAGCCACGATACTCTAGCGTCTTCAGGGCGGTCGTCAGACTCAGCCCGAGGTCGACCGGCTCGCCGACATAGCCAAAAATTCCACACATCGTCGCGCACCTCTGTTCTGTCCGTTCCCAAGCCTAGGGAACCGAACGTCGATCGCGGACAAGCACCATCCCCGCCGTCGCTAACCCGGCGCCCGGGGCAGCGGTGAGGCGTAGGCGCGTACGTGGTGACGACTGACGACGATGGGTGGAAGTAGCCGGCAAGGAACGATTGAGGCTGTTCACACTGGACGAGCGTTGTCAGTGAATCGCTCCACTGGTTTGACTCGGACCATGACGACCGTGAAGGCCGGGCAACCATCCGCCGAAAGCTTCGATTGGTTGCCACCTCGTCAACTCGCGTCCCCGAGCGAGTCCTGGCGCTACTGAGCATTGCCGGTGCGTTGCCATCCGCGGCCGCCGTCCGGTCGCGCACGTACAGTCTAAGCGCGGCCGGTCCAGAGCGCAATCGTCACCTATACTGGACACTTGGTAAGCGCCGCGAGCTCGGGGTCCGCAAACGGAGTTGACGAGGTGATTGGGCGGTATACACGGCCGGAAATGGGAGCGATCTGGTCTGACGAGCGCAAGTATGCCGGCTGGCTCCAAGTTGAGATTGCCGCCGCCGAGGGGTGGCACCGGCGCGGCCGCATCCCGGACGACGCCATCGTTCAGATTCGCCAAGCCCGGTGTGACCTCAACCGGATGCGCGCGATCGAGCGCGAGGTGGACCACGACCTGATTGCCTTCCTGCGAGCCACGGCGGAGAGCGTGGGAGAAGCCGCCCGTTATATTCACCTTGGTTTGACCAGCTCGGACATCGTCGATACGGCGTTGGCGCTGCAGGTCGTCGCGGCGGGAACCCTCTTGGATCGGGGTCTGCACCGGCTGATCGAGATTCTCGCTCGCCAAGCCGTCTCCTATCGCTCGACCGTGATGATCGGTCGGACGCACGGGATGCATGCCGAACCGACGACGTTTGGCCTGAAGCTGGCGGTTTGGTATGACGAATTGCGTCGCCACCGGTCGCGCCTTGACCTCGCCCGGCGCGATATGGCGGTCGGGAAGCTCTCGGGAGCGGTGGGAACCCATGCCCATATCCCGCCGGACCTCGAGGCAGAGGTCTGTGCGGCGCTTGGGCTGACCGCGGCCCCGGCCTCAACCCAGGTGATCCAGCGCGACCGTCACGCGTTCTTTCTTACCGTGCTGGCGGGCATCGGCGGCACGCTGGAGAAGATCGCGATCGAAATTCGGCATCTGCAGCGGAGCGAGGTGCGCGAGGTCGAAGAGCCGTTCGCCGCCGGCCATCAGGGGTCGTCGGCGATGCCGCACAAGCGCAACCCGCACGCCGCGGAGCGGATCTCCGGCTTGGCGCGTTTGCTCCGCGGCTACGCCGTGACCGGGTTGGAGAACATTGCGCTGTGGCATGAGCGCGACATCAGCCACAGCTCCACGGAGCGCGTGATCTTTCCCGATGCCTGCATCGTCCTCGACTTTATGCTCGACGAAACAGGTGACCTGATTGACCGGCTTGTTGTTTATCCGGACCAAATGCGGCGAAACCTTGACCTCGGCGGCGGCGTCGTTTTTTCGCAGCCGGTCTTGCTCGCGCTCGTCGATGCCGGCCTCGATCGACAGGCGGCGTACGAAATCGTCCAGAAGCACGCCTACGCGGCGTGGGAGCGAGGGGCGTCGTTTCGGGCGGAGCTCGAAGCCGACCCCAAGGTGCGGGCTCTCCTGACCGCCGCGGACCTCGACCAGTTGTTTGATCCAACGGTGCAGCTTAGGTATGTTGACGACATCTTCCAGCGGGTTGGATTGCCTCGGTGACGACTAACTGGACTCGGAGGATGGGCACCGGCGACCTCCGGGCGATGCGGACCTGCAATGATCGCCGCGCGTTGACGGTTCAACGAGGTCGTGCTTAGAATCGACGCGACAATCGTGGCTGGGAAGGAGTTTCCATTGTCGGAAGGCGCAGCGGGGCAACACGAGGACGATTCTGGGTCAGATTCGCTGATGGAAACCCCGCTGCGATCGCGGCACGAATCGCTTGGAGCTCGATTAATCCCGTTTGCCGGCTGGAGGATGCCCGTCCAATACTCGGGTATTCTCGACGAGCACCGCGCGGTGCGCACCCGAGCCGGGCTGTTCGATCTTGGGCACATGGGCCAAGTCAAGGTCGCCGGCCCCGATGCCCTGCCGTATTTGCAAGCGGTGACGACCAACGATGTCAGCCGCTTGGGGCCCGGGCAGGCTCAGTATTCGCTGCTGCCAAATGAAGCGGGCGGGGTCATCGACGATATCATCATTTATCGTTGGCCCACCGGCGACGGCTACATGGTCGTGATCAACGCCGCGAATAGCACGAAGGACGTGGCGTGGCTGACGCGGCAACGCGCGGCCCGGTCCGAGTTCGAGGTCGCGGTCGACGACATTTCCGACTCGCTCGGCATGATCGCGATCCAGGGTCCGCGCGCGGTTGCTATTGTGCAGCGGCTGACTGACGCCGCTTTGAATACATTGCCGAATTTTGCTTGGGCCGAGGCGACGATCGCCGGCGTGCCGTTGATGGTGGCGCGGACCGGCTATACCGGTGAAGACGGCTTCGAGTTCTATCCGGACATCAACCAGGTGGCGGCGCTTTGGGATCACCTCCTCGCGGCGGGACGGGACGATGGGTTGGTGCCGGTTGGCCTTGGCGCCCGCGACACGCTTCGCCTAGAAGCGCGGATGCCCCTCTACGGAAACGAGCTGTCGGATGAGATCAACCCGCTCGAAGCCGGTCTCGGCTGGGCGGTTGATCTGAATAAAGGAGATTTTGTCGGCCGAGAACCGATCGCGGCGATGAAGGAGTCGAGTCCGCCCCGGCGCACGGTGGGGTTCAAGCTGGATCAGCGCTCGGGCTCCGCTCGGCCCGGTCACGAGGCGCGAGTAGACGGCCGGACGGTCGGGAGCGTCACGAGCGGCGCCATGTCGCCGACCTTGGGCGAAAATATCGGGCTCGCGCTCGTCGAGCGGGAGGCGGCGGGAGTCGGCAAGCCGCTGCAGATCATGATTCGGGACAAAGCCATTCCGGCAACGCAAATCAAGCTACCATTCTATCGCCGGCCGGCGTAGGCGGCGGACAGGCGACCGAGAGAGGAACGTTGGCATGACGTCACCACAGGATCTCCGCTACGTAAGAACTCACGAATGGGTGCGACGGGCCGGCGATTTGGCGACCATTGGGATCAGCGACTACGCGCAAACCGAGCTGGGCGATATCACCTTCATCGAGTTGCCGGAGGTTGGCGACACGATTCGGCAACAGCAACCGTTCGGCGTCGTGGAGTCGGTGAAGGCCGCCTCCGATGTCTACGCCCCGGTGGATGGTGAAGTCGTCGAGCGCAACGAAGCGGTGCTCGCGGCGCCGGAACTGGTTAATTCTTCGCCGTATGATGACGCCTGGCTGATCAAAGTCCGGCTCTCCAACCCGGAGCAGGTCGACGCGCTGCTTGACGCGACCGCCTACGACGCGGCCGCCGCGGCGTCCTAGCGCCCCAAACGTTCAACACCGGCAAATGAAAGGCGAAATCGGACGGATGACCTTCAACCCCCACACCCCGGAAGACCGCGCCGCGATGCTGGCCGCGATCGGCGCCGAGCGGGCCGAGGACTTTTTCGCCGCGATTCCGGGGTCAATCCGGTTCCCCGAACTCAACCTGCCGCCGGCGTTGACGGAAATGGAGGCGGCGGAGCGGCTGGCGGCCTTGGCGGCGCGCAACCAGGCGCCAAGGAACGGGAACGTCTTCCTGGGCGCGGGCTCCTATCATCACTACGTTCCCGCCACCGTTGGTCAGATCTTGGCCCGCGGTGAGTTCTACACGGCCTACACCCCGTACCAGCCCGAGGTGGCACAGGGCACCCTGCAAGTCATTTATGAGTTTCAGTCGATGGTGGCGGACCTGTTCGGGATGGATGTCGCCAACGCCTCGATGTATGACGGGGCCACGGCCCTGGCCGAAGCGGCGTTGATGGCGGTGTCGAGCACTCGCCAGCGTCACCGGATCGTGGTGACGGGAACGGTGCATCCACACTATCGGGCAGTGCTTCGCACCTACCTTTCCGGTTTGTCAATCGAACTCGTGGAGCTGCCGCTGCCGGAGCCCGGATTTGTCACCCGAATCGACGATATCTTGCCCCATCTCGGTGACGACCTGGCCTGCCTGGTCGTGCAGTATCCGAGCTTCTTTGGCGGGATCGAGGACCTCGAGGCATTTGCCGACGCGGCTCATCGGGTTGGCGGACAGCTTGTGGTCAGCACCTACCCGGTGCCGCTGGGGATGCTCAAGCCGCCGGGAGCGCTCGGCGCCGATGTGGTCGCGGCCGAAGGACAGGCGTTGGGCGTAGCGCAAAGTTATGGCGGGCCGTACGTGGGATTGCTGGCGACTCGACAACAATACGTCCGCCAGATGCCGGGCCGGTTGGCCGGCATCAGTACCGATCAGGATGGCAAACGGGGGTACGTGCTCACGCTGCAAACGCGTGAGCAGCACATCCGGCGCGAAAAGGCAACGAGCAACATTTGCACCAATCAGGGTCTGATGGCCACGGCGGCCACCGTGTACATGGCCACGGTCGGCCCGGCTGGATTCCGCGAGGTCGCTGCCCGTTCGTACCACAACGCGCACTACTTGGCGTCCGCTCTGACCCGGAAACCTGGCTACGAGCTGGCGTTTGCGGCTCCGTTTTTCCACGAATTCGTCGTCCGCGCGCCGGTGCCGGCAGCCGAGGTCAACGCCCGATTACTCGACGCTGGGATCATCGGCGGCTTCGATCTCGGTCTGCTCGATGACCGGTATCGACAGCATCTCTTGCTGTGCTGCACCGAGCTGAACGATCGGGCCGGGATCGACCGCCTGGTCGCCGCCGCCCCCCCGGCGTAGGCCGCGACGACTGGGCAAACAGCTGCCGCCGACGTGGGCTCTGATATACTCGTTCTTCATCGATTTCAGCCATGGTTCGGCTGGAGGTCGTTGCTTGTCTTGCCGCATCTGGCCACGATCGCGGCGCGGCGTCCGGGAGCGCCGGGACCACGCGCCGGATCACCATGGTCTCACGCTCGGAGCGCCCCCTTGGCCAAACCTATTGTCGCGATTGTCGGTCGTCCGAATGTTGGCAAGTCCACGCTGTTCAACCGGCTGGTCGGTGAGCGCCAGGCGATCGTCGAGGATGAGCCGGGGACGACGCGGGACCGTGTCTACGGCGTCGCCGACTGGGGCGGGCTCGAATTTACGATCGTCGATACCGGGGGCCTACAAGACGACAGTGAGCTCGACGCCAGCTCCCACTCCGACATCGCCCGCCGCACCCGAGATCAGGCTCGAGCCGCGATTGGCGAGGCGGACGTAGTTATCTTCATGGTCGACGCCAAGGCCGGCCTCAACAGCGGTGACCATGAGGTAGCCGATTTACTGCGCCGGGCGGATAAACCAACGATCCTGGTCGCCAACAAGGCGGATAACCTGACCCGGCGCGATATGGTGGTGGACTTCTTTGAGCTCGGGATCGGGGAGCCGATCCCCGTCTCCGCCTACCATGGCTCTGGTACCGGCGATTTGCTCGATCGCGTGGTTGAATCATTGCCCGAGGCGGAGGAGGAGCTGGAAAGCGAGGGACCGGCGATCGCGATTGTCGGCCGGCCCAATGTCGGCAAGAGCCGTCTGTTGAATGCCCTCCTGGGTCAAGAGCGGTCAATCGTCAGCGATGTGCCCGGGACCACCCGAGACAGCCTGGATACGCTACTCATCTGGGCGGGCACGCCGATTACCCTGATTGACACCGCCGGCATCCGGCGCCGGGGCCGGGTCGAGCAAGGGATCGAACAGTTCAGCGTCATCCGGTCGATGCGGGCGATCGATCGGTCCGACGTCGTCTTGCTCGTGATCGACGCCACCGAAGACTTCACCGCCCAGGATCTTCACATCGCGGGCTACGTCGAAGAACAGAAGAAGGGTATGGTCGTCGTCGTCAATAAGTGGGACTTGATTGAGAAGGATACCCACACGATGGAAGAGTATCGGGAGAAGGCGCGACGCCAGCTCGACTTCATGCCATACGCGCCGTTGATCTTTGTTTCGGCCAAATTCGGACAGCGGGTACAGAACGTGCTAGAGATGGCGTTGGAGGTGGTGGCCGAGCGGCAACGCCGGATCCCGACCGCCGGGCTCAACAAGGTGCTGCGTGACGCGGTCGCGGCGCATCCGCCGCCAAGTAAGCCCGGAAAGTGGCTCAAGTTCTATTACGCCACACAGGCGGATATATCGCCGCCGACGTTCGTGCTCTTTTGCAACGACCCGACGCAGATCCACTTTTCGTATCGCCGGTATCTGGAGAACAAGATCCGAGAAACGTTCGGCTTCGTGGGAACACCGATCAGGATGAGTTTCCGCGGCCGAGAGGAAGCCCGTTGACGTGACACACTCTGTTCTCGGCCTACTGCTGGTTCTGGTCGCCTACGCGAGTGGCGCCGTGCCCTGGGGGTTTGTCTTCGGCCGGGTCTTCGCCAATGTGGACATCCGCCGCTACGGGAGCGGCAGCACGGGCGCCACGAACACGCTTCGCGTCCTGGGGTGGCAGTTTTCGATCGCCGTCTTTGTGCTCGATTTCCTGAAGGGCTTCATCCCGCTCCTTCTGGCCCGTCAGCTCGGACTCAACGATTGGTGGATCGCCGCGATCGCGGTTGCTGCGGTGGCGGGCCACTGCTGGTCGCCCGTTCTCGGGTTCCGTGGCGGCAAAGGCATGGCCACCGGGGCCGGGGCGGCGGCGGCGATCATCCCCTGGGTCCTGCTCGTCTTTCCGCTGATGGTTCTGATCGTGCTGGTCACACGGTATGTTTCGCTGGCGTCGATTGTCGGCAGCTCAGCGGTCAGCGTCGTGGTGGTGGCACTTGCCTTATTCGCGATCGTGCCGTGGAACGAATCCGTCGCGATCGTCGCTATCACCGGGATCATCCTGCTTCAGCACCACACCAACATCCGGCGGCTCCTCGCCGGCAACGAGCGCCGGTTCGGGGAACCGGCCGGCGGCTAGGCGCGCGGGGGGAAGCCTCCGCTAGGCCGAGTACCCGTTCGGATGGCGCCGGTGCCATTCCCAGGCACTGCCGATCATTTCCACCAAGGACGACCGGCGCGGCTCCCAACCGAGGAGGGCTTTGGCCCGGCCGGCGTCCGCTACGAGGATGGGAGGATCGCCCGCCCGGCGCGGATTGCGCTCGACCGGCAGCTGGCGCCCGGTCACCTCTTCGATCGCGGCGACGATCTCATGGACCGAGAACCCCGCCCGGCTGCCGAGATTGATCGGGCCGAGCGAAGAGTCGAGATGGTCCAGGGCGCGAACGTGGGCGTCAACCAAATCGAGGACATGAACATAATCGCGGATGGCGGTTCCGTCCGGTGTCGGGTAGTCCGTGCCGAAGAGATTGAAGCGTGGGCGCTGGCCAAGCAGTGTCTGCAGGGCGACCGGGATCACATGAGTCTCGGGATCGTGATCTTCGCCGTGCTCGGCACTGGCGCCGCCGACATTGAAGTATCGAAACGCGGCGTACAGAAGACCGTGGGCTTGAGAGTAAGCTTCCAGCATCCGCTCGACCATGAGCTTTGATTGACCGTACACGTTGATCGGACGCGGAATCGCGGACTCGGCGACCGGCACCCGCTCCGGTTCGCCATAGACCGCGGCGGTTGATGAGAAGATGAAGCGCTCGGTGCCGGCATTCCGGCACGCCTTCAGGACGTTGTGAGTGCCGGCAACATTGATGCCGAAGTAGAGGCCCGGTTCGGTCATTGACTCCGGGACGATGGTCGCCGCCGCGAAGTGCATGACCGCCTCCGGCCGGATCTTGGTGAAGACGTCTTCGACGCCTTCCTCATCACGGAGATCGCGGACATGGAGCTCGGCGCCGGGGCTGACCGCCGCCGCATTGCCGCGCCATAGGTTGTCGAGCACGGAGACATCGTGACCGGCGGCAAGCAGTTGCTCGACCGCGACGCTGCCGATATAGCCAGCCCCGCCGGTGACAAGGACGCGCATGCGTGGTGAACCCCCAATCGCGCGAACGGTAGAGAGACCGCGCCGCAATGGTACACTGCGGCCGTCTCGCCACATTGTGGCTCTCTGTCTGAAACTGGCGAAGACAGGGCCGGTCGTGCGGGCGGTTCAGGCAGGAGGAGCCATTCGTGTCATTGGCATCGCTGACTCAAACTGATCATCAAGTGGCGGCTTCGATCCGACGCGAAGAAGGGCGCCAGCGTGACGGTATCGAGCTGATCGCCTCGGAGAACTTTGTCAGCCCCGCGGTCCTCGAAGCGGTCGGCACGGTCCTCACCAATAAATACGCCGAGGGGTATCCTGGCAAGCGCTACTATGGCGGCTGTGACTATGTGGATGAGGTCGAGACCCTGGCGATTGACCGAGCGAAAGCGCTGTTTGGCGCCGAGCATGTCAACGTGCAACCGCATTCGGGAGCAAACGCCAACCTGGCCGCCTACTTTTCGCTCCTGCAGTCCGGGGACCGCATCCTGGGACTCAGCCTGCAAGAAGGGGGTCACCTGACGCACGGTCTGGCGGTCAACTTCTCGGGCCGCCTCTTCGAGCCGCACTTCTACGGGGTCAATCGTGAAACCGGTTTGATCGACTACGATGCGGTGCTGATAAAAGCACGGGAGATCCGGCCGCGGGCGATCATCGCCGGCGCCAGCGCCTATAGCCGGACGCTCGATTTTGCCCGCTTTCGGCAGATCGCGGATGAGGTCGGCGCCTATCTCTTCGCCGATATCGCGCATCCGGCCGGACTGATTGCGGCTGGGCTTCACCCGAGCCCAATTGGTCAGGCGCACATCACGATGACGACGACGCACAAGACGCTGCGGGGGCCGCGGGGGGGCATGATCCTGTCGAGCGCGAAGTATGCCAAGGACATCGATCGTATGGTCTTTCCCGGATTTCAAGGCGGTCCTTTAATGCACGTCATTGCCGGCAAAGCGGTGGCCTTCGGCGAGGCGCTTGAACCAGGGTTTCGGGCCTATGCCCAACGGGTGATCGACAACGCGCGGGCGCTGGCCGCGGCGCTGATCGAGCGCGGGTTGCCGATCGTGTCGGGCGGCACAGACACGCATTTGATGCTCGTCGACGTGGGGGCGCTCGGGCTGAGCGGCCGAAAAGCGGAACGCTTGTTGGACCAAGTCGGCATTACGTGCAACAAGAACACGATCCCCGGCGACACCCGGCCGCCGACCCAAGCCAGCGGCATCCGGCTGGGTACCCCGGCCATCACCACCCGTGGGTTTGGCCCCGATGACGTGCGGCAAGTCGCGACGTGGATCGCGGAGATCTTGCAGGAGCCAGACGCGCTGCAACGGCACGAGGAGATCGCGGCGGAGGTCCGGGGGCTGACCGCGGGATTCCCTCTTCCCGGCGTGGCCGCGGTCAAGTAGGCCGGCTTGATCGGTTCCGGCTGCCGCGGGCTATTGCAGCAATAACTCGAATCGGAGCCGGTCACGATCGGCATCGGACAAGCGACGACCGACGAGTTGGACCAGCCAGAACAGCAGCCGCCGGGTCGCGTTGGCGAGCAGGGTGCCGGCGATCGCGCCGACAAGGCCGCCCACGGCCGTACCGATCAGAAACGGCCCGATCGGGACACGGCTACTTGACGACGTTGGCGCGGCCGGCGGAGCCCCGGTCGCCAGGGATGATTTCGGTGCTGCCACGCTACTGTCTCCAACTTCAAAGCCGTCCGATCACTGCCGCCCGTGCCGGCTCCAGGAACGATCACTGAATCGAGAGGAGGGTGTGCGCTTCTGACCAGAGGTCTTCGAGCCGGTAGAACGTTCGTTGATCCTCGTGGAAAATGTGAACGACAACATCGCCGTAGTCCAGCAAGATCCAGCCGCCCTCGGCGGTTCCTTCGCTTCGCTTTGGCCGGATGCCGGCCGTTGCCAACTGTTCCCCGACCTCGCGACTGATGGCGCGTAATTGGCGTTCGTTCTCGCCAGAGCAAATGACGAAAAAGTCGGCCAGGGGAGAAACCGCATGGACGTCAAGCACCAGCGTGTTAGCGGCCGGGGTCTCGCTTATCGCATCGGCGATGGCCAGCGCCAGCTCCCGTCCGACTTCCAACGTTTCCGGCGCCACGCTGGGAAATATCTGATCCTGGACCTGAACCGTGGCGTCGATGGGGTACTCCTTGGTCGCTCGGGCGACGTTGCCGTCCAGCACATCGTTTGAAGCTGGCTGTCGATATGGCCCGGCCACGACGATGCTCCTGCTTCTAGCGTCGAGCGGAAGAAAACCGGACCGCGCGGATCGAGGGTCTTCGGCTCGGGTGGGCCCGGCAGGACTCGAACCTGCGACCCTGGGGTTATGAGCCCCGTGCTCTACCGCTGAGCTACAGGCCCCTCGCTGCTTCGCCTAGTTTAGCCTATCTCGGCGGATGTTCGCGGTCGCGATCGTTGCCAAGGCCGCTCCGCGGTCGTCACGGAGCGGATGGTAGACCTGGAGTCCGCTCGTTCGACCACGGTCGGGAAGGAGGTGAGCGGATGCGGTGCCGGCGGCGAGCCGGAGGCCCGCGTCCTGCTACGTGATGGTGGATGGCAGACTGTCACGTAGAGAGGGAACGCTCCATGGGCACCATTTGGGCAGGTCTCATTTCCGGGGCGCTGGCGACGGCGCCAATGACGCTCGTCCTCGTGGTTAGCCGTTGGCTGGGCCTGTTTCGGACCGCGCCACCGGAGCAGATCACAAAGAACGCCGCGGCGGAAGTGGGGCTTGAAGAGGTGACGGACGATCCCGAATTCGGCCCGATCTGGCTGGGGCTGCACGTCGTGTTCGGAGCCTGTAGTGGTATCGGCTTCGAGTTGGTTCGATCGTTCCTGCCGCGGCCGCCGGTTGCCGGTGGCGCCGTGTACGGATTGATCGTCTGGGCTGTCAACTACGTGGGGTTGATGCCCGTCCTCGGCCTCTTCCCGTCACCTCGACAAGCCGGACGTCGGCGCACCATTGTCATGATTGTCGCTCACATCGTGTACGGAATGGTGATGGGAGTCGTGTTTTCGGCGGCGCGGAAGCGCGGTTGACCGACGGGCAAGCCAACTGTTGGGGGCCGGCGTCTTCGCAATGCCGGCAACGTGGGGTCACCACCCGTGGACGGATCGGAGCGGGAGACCGGACTCGAACCGGCGACAGCCTGCTTGGAAGTTCGATTTGGCACCGAATCGCAACATATCGTACACTACCGGAACGTATCAGAATATCGCTTGTGAATGCGGATTTTCGAGCTCGATGACCGACCAAGCAGACCGGAACGTATCGGAACGGATTCGGCAGCATGGCAGCAATATGGCAGCAGTGCTGCCCCGGAGGGTGCGGAGGTGGCGCTCTACAAGCGACTCGGGTCAGACGGCCGGACCGCGCGGTGGCAGGTGGTCATCGACATCGATGACGCCGGCACCGGCAAGCGCAAGCGGCGCGTCTTGGGAACCTACAGCACCAAGAAAATCGCGGAGGCCGAGGAGCGAAAAGCCTTCATCGACCGCGAGCAAGGCACGCTGCTCGAGAAGGACACGACGTCCGTGGCCGATCTCCTCGACCGCTGGCTCGCCGACAAGGCAGCCACCGTGACCTCGAACACGATCGCTGATTATCGCCTCGTCATCACCAAGCACATCAAGCCCTCGCCGCTCGGGCCAATGCGGATTCGAAAAGTCACCCCCGCTTTTCTCCAAGGGCAGTACATGGCCTGGAAGGATGCCGGCCTGTCCCCGCGGATGATTCGCGGTTGCCACATGCGATTGAGCCAGGCGTTCGACCATGCGGTGCGGATGAAGCTGCTCCTGCACAATCCGGCGAAGGACGTGACGGCGCCGAGGCTGCCGCGAGCATCGTTCGATCACTGGAACCCGGATGAGGCCAAGGTGTTCCTGAAGGCCGCTCAGGACGATACCTATGCGCCTCTGTGGGACATCCTGCTGCGCGAGGGGATGCGCCGTGGCGAGGCGTTGGGGCTGCGCTGGCGAGACATTAACTGGGAGGCTGGCTCCGCGCATATCGTCCAGAGCGTGGTGGTCGACAAGAACAAGGCCGGCGGCGTGCTGATCCAGCCGCGCACCAAAACCAAGGCCGGCGCCCGAACCGTGCAGTTGACCGGGGGCACGCTCGCCGCGCTGCGGGCTCTGAAGGATCGCCGGACATGGGCCGACAACCCGGCGCAGAAGCCAAGCCCGGACCGATTGATCTTTTCTGTACGCGACGGCGGTCCGATCAATCCCAACAATATCGTTCGCAACTTCAACGCGATCATTAAGGCGAAGAAGCTCCGCCGGATCAAGGTCCACGAATTGAGACACACGGCCGCGACGCTGATGCTCCTGGCCGGCGTGCCGGCCAAGGTGGTGAGCGAACGACTCGGCCACGCCAGCATCGCCATCACGCTCGACACTTATAGCCATGTGCTGCCGAGCATGCAGGTAGACGCGGCCGCGGCGATGGATCGGCTACTCGGGTAAGGAACAGAGATGCCCGCGACCGGCGGCAACCGGCAGCGGGCGGGATGCTCACGACTGAGAAGGAGTCGCGCGCATGGACGAGAGCCTAGCTTCCAATGATACAATTCGCCAGTCGCTACGTGCGTTTGGCTTCTCGCCCTTACAGCAGCAGATTATCTGGGATTACCTCTGCCTCCCCGACCCCCTGCGGCGGTTCTTAGATGCTCGTGAGGCCCTTGAGCGTATTGGCAGGCTGATCGAAGTTGCGAACCCCCACGCCGATTTTCCCCGGCGACGGAAGGAGGAGCGGCTTTATGTTCCGCTTCGGCTGCGGGTTCTGGAGCGTCTTTCGATCCCAGCGCTCAACAAAGCATCTCAGAGGGCAGCTGAGTTGCTTCCACAGGAGTATGTCCAGGCAACTAGCGCTCCGTGGTCCCATGCTGCGTTCTGGCAGTTCTTGGAAGAGCTGAACGCAGACTACTTGTTGCTCCCAATAACCCACCTTGGAGATCAGTTCTACTCGTACATCGGGATACTTAAACATGTCGATCAGCGACTTGATCTCTTGGAAGCGACCCTCTCGGCCACCCTACCGTTTGAGCAAGCCGCGCCAGGTAACGACGTAAGGAGTCTGTTGGCAGAAAGCTCGCCCGTGGTTGTCCCCATCAGTAGTAGCTCTCAAACAACACCAGTTGTCATAGCCGGTCCTCGAACGCGACGCACAAGACTCAATTACGGGGGAAGACCGAAGGAGAAGGTAGATTGCAATCTCTTTCTGACAATTCGATGTGGGCAAGTGCAGAGGTATTCGATCTCCCGTGAGGAATCGCCCCCTGTGCTTGGCGAGGCGGTGAAGGAATACTGCCGGCTAACCGGTGATACGGTTGGGATTGAAACAATAAGGGCTAGATTCAAAGAAGAGCGAGAGGCCGGGATCCCAAATCGAGACTGGAATAGCGGTCCGATGTGTCCACCGCTGGTTGACGACGAAGACGAATTCTAGTTAACCACCCAATAACCCAAGACGAAAAACTGACACGAAAAAACGGTCGGAGGTTATTCCATTTGGTTCTTCCGGTTTTTCGTCTAAGGCTTAAATCCTCTTTGATACCCTGCGATTGGCGGCGCGTTCGTGGTATCCGCCAATGAAGAACGGTACTACTACCGGGAGACAGCCATGCCCAAGAACGGCATCGTTCAACGCGACATGATTCCCCTCCGCCAGTACTGCAAGCGCGTTGGAGACTCCTACACCAAGTGCTACGAGAACGCTCGCCTGAACAAGTTGCTGGTGCCGGTCTACCGCAACGGCGACCGTTGGGTCGTAAGCCGTATTGCGCTTGAAGAGTTACTAAGGCGCCAGCACGACCAGGCGGCAAGTGCCGCAGAAGAAGCAGGCCGTGTCCAGCGCAAACTGGACACGGCCCTCGACCATCACTCCACCCCAGCAGCAGGAGTTTCAGCATGCAGTTTACCAGAACCCAAGCCAACCGCATCCGTCTTGTCGAACGGCACCGAACCGCGATCGCCGGCGGCATCGGCAACTACCAAACCCACAGCGACGCCGACCTGGCCAAGGCGCACCAGACGCTCATCGCGGACCTGGGCGCGGCCGATGGCTTCGGCCCGACCGCTCGCGCCGGCATGCGCCGTCTCTGCTTGGAGCAGCTCCAGGCAGTGGGTGACGAGTTCGCCCGACGTGCTGGCGCCCGGCAAGCCCGTCCGCACGCCGCCTAGCCCATCCTGCCGCCGTTGGCGCTTGCAGCGATGGAAGCGCGAGCGGCGGCTAAGGACACTCGATCATGCCCTATGGAGCGACCTACGGAGTCGATGGCGCCGTCACGGTCCACTTTCCCTACGACAAGCAGTTCATCGAGCGGCTGAAGGATACGGTGCCCGCCCGCTATCGAACCTACTGCCCGCCGGCAAAAGCGTGGACGGTCCATGAACCCTATCGTGATCGCGTCATTGCGATGCTCGTCCAGTGGTTCCCGGACGTGCGGTGGCGGCGTCGAACGGAGTCCCGGCCGGCGCCGACCCCGATTCGGGCGCTCGATCAAGCGTTCGCCGATTTGCACCTGCTGCCGAGCGCACCGCCAACTCTGGTTGAAGCGGCGTTTCGCACCATGGCGAAGACCGCGCATCCTGACAAGGGCGGGAACGAGGAGCTGATGCGGCGACTGAATGCCGCGGTCGAGACCCTGCGCGATCGGCGGGTAGCATCATGACTACGGACACGCGGCAAGGCGGACGGCCCAAGGCGCTCCCCGTTGATCCCGGCAACGTGCCGGCAGAACTGTGCTCGCTCGACCAGTGGGTTGTCTGGAACTGGGCGCCGAAGCCGGATCGTCCCGGCGAGTGGACCAAAGTCCCCCTGATGGCCAATGCGGATTGTCGGGCCAGCTCGACCGACCCACGAACGTGGAGCAGCTTCGACGACGCGCTCGGGCGAGCGGATCGTGACGGCTTGCCGGGGATCGGCTTCGTCTTTAGTGAGGACGACCCGTACACCGGCATCGACCTCGACAAGTGCCGGGACCCGGAGACCGGTACGCTCACGGACTGGGCACGGTCGATCCTGACCGAGCTTGACTCCTACGCCGAACTGTCGCCGAGTGGCACCGGCGTTCACATCATCGTGCGCGGCAGCCTGCCAACCGGAGAGCATGTCCGCCGGCGCGCCGGTACCGTTGAGATGTACAGCTCGGGGCGCTACTTCACGGTGAACGGGAACTGGTATCCGGGGACACCAGCAACCATCGCAGATCGACAGGCGAAGCTCAGCGCCCTCTACACCCGCACCTTTGGCACGAATGGCACCCATGCTCGACCACGAGCCACGACAGGCGCGAGCATTCTCAGCGACGAAGACGTGATCGGCCGTGCCCGCTCGGCGAGCAACGCCCCGAAGTTCCTCAGCCTCTGGGCTGGCGACACGTCGGAGTACGGTGGGGACGACTCTGCGGCTGACCTGGCGCTCGCGAGCATGCTGAGCTTCTGGACGCAGGACCTGGCCCAGCTCGACCGCTTGTTCCGGCGGTCGGGATTGATGCGCGACAAGTGGGAGCGAACCGACTATCGCGACCGCACAATCGCGGTAGCCCTGGACCGAACCGAACGATGGGCGTCGGGCACGCGCTCCAACCGGAGCGAGCGGCCGCTGGACGATGATTCGACCGCTGGTCCCGATCCGTCGCAAGAAGCGCCAGCCGTGGCGCCCTTCCCCGATCACATCTTGCCGGAAGCAGCACGCGCCTACTGTGTGAGCGCGGCACGATCACTCGGCGCTGATGTGCCACTGGCGATGGTCACCGCGCCGCTCCTGGCCTTCGTCGGCGCCCTGGCCGGCAACCGGGTCTACCTCGTGCTCAAACCCTCGTGGAGCGAGCGGGGCGGGCTGACCGTTGCCATCGTCGGGGCCCCCGGCACGATCAAGTCGCCGGCCCTACGGCACGCCAAGTGGCCGATCACGGCGCTGCAAGAGGATGCGAAGGAGATCTTCGATGCAGCGCTGGCGCGGTACAAGGCAGACTACGCGACCTGGAAGAAGGACCAGGTTGGCGAGGAGCCGGAGCGTCCACGGATGCGTGAGTATTTCACCTCGGATACGACGATGGAGGCCCTGGCCGAGCTGCTGGGCTGCAATCCTGGCATCTGCATCATAGTGGACGAACTGCGCGGTTGGGTCTTGGGGTTCGACAAATACCGGGCGAAGGGCGGCAACGACCGCCAGCAAGCCCTTTCTCTGTGGGGCAGTGAAACGATCAAGGTCAACCGCAAGACCGGCGATCCGGTGTACGTGTCGGCGCCGGTGGCAAGTGTCGCCGGCGGACTCCAACCAGACTACGCCGATGCCTTCCAGGCAGGCAAGAACGGAACCGACGGCTCGACGGAACGCGTGCTACCGGTGGTCTGTGATCACGGCGCCCAAGCATGGACCGACGCCACGATCGCCACCGAGCACTACAGCGCCATCGCCGATCTTTTTCGTCAGATTGATCTACTGCCGGCCCCCGACCGCGAACCAGGGAAGCCACGCGGGATGGGCATTGAGCTGAGCCTGGGGGCGCGCAAAGCGTGGATCGACTTCTACGACCAGAACAGCCGGCGGGTGAACGCGGCAAGCGGACTGGAAGCCGGCATGCTGCAAAAGCTGTCCAGCCATACCGCACGGCTTGCCCTCATCCTCCACCTGTTGTGGCATGCCGATGATCCGCGGGTGATGGTCACCGAGCAGACGATGGTCTATGCCATTGAGTTGTCGGACTGGTGGCGGGGTCACATCAATCGCTTCCTGTGGCTGCTGGGCAAGCACGTCGCCAATGCGGCGGAGACTCCGCTGAAAATGCGAATAGTGCGAATCCTCCGTAAAGACCGCGACGACGACCGCGCCAGGTGGGTAACCCGAAGCGACATCTACCGTGAGCTCCGCAATGTGTCCCCTGACGAATTGAGCGCGGCGTTGGCGGCGTTGCATGGCGAAGGCGTGATCGAACGGCGGGAAGCGGCAACCGCGACCAAGCCGGTAGAGTGGTGGCGCGTTCGTACACAGCATTCGCATTATTCGCATTATTCCCCGGAACCAGACGAATCAAGCTCCGATCACCGGGAAAATGCGAATAATGCGAATAATCCCGGTAGGGCGCGATCGCCGCAACATGACGACGACGGCTGGGAGGTGGCCTGATGACCACGACGACCTTGCTCGACACGCTCACCGCGGCCGGGGTCAAGCTGCAACTGAAGGACGGGCAGCTTCGCTTCCGCTCCACCACCGGGCAGACGGTGCCACCCGATCTCCGCGAGCAGATCATTGCCCACCGTGGCGACCGGCTCGCGGCCTTGACGACTCGGGAAGATGGATGGCCGCCTGATGACGAGTGGCCAGGCAATACGGGGGGTGCATCGACGCCTGTCCCGCACACCGGATTTGCGTCACTCGATGACGTGATCATCGAGAGTGAGGCAAGCCGGCACTCGTTAGAGCAGATTGAGGCGGTGCTCGCGCATGCCCGGGCGCTGGCAGCGGAGCAACCGGAGTCGCCGCTCCATCAGCAGGTGGTGCGGGATTGGCTCGCCATTGAGCGGGCGAAGCAGCGCCAGCTCGGTGACAACCAGCGGAAAACGGCATGACTCGCATTCGTGAGGCCATTCAGGACCGGTGGCGCCGGCAGCGTGCGCGGCGGGAAGTCGCCGGGGGAGTGGTGTAATGCCGAGAGGACTGGCAACAAAGACGATGGCGCTGATCGAAGCCAGCGCGGCGATCTTGACCGAGATCCATCCGGCGACGGTGCGGGCTGTCTGCTACCGATTGTTCACGCAGAACTTGATCGCCAACATGAGCAAGGGCGAGACCGACAAGGTGTCCCGCGCCCTGACCCTGGCCCGCGAGCGCGGCTGGATCGCCT